>CAINGT010000001.1 GCA_903848655.1 uncultured Sphingomonadales bacterium
CGCCTCGTCGATCCCTGCTGCCAACAAAGCAGTTTTTCATACTCCCTTGTATATCCGTTGGAAAACGTCGTTGGTTCATAGGAAGAATGACTGCCGAGCGATGCGCCAAAGGTTGGTCGTCAAGTGTCAGCACCAGACCGCAAAGCCGGCATAGGGATCAAGCGTGGTGCCTGCAGCCGTTGAAACGGTTCTGCTGCTCACAAGATCGAGTCCGTGAACCACTGGGATTCCCCCTGGCGGAATCACCGTCTGCTGCTGCGACATGTTGACAACGACGAGCAGGCATTCAGAGCCCAGCCGCCGCTCGAACACAAATAGAGCCGGGTGATCCGGAACGAGTATCCGGAATTCGCCATGGCGCACGACTGCGTGTTCCCGGCGCAAGGCGATCAAGCGCCGGTAGTGCTGGAACACGCCTTCGGAATTGGCCCTGTCCTGCTCAACGTTCAGGTGCGGGAAGTTCCCGTTGACCGCTATCCAAGGTGTGCCGCTGGTGAAGCCGGCAGCATGTGCCGCTGACCACTGCATGGGAGTGCGAGCGTTGTCACGGCTGTTGGCGCGGGCCCCGGCCAGGAAATCCGCTTCACTTACGCCTTCGGCCAACTGAATCCGATAGAAATTCAGGGTTTCAACGTCGCGATACTGGTCGATGCGGGTGAAGCCGGCATTGGTCATGCCGATCTCCTCTCCTTGAAAGATATAGGGCGTGCCCTCCATCAGGTGCAGCACCGTGGCCAGCGCCTTGGCGGACGCAACCCGATGTTCGCCCTCGTCGCCGTAGCGCGAGACTGCACGGGGCAGATCGTGGTTGCCCCAGAACAACGAGTTCCAGCCTTGGTTGTGCAGCGCCGTTTGCCAGGTGGCGAACGTCGCTTTCAACTTGGGCCAATCAATCGGCTTGGGCTTCCATTTTCCAAGCTTTTCGTCCCAGAATTGGGTGACATGGCCAAACTGAAACACCATCGAAACTTCACGACGTTCCGGCGCGCTGTAGAGCGGGGCATTGGCTGGTGTGGCGCTCCATGCTTCGCCCACCGTAACCGCATCGCGGCCAGCCAATGTCGCATCGACCATTTCGCGCAAGTAGTGGTGGAGTTCCGGCCCGTCGGCCACGATGCCGGCCTCGGGCCTTTTGCCGATCAGGTCGATCACATCCATGCGAAAGCCGGCAACGCCCTTGTCCAGCCACCAGTTCATCATCGCATGCACTTCGGCGCGCAGGGCGGGATTTTCCCAATTCAAATCTGGCTGCTGGGGGGCAAACAAGTGGAAATAATATTCCCCGCTCTGCGGATCGTGGCTCCATGCCGATCCGCCGAACGACGCTTCAATATCCGCTGGTGAGCCCTTGGCCGGAAGATTTTCGCGCCAAATGTAGTAATCCCGATAGGGTGACTGGCGATCAGTGCGCGCTGCGTGGAACCATGCATGCTGATCCGAGGTGTGATTGACCACCAGGTCCATCACGATTCCAATGTGCCGGGCACGGGCCTCGGCGATCAGGCGTTCCATGTCGGTCATGGTGCCGAAGATCGGATTGATCGCGCGATAGTCGGAGATGTCATAGCCGTTATCGACCATTGGCGAGGCATATACCGGCGACAGCCAGATAAAGCCGATACCCAACTCGGCCAGGTAGTCCAGCTTGCCAATGATGCCGGGAATGTCGCCGATGCCATCACCGTTGCTGTCGGCAAAGCTGGCTGGATAAATCTGGTAGCCAACCGCCGATTGCCACCATGCCGTATCGCCCAAGGTGAAACCGGCGTGCGAAGCAGCAGGGTACAGACCCGTCGCAGCCATGACCATGATTGCTTCCCTCCTGGATATCATCCTCATCAACAATCGATTGCATTTAACTCGAGCAACGCCAACTTGAATTGCTATGCGCGGTCGGGGCAATGGCCGGCATGGGCTATTGCTGACGAATTCGGGAAGGACAGCGAATGGCAAAAAAGTCCCACCTCCCGCCCACAGCAGCCACGCATCCGTTCCGGATCACCCGCTTGGAAAGCCTTCGGCGCACAACCGGCAGGATGTTCCCAACAGCCGCTTACACCTGACCCAGTTGGTCGAAAAATGCGCTTCGTTCGGTGCGCAAGTCGGTTGGGCTTTGGCAGGTCAGACTGTCGAGTTCGGTTTGCAAGGCCAGCGACAGGCGGCGGATTGCTTCGCCGTGGTCGCGGTGCGCGCCGCCGACGGGTTCGTAGATGATGCGGTGGATGACGCCGAGCCGCAGCAAGTCGGCGGCGGTGATTTTCATCGCTTCGGCGGCGTCTGGCGCGCGATCGGCTCCGCGCCACAGGATCGAGGCGCAGCCTTCGGGTGAGATGACCGAATAGATGGCGTGTTCGAACATCAGCACGCGGTTGGCCGATGACAGCGCGACGGCACCGCCTGATCCGCCCTCTCCGACGATCACGGCGATCAACGGCACACCCAGCGACAGGCATTTTTCGGTGCAGCGCGCAATCGCTTCGGCCTGGCCGCGCGCTTCGGCTTCGATGCCGGGGAAGGCCCCGGGCGTATCGACGAGCGTGATCACCGGCAGCGCGAACCGGTCGGCAAGTTCCATCAGCCGGATCGCCTTGCGATATCCTTCGGGTTTGGCCATGCCGAAATTGTGCGTGATGCGCGATGCGGTGTCTTCGCCTTTGGCATGGCCGATCACCATCACGCGGCGGCCCGCGAGCCGGGCAAATCCGCCCAGAATTGCCCGATCATCGCCAAACCGGCGGTCACCGCTCAGCGGCATGAAATCGGTGAACAGCCCCTCGACCCAATCGCCGAAATGGGGCCGCGCGGGGTGCCGGGCCACCTGGGTGCGTTGCCACGGGGTCAGGCGGGCGTACATATCGGCGAGTTGGCGGTGCGCCCGCTCGTCCAGCATCGCCGCCTCTGCTTCGCGGTTACCCTCTGCGCGCAAGGCTGCGGCGCTGATTGCCAGCGCCTCGACCGGTTTTTCGAACGCCAGATAGTGCATCACACCGTCATCGACATGCCACGATAGATGCGGGCGCGATACCGCGAATCTTCGGCATCGGGCAGCGGCGCGCCCACCAGCAGGACCGCGCGGGTAAAGCGCTTGGTTTCTTCAAGCTGTTCGTCCAGATCGCGCGGCTCTTCAGAGCGGACGCGGCGGGTCAGATTGATCTGGTTGACCGGCACATTGTGGACCAGACGTTCGTTTTCGACCGCGAGCGTCGCGGTAAACGCGTGCAACGTGGTCTTGATGAAATTGGCGAGCGCAAAGGCCGGGCTGGTGTCGCCCATCGGCACATCGGGCGATGCCAGCACCAACTGGCAATCGTCATAAAGCGATGCCTTGCGCGCGACGCGGAAATGCGCGGTCAGATTGTTGGCCACCAGATCGCGGAATTCATCCGGTGTCAGCAAGGCATCGGTCTGGAACAGCCGTGTCGGCAGGGCTTCGAGCGGGGTGGACAAAATCGTGGTCGGCCTGCCCCACTGCTGCAAAGCGCTGTCCATGGCGGTTTCGACCCCGGTATCGAGCAGGATCGATGCCAGCGGCACGTCGGGGATGTCGGCCAGTGCATCGCGCACGCGGGCAAAAGCGGCGGCGCTGCGGGTGAGCACAACGACGCGGGCAACGTGGCATTCGGTCAAAAACTGGCGTGCGGTTTCGGCCAGAAAATCACCCAAGTGTTCGCCGATGATCCACACCGTGCGGCCGCGCATCTGGTCGAGCCGTTCCTGATTGGGGCTGCCGAACAATTCGCGTTCGGTGGTAGACCGTTCGACACTCAGCCCGCCCGAAGGCATGAAAGTTTCACCGCTGACCGCGCGATCAGCCAGGAAGAACACGGTTGCCTGCGCGACATCGGTTTCGGTCGGCATTTTGCCGAGGTAAAGCTGCGAGAGCACGCCGCTGCCCACTTTGCGCGCTTCTGCCGCGATGCGTTCGGCCGGCAGGAACGGCGCGTCGGCAGCAGGGGTCCGCAGCAACCAATTGCTGTTGGCCTCTGCGGTATCGGGCCGGTCTGACCAGCCGGGCGCATCGAGGAAATAGCCGGCACCGCGCAACCGCGCCACCAGCCGGGCAGCCATGGCCGGGGTCATCAAATAGCGATCCCAGGTGCACACGCCATCGCCTTCGCGTGCGCACGCCAGCGCCAGATCACGCAATTCGCGCGGATTGTCGGTGTCGTGCGAAATCCGCACGGTGTCATTGCGCGCCAGCCGGTTGAGCAGCGCTTCGACACGGATGCCGCGCCGCAGCGCTTTGACCGTGGCGGCGTGGATCGCGTTCAACCGCCGGTTTTCAAGGATCAGTTTGCCCCGCCGGTCAAACAGCCCCGGCTTGCCCGCCGTCCCGGCCAGCCGGTCGCCATCGACCGGGCCGGGCGCAATTGCATTGAATTGCACTTCGGGACCCAGATAGCGCGACATCGCCTCGACCATCGCGCGCTGGCCCGATTTCGACACCGCGTAATCGGCGCGGTTGGGATAAGCGACGGCAAGGTATTTTTCGCCGCCGAAATACGACGAGACATTGAGCACATAGCCCGAACCTTGCGCTTTCATCAGCGGAACGACGTGGTGCATCAGCACGAAATTGGAAATCAGATTGGCGTCGAGCGTATAGTTCCACGCATCAAGGCTCATATCCACGACCATGTCTTCGGCCCCGGCGACCCCGGCGTTGTTGATTAGATAATCGATGCGGCCAAAGGCCTTGATCGTGGCATCGACCGCGCCTTTGAGCGAGGCAAGATTGCTGACATCAAGCCCGGCCAGCGTCTGCACCCGGCGTTCGACCCCGGCAAAGCCGATATCTTCCAGCTCGTTGACGATCCGCGCGCGCGCGACCGCCAGTTCGCTTTCACGGCGAGCCACCATCATCACTTTCGCCCCGGCAAGCGCGAGCAGCCGCGCAACCTGCCCGCCGATACCAGCCGAGCCGCCGGTAATCAGCGCAACTTTGCCCAGATGCAACCCGGTGATGTTTTCGCTGAAACCTGCCATCGCCTTGCGCGCGCCAGTGGCGGCCCCGATGCTGTGGGGCACATAGAGCGTAACTTCGGCGACCTGGCTTTCCTTGATAAGCAAACGCGCGGCATGGCCGGCAGTAAAGCGGGTATTTTCCGGCTCTGCATTGGTGAACCGGACGATCTGGTTGCCCCATTCGATCTGCCGCCGCCGCCCGTGCGCGACATCGACCGCAGATTCATCGCGCCAGATGCGCACGAGCTGCTCCGTCGCTGCGCGCAGCACATTGGCATAGACATCGCCTTTACCATCGCCCGGATTGGACAGGAACAGAAAGCGCGGGGGTTGCAGCAAGTGATCGTGGCTTTTCCAATAACGGCTGAGCGTGCGGGCCAGCGCGATGGCACCCACCAGTTCATTGTCCATGAACGATGCCACGTCCTTGTCCGTCGCATCGACCAGATGGCCGACAAATTCGCCGGGTGCGCGCGCGGGCATGAAGATCGCGCCGGTAATCGGCGCATGATCTTCGCTGTAGGCCCCCAGCGTGGCCTCCATCGCCGCCGGATCGTTGCGGTTGAACCGCACGATGGTCAGCGCATCGCCGATTGCGGCGGCCTTGGCGCGGACCTGGGCGATCGCCACGTCAGCCTGCCGGGGCAAGCCGAGCAAGACGCTGGCCCCCGATGCAAGCTGGACTTTGGCAATTTCGAGCGCATCTTCCCAATCATCGCCCGCCACGATCAGCGCGGCGAGCCCGACGCCATCGAGCGACCGCATGGTCGGGCGGGCGAGAAACGTTGACCGCGATTCCTTGCGCAATGTCATGCCATGCGTCACTTCGAAATCATGGCCGTTGTAACAGGCCGATTCGTCGCTGCCGAGAAACACGCACGTTGCCGCGATATCTTCGGGCAAAGGAAACGTCTTGGCCTTTGCCGCGCCACCAGTGCTGCGTTCAAGCGACATCATGTCAAAGAACTGGTTGGCCGTCGTGCCCGGTTCATCGCCACGCAGTTTGTCCATCGTGGCAAAGACCGAACGGATGCGTTCGCCTTCGATCGGGCCGGGGAACACCAGATTGACACGGATGCCGCGCAAGCCAAGCTCCAGCGACAGTTCGCGCGACCACGCGTTCATTGCCGCTTTGGGCACGACATAGGCGGCGCGGGCATAATAGGCAGTGCGCGAAAAGATCGTCGAAACATTGATGATCGATCCGCCTTCGCGCATTGCCGGTGCGGCGGTGCGCGCCAGATTCCACGCCACGCCAAACACATTGCGCATGGCATCGCCAACGGTTTCGGTGTCGGTCGAGCCATGCTTGCGCTGCACGGCCAATTCGTCGGCAGTGAACGGGAGCTGTTCGATCGGCTGTTTGGGACCGGCTGAACCGGCATTGTTGACCAGCACGTCGATATGCCCGAACCGCGCGACCACGTGCGCCATCGCGTCGCGCACCGACTGGGGATCGGCCCCATCGAGCACGACCGTGGCCAGCCGCGCCGCATCCACACCCGTTTCGCTGCGCATGGCAGCGGCGGCGGCATCAATCCGGGCTGCAGTGCGGCCCGTCATCACCACGGTTGCGCCTTCGCGCAAATAATGGCGCACGATATGCCCGCCCAGATTGCCCGCTGCGCCGGTCACGACAGCGATCTTGCCGGAAAGCCTGCCAGAACCCGGTAGTGTTGCAGGCTGCGCCAGTTTCGTTGCCTTTGCCATTGTGTCCTGCCCCCCTGATTAATCCTGGTGCGCTGCCCATGCTTCGAGCAGCGCCTCGCGGCTGCGCAAGCCGAGCATCGGCAAGGCATGATTGACGACATAAGTCGCGCCAGAATGGCGATTTTCCCACATCGCCTGATGCGCCTGCGGCAAGCCGTGCCATGGCACCACCACCGGCTCGGTCACTTCGAGCAGGCCTGCGGCGATCATGTCGTTCATCCGCGCGACTTCATAGGCATTGCACAAATGCGTGCCGAGGATCGACGCGGTTGGCATCAGGATCTTGCGTTGCCGGGTCCACACTTGCGGCGCGTAAAACGTAAAACGCTGGCCCGACATATCTTCGGCATAGACCACCCGCCCGGTAAACGGTTTGACCAAGGATGTGGAAACGCCCAGCGTATCCTGCCCGGCGCGTTCGAAAATCAGATCCGGGCTGCCGCGCGGATTGTCAGCCGACCGCAAGATCCGGCCCACGGCGGACCCGAACGGCTTCATCACGCGGTCCTGATAATCGCGCACCGCAGCCTTGAACACTTCGATATCCGCTTTGGCATCGGGCAGCCGCGGCATCGTTGCGGGCCAGGCAAAGTTTGCGCCTTCGCGGCGATGGATGCTCTCCAGGCTGACCACCCCGGCAATCGCATCTTCCAGCCCAAGCGATTGCAGGAATTCGCGCTGGCCATCGGTGGTGGTCGCAACCACGCTGCGCGCGTTGAACCGCCGCGCCGCCTCGATGATTTCCAGCCCGGTTTCATCGAGCAGTCCGGTTGATCCGGGGCCATAATAGATCAGCACCGCTTCACCGCCGCGCAAATGCGCCTTGCGCAACATCGCTTCGGGCGACGCTGCACCGAATTTGCCCATGAAACTGAAATGATAGCCCGAAGATGCGCCGTAAAAAGCCAGCGTGCCGCCATCGGCCAGCAACTGGAAACTGCGCGGAAATGCCGTTTCGCCTGCGTGGCTGACGACATAGTCGGCGCGCTTGCCCCCGTTCAGCGCTTCGTAGCGCGCAATCAGCGGCGCGCCAGCCGCTTCCCACGCGCGCGCGGCGGCGCGGTCTTCGGGCACGGTGGTAAAAATATCGGCAAAGCCCGGCTCCTTGCGGTTGATCGCGCCAACCGCGCCCTGGTGCCCGGTGATGAACGCCGCGCGTTCCGCGCTCGATACCAGTCCGGTGACGAACAGCCCGGTGCGCACCGCGCTGCGCAAAGCGTCAAGCCCGGTGCCAGTGGCCGCTCCTTCGACAAACAGCGTTCGCCCCGGCGCAATGTTCAGCGTGGTAAACAGGCACCGCGCAATCGTGCCAAGGTTCAGGACATAGCTGCCCGCCTGTTCCAGCGTCAGGTCGGGCGGGATGGTGTGCATCTGCGGTGCCTGCACGGTCAGGAACTGTGCATGGCTGCCGGTTTCGGTTTCGTAGCCCTGAATGGCAAAGCCCGCAAACATCGGATCGTTGCCGGTTTGCGGTGACAGCAGATCATTGGTGCCGGAATAGACGGTGACCAGATCGCCGACTTGGACCCGGCCTTGCGCGCGGGTTTCGCTGCCCAGCGCGGCAACCAGCGCGATGCCGCCCGAACCGGTGATCTGAACATCTTCGTCATGCGCATCGAACGGCGATACCGGGATCCCGGTCAGCGCCCAGATATCGTTGAAATTGACTTCGCTGGTCAGCATGTACAGCAGTGCTTCATTGGGCGCGGGGTCGCGCACGGGCACGATCATTTCGCGTTCGTGCGTGGCGGGCGGGCCGAACCTTGGCGCGCCGGTTTCCGCATCGCGCGCAATGCCAAAGGCATATTGCCACGGCGGAATCGGGCTGACACCGGGATAGAACGGTGCGCCGACCGGCAGCAGATCGCCCGCTGCCTCAAGCATGGCGGCACGTGCGGCGTGTTCGCTGTCGATCCACACGCCATCGCGCCGCACCGGCAAAGGCGGGCTGACTTTGTCCATGAATTCCCGGATGCCGGTCTTGCCGCCAGCCGGATCGATCACCGCTTGGGCAAACAGCGCGGCTTCGCGCGCCAGCCCGGCGGCGATGCCCTGTTCCAGCCCGGTGCGCACGGCATCGAGCGCGCGTTCGCCCGCCGTGCCGCGCCCGGCCCAGCCAAGCTGGCGCAGCACCGACTGGAGGAAAGCGTCGGCCAGCACCGTGTCGAGATCGATCCCCGCCGGTTGCGCCCAGCGCACCGTTGCGGCTTGACGGGCGGCGAATGCGCGTCCCAGCACGCTGTCGGCACCGTGGCGGACATACGCGCGCACTGCCGCATGGGCCTTGGACAGAGCATCATTGGACCCATCGACCCGTTCATCGATCAGGCCGATGGCAGCCGCCGCCGCTGCACTGATGGTACGCCCGCCAAGGATCAGATCCAGCGCATCGCGCACCCCTGTGGCCCCGCGCGCATCGCCCAGCAGGCGCGGCAGGCGCTGCGTGCCGCCATAGCCCGGCAGCAGCCGCAGGCGGATTTCGGGCTGGCCAAAGCGGGCGGTGTCTTGCGCAATGCGGTAATGGCAGGCGAGCGCGAATTCCATGCCGCCGCCCAGCGCGACCCCCTGCACCGCCGCAATGCACGGCTTGCCCATCGCCTCGATCCGCGCAAAGGCGAGCTGGGCATTGCCCGGCAACACCATCGCTTCGCCCGGGGTGTGCACTTCTTCCAGCAACTGGCGGATGTCGGCGCCCGCAACGAACGAGGAACTGCCCGCGCCAGTGAACACCACAGCGACCACATCATCCTTGCGCGCCAGATGGTCAACCACGATCACCAGTTCGTCGATCGCGCGTTCGTTCAGCGCGTTCACCGGCGGATTGGTCACGGTGACGGTGGCGACCCGTTTGCCGGGGGCGACGGCGTTGTACTGGATCAGGAAATAGCGATAGCGTTCGAACAGCGACTGGTCTTGCGCCAGGCGCTGCTTGCGCTGCCACTCATCAATTGCGGTGCGAAGCTCGACCAGACTGTCGGGATTGCGCAGCGTTGTCACATCACCGGGATCGCCGCCTTCGACCAGCGCCCGCACCATCCGGCGCATATATTTGCCGCTGCGGGTTTCGGGAAATTGCGACACTTCGATAAAGTCGGCAGGCACTGCCACCGCGCCCTTTTCGGTGCGCACCAGATCGAACAACCGCCGCCGGTCTTCATGAGTCAGCTTGCGGTGCGCCACCGGGATCACAAATGCCAGCGGAGTCAGGCCCTTTTCCCGGTGCGGCGCGCCAACCACCAGCACATTGCCGACGGGCGAATCGGGAAAAAGTGTCTTGTCGCGCAGCACCGCGCCTTCGATCTCTTCGGTGCCCATGCGGTGGCCCGACACATTGATGACATCATCGCTGCGGCCATGCAGCGAGAACGAGCCATCCGCATGGTGGATCGCAAAATCCCCCTGGGTATAAGCCCAGGCGGATTGCCAGCGGGTCCAGTATCCGCTTTCCCAGCGGGCCGCATCGCCGCGCCAACCCGGCACCACGCTGCCGTTTTCAACCCGGAAATTGGCAGCATCGCCCCAGATCGTGCGCGCCAGATACGGATAAGGCGCGGCGATCACGATTTCGCCCTTTTCGCCCGGTTCCGCCCGGCGCCATGGCACGCCGCCCGCGTCGCTGCGGGCAAACGGGGCGGCATCGGATGAGGCTGATGGGGCGGCATCGTCATCTTCGACCCACACATCGCCCACGATCCACGGCAGCGGATAAGCATGGGCATCGGCGCGCAGCGGAAAGTCGCGGTTGCCGTAGAAATGCGTCCACGCAATCCCACCGTGCTCGGTCGCCCAATAGCTGTTGATGTACTGCGGCGTCACATGGTCCATGCCGAACGCCTGCACCGCTGGCGATGTCGGCTCGGCACAAAATGTCGCGACCCGCAACGAAGACATGTCGTACCGTTGCAGGTCTGCCAGGTTCGACGGATCGGCCATGACCGATTTGAGGAACGTTACCCCGGCCTTGAAGATCGTGACGCTGTGCCGCTCGATCATCGAGGCAAAGCGCCCGGCATGCGGAAAAACCGGCGATCCTTCGGAAATGACCGATGTGACACGCGTGGTCAGCGCTGCCGAAATCAGATAGCTTTGCCCGGTAATCCAGCCGGGGTCGGCGACGACATAGATCGTATCGCCCGCCCGCGCATCGAACGCGACCGCCATCGTGCTGGCGATGCCCGCAGTATAGCCGCCGTGGACATGGACGATGCCTTTCGGCTTGCCCGTCGAACCCGACGTGTAAATAAAGAACAGCGGAAAATCGGCATCGACCGGCAGTGGCCGCGAAGTCGCCCAGATTGCCCTGACGAAATCGTGATCGGGCAGCGCCAGCAAGTCCGCTTCGGTGGCGACCGCAAAACCGGCAGCGCGCGCGTTGGTCAGCACTGTTGCCAGCGCCGCTTCGGTCAGATCAGGGCTCCAGCGATCACGCTCGCTGCGCCAGACGATATCGGGCTGCGCGGTGTGGCGCACCACGATCACGGTATCGACGCGCGGCGGCAGCGTGACCAGGCTTGACGCGATGGCCAGCCGCACGCGCGCGGCATCGCTGGTGCCGATCCGCCCTTCCGCGCCCAGCACGATCAGCGCGCGCCCCACCCCGCGCATCACGTCGGAACGTTCGACCGTGACTTCCCCCGCCAGCGTTTCGGCCACGGTGGCAAGGATCACCGCTGCATCGGCCGCATCCAGCCCGAGGTCGGTGGCTGCCAGCACGGCAAGTACCGTCGCCACCGGAACATACGTGTCGAGCGCGGGATCGGTATAAGCGGTTTTGAAGGCCGCCACTTGCGCGTTGCGGTAACTGCCATCCGATGTGACGATGACCCGCGCCCCGGCATCGGCAATGCGGTCGGACAATGTCTTGTCGCTAAACCCGCCGAACACCGCCGTATAGACGATACCCAGCCGCTTTGCCGCTTCGGTCCAGTAGATCTGCGGCACGATGCTCGGCATGTTGAGCGCAATGCGGTCCCCCGCCTTCAGCCCCAGTGCATCAAGCGCACGGGCGCATTTGGCAACCTCAAGCAGCAATTGCTTGCGCGACACCGCAAAGCAATCGACCGGTGCGCCCCGTCCGTTATCGGCGGCCATGTCCCAGCGGTCGCCTTCGAAAATCAGCGCGGGTTCATCCCCATGACCGGCCAGCACATGGCGATCGACTTCATTGAACGCGGCATTGGTGCGCCCACCGGTAAACCAGCGCCAGTGCGGCGGCTGGGACGCGTCGAACGCCACCGTCCACGGCACAAAATCCGCCGCGACCCCGGCGATCAGCGCATCGCCCGTGGCCGCATCCCAGCCACTCCAGCGCCCGTCTTCAGCGCGCGACAGCCAAGCCCCTGCATCGCCAATGTCGGGCACATACCAATGAATCGTGCGCGCCGCGATGGCACCGTGAAACGCGCCAGGATCAGCCAAAGCGGCGCTGCGCATGGCATTCCAGTCATCGCGCGTTTGCACGGGATTGACTGACGGTGTCGCATCCACACCAGCCATGCGCGCTATTGCCATGTCCGAATCACATCCCCCCATTTTGTTCAAGTGAGACAGATTTTCCGGCGCTTGGCAACATCACGATCCGCGTGCCGGGTTTGCCATTGGCGACAGCGATTGGCAGAGGCCGGGCGCTTGGCATGCCATGCGCCGGTATCTCTGTTTTCGCGTGATTATCTGACAAAACCCGGTACCGGTTTTTTGTCATCACGCGTTATGGCAAAGGGCTTGCTACCGCGATCCGATGCAGACCGCTTGACGGAGAATACCATGTCCCGCCGCCTGAAACTCGCGTTGCTGGCCGCCTGCGCATTGCTGCCGCTGGCATCGGCGCGCGCTGATGATCTGGCCGATCAGTTCCGCGATCCACCGCAATCGGCCCGGCCGCGCGTGTGGTGGCACTGGATGAACGGCAATATCACGCAAGACGGCATCGCCAAAGATCTGGCGTGGATGCAGGCGGTCGGCATTGGCGGGGTGCACGTGTTCGATGTCAATCTGATGACCCCGCAGATCGTTGACCAGCGGCTGGTCTATATGACCCCGGCGTGGAAAGCCGCGTTCCGCTTTGCCGCAGCAGAGGCGGACCGGCGCGGGATGGAACTGGCGGTCGCCTCCTCGCCCGGCTGGAGCGAGACCGGCGGGCCTTGGGTCGCCCCTGACGATGGCCTGAAAAAACTGGTGTGGAGCGAGACCCGCGTTTCACCCGGGCAGCGTGTCAGCGTGTCTTTACCGCTTCCGCCCGGGGTGACCGGCCCGTTCCAGTCTTTGCCCAAGCAGCCGGGGATCGATGACACGGTCGGTGGCGGCAAACCGGTTGCACCCCCGCGCGCCTATGGCGAAATCGCGGTGCTGGCAGTGCCGGTGCAAGGTATCGCGCTGCCCCGCCCGCGCGCGCAGACCGGGACCGGAACGGCGCTTGATGCCGACAGGCTGGCGGGCGATGACCTTGACCACTCGGTCGTCGTGCCGCGTCCCGCCGATGGCAGCCCGGCAAGCGTGGTCCTGGCATGGCCCGGCCCGCAGACAGTGCGATCCGCGCGCGTATTCATCGGCCATGCGAGCGCGATGTTCGTGGGTGCAGTGGTCGCCCCGGTGATCGAGGCGAGCGATGATGGTGTGGTGTGGCGCACAGTCGCGTCCGTACCAGTCGCCGAGGTGCCGACCACGGTCAGCTTTGCGCCCGTCACCGCGCGGCAGTTCCGGCTGGTCTTGCACCCAAGGGCGCCGCGCGGGGCCAATATGGGCGCCCCGGCACCGGGGATCGTGATGCCCGAGATGTTTGGCGCAATGCCGGGCGCGGCCAGTGCACCATGGGATGTGCGCCAGTTTCGGCTCGATGGCGATGCGGCGGTGGACCGGTTTGAAACCCGCGCCGGATTTGCGCTGACGCCCGATTATTTTGCACTGCCCGCGCCGGGCGATGGCGCAGCGGGGCCGCCGTCATCGGCGGTGATCGATCTGACGGCGCAGATGGATGCCGCTGGGCGGCTCGACTGGACCGCGCCCGCTTTGCCCGCTGGCGGGGCGTGGCGCATCATCAGGCTGGGCCATTCGCTGCTCGGCACCACCAATCACCCCGCGCCCGCCGAAGCGACCGGGCTGGAAGTCGACAAATTCGATGCGGGCGCGGTCGAACGCTATATCACGCACTATCTGGGCATGGTGCGCGATGCCGCCGGGCCGGATCTGTTCGGCGCGCGCGGGGTGAACGCGTTGCTTACCGATTCGATCGAAGTCGGCGCGGCCAACTGGACCCCGCGCTTGCGCGAGGCTTTCCGCAGCGCGCGTGGTTATGATCCGACGCCGTGGCTGCCGGCCTTGACCGGGGTCTTGATCGGATCGCGCGATCAGACCGACCGGTTCCTGTTCGACTGGCGCAAGACTTTGGCCGAACTGATGGCATCGGCGCATTACGGCACGATTGCGCGCGTGGCGCGCGCCCAAGGCTTGACGGTCTATGGCGAAGCGCTGGAGGACAAGCGGCCTTCGCTCGGCGATGACATGGCGATGCGATCGCACACCGATGTGCCGATGGCGGCGCTGTGGACATATCCGCAAGGATCGCCGCCCAACCCCAGCTATATCGCCGATATGCGCGGCGCGGCGAGCGTGGCGCATATTTATGGCCAGAATATCGTCGCCGCCGAATCGATGACATCGGCGCTTGCCTATTGGGCCGATTCCCCTCGCACGCTCAAACACGTGATCGACACCGAATTCCTGAATGGCATCAACCGCCCGGTCGTGCACGAAAGCGCGCACCAGCCGGTCGATGACAAGCAGCCCGGGCTGTCGCTGTTGATCTTTGGCCAGTTCTTCAACCGCCACGAAGCCTGGGCCCCGCTGGCGCGCGCCTGGGTCGATTACATGGCGCGCAATGCGCTGATGCTGCAACAGGGGCGGTTCGTTGCCGATCTGGGGTATTTCTATGGCGAAGAAGCGCCGCTGACCGGGCTTTACGGGCTGACCCCGGTGGCCGACGCGCCGGTCACGCACGGCTATGATTTCGTCAACGCCGACGCCCTGCTGCATGTGCTGAAAACCGATGGCGATGCCGTGGTCAGCCCCGGCGGCGCGCGCTATCGCGCGCTCTATCTGGGGGGCAGCAGCCGACACATGTCGCTGGCGGTGCTCGAACGCATTGCCGCGCTGGTCGCAGCGGGCGGGCGCGTGATCGGCCATCCGCCGCAGGGCGATCCCGGCCTTGGCGGGGCTGATGCCGTGCGGTACGCAGCGCTGGTGGCACAGTTGTGGCCGCGCGGGGATCAGGCCGGACCGTGCAACCCGGTTGGCAAAGGCTGTGTGGTGGTGGCCGCCGATGCCGAAGCCGGGCTGGCGGCGCTGACCATCGCGAGCGACTTTGCGGCGAACGGCGGCACCGATATCGGCTTTGTCCATCGCCAATGGGATCACGGGCACGACTGGTTCGTGGTCAACCGCCAGCAAGCCGCGCAAGCCTTTGACGCGCATTTTCGCGTGAACGGCTTGCTGCCCGAACTGTGGCACGCCGAAACCGGGCGGAGCGAACCAGTCAGCTATCGCATCAGCGCGGGCGAAACCATCGTGCCCTTGCGCCTGTCGGGCGAAGCGGCGGTGCATGTGGTGTTCCGCAAACCCGCGGTGCAGGACACGCTGACGATGGCCGCGCCGCAGACGCGGATGCTGGGCACGCTTGATGGCGCGTGGTCGGTGGCGTTTCAACCAGGGCGTGGTGCGCCCGCCACCGCGACTCTGGCCACGCTGACCCCGCTCAACACCCATCCCGATTTCGGTGTGCGCCATTTCGCCGGGGTGGCGACATATAGCCATGATCTGGCCACGCCGCGCGGGTGGAAACCGGGCCAGCCGTTGTGGCTGAATTTTGGCGATGTGCGCGAAATGGCCGAAGTTGCGGTCAATGGCCAAGTCATCGGCACGCTGTGGCACGCGCCCTATCGGCTGGATGTGAGCGCGGCGGTCCATCGCGGCACCAACCGGCTGACGGTGCGGGTGGCGACGACATGGGTCAACCGGCTGATCGGTGATGCCGCGCCCGGTGCCACCAAAGTTGCGTGGACATCGCTGCCGACCTATCGCGCCGACGCGCCCTTGCGTCCTGCCGGGCTGATCGGTCCGGCCACGCTTGAGGCGAATGAGCGCGTAATGCGCTAGAGCGGTATGTGATTAGATTGAATCGCATTCCGCTGTAAAGTCTTTGTTTTCGCGTGATTTATTGCGAACCGCAGGCCACCGCAGGTAAAAGCCGGTTCCCACTTTTTCGCATCACGC
>CAINGT010000002.1 GCA_903848655.1 uncultured Sphingomonadales bacterium
ACCGAAGGTAAAAAGTGGGAACCGGTTTTTACCTTCGGTGGCCTGCGGATCGCAATAAATCACGCGAAAACAAAGACTCTCGAGCGGAATGCGATCCAATCTAATCGCATTCCGCTCGAGCGCATTTTGCTCTGGCTTGTAGCGCGGCAATCAGGCTGCTTTCGGTGGCGTGTAAATTCGTGGTGCGCGTTGTTGGCAGCACAGGACCAATTTTTTTGGCTCAACGTATCGGAAGATCGACGACACCCGTGTTCGGGGCGTTTGATTGTACAGCGACAATCCTGATGGTGCGATGGCGCCCGGTCTGGCGTGGCAGTTCGGCGCTAAACTGGCTCGGCTGACCGGCATAGTGCAGGCGCACGTGATGCACGACAGCGCCGCGATCAAGCACATCGGCTTCTATGCGGTAATTCGCTTCGTCCCACAGGCCTCCCGGGCTGATCGGGCAGCCGCACATCATCGTAACCGTTGCATCGAGCCTTGCGCTGCCATCAGCGGCGCGGGTGAGGTTTGGGGTTATCAGCAGCCCTGAAAATTTCAGCACCCATCCGTCGCCAATAATGGCCTGGCCAGGCATTACCCACATGGCCGAGCGAACGGTGATTACCGCATCGGGCCGACCCAACGGACCGTGCGCTTCGACCTCCACCAGCGTTGGTCGGGCAATGTCGATCACTGCGTCAAAACCGGCAGTCTGGGCATCTGACAGCGTGGCACCCCGTGTTTTGGGCGCTTTCATGATGCGATCGGTATCCCCGGTCCCGCCATGGATCATGCCCTGGCTCAACACGCGATGGGTCGTTCGATCACGCAGAGTGATTTCGACGCCGCCGGTATGATCGCCAATGAATTTGGCGTCCTCGCTCAAGGCGCGGATCATCAGATGAGTCGGTTCGGCAGATGCCGACATGGCCATTACTGCCATGCCGGTTGCGAGCAAAAAGCGCAGCGGGACGAGTGACATGATGCGCATTCCTGTTTGCGAGGCTCCACCCGATAGCCGGTCAGCACGCCTGGATTCGACCCGATTCGACCATCGCCAAGATTACCACCGTTCATAGAGCGTGATGACAACAAGTGCGCACCGGTTTTTTGCAGGGCGATCAAAACTCTGGGCCGGCAGGTGCAGCAGGTTTTCGGCATGTTCTGCGTCAACGGGGGCTGTGCAATCCTTTGCGAGCCCCGAAAGGATCGACCCTGTCTATTTTCATCCGGGCGCACTGATTCATCGTGTGCTGACAGTCGCGGTTATCCTGTTCGAGGTCGGGTTGTTGCGCGGGCGTGCATAATGGCAAACCGGTGGCTTACGGTATGCAGACAACGCGCAACCGCGCTCGACTCATCCGCTGGAGCACGGTAGGCCACGCGGGACAAAGCATGACAGGGCTGATCCGGACGCGATCGTGCGGCAGCCTGGCGTTGCAGTCGGCTACAGCATTGGGCAAAAAAGTGGGCACCGGTTTTTTGCAATAACCAATTCGAAAACAAAGACTTGTAAAGCATGGCTCATTTCAGATTCATGCTTTTCCTCATGAAAGTGCTATCGTGATCTTGCTGCAAAGCCCGCTTGTCTGGATACTGGCCCTCGTCGCGATCCAGCGGCTCGGCGAATTGGCCATCGCGGCCCGCAATACCCGCCGACTGCTTCAGCGCGGCGGGCGAGAGATCGGACGGGCGCATTATCCGCTGTTTATCCTGCTGCACGGGTCGTGGCTGATCGCGATTGCCGCAACAACGCCGCTCCAGATCAGGCCGTTATGGTCGCTGGTTGCGGTGTTTGTCGTTCTGCAATTGCTGCGGGTCTGGGTTATCGCGACGCTTGGCCCATACTGGACCACGCGCGTCATCACCGTTGACGGGGCACCGTTGGTGCGCGGTGGTCCTTTCCGTTTTGTGCGGCATCCGAATTATTGGGTAGTAGTGGGCGAGATCGCGGTTTTGCCTTTGGCCTTTGACGACTGGCAGATCGCTTTGATCTGGTCGATTGCCAACGGATTTTTGTTGCGCCACCGCATTGGCGTGGAGATGCAGGCGCTGTCCGGGCGCGACACCGGCAGCGCTCGGCCAGTAAGCGGGCTCTGAGAACTCGCGCCGATCAACAATTCTTGACGAGAGCAGAAATGACCTGTGCGCAGGCGACCATCACCTCCCCATGGTTTATGCATGCTGGTCGTGCGCTTGGCCGGGTTGCACTGACCAATCCGCCGGCACGTCGTCTTTGTCGCCAAGGGCCAGCGCGGCGGTTGCCTGCACGGTGTCCGGCTTGTGATGGGCGGGGGCATAAATCGTGTAAACTTGCAGCGGGCACGCACCGGTATTGGTAACATTGTGCCACGTTCCTGCGGGAACGAGGACGCACCAGCCCGCAGACACCTGCAGGTCAAACGTCAGCCGATCTTGGGCTGCACCCATCTGCGCGCGCCCGGTACCCGCTTCGATCCGCAAGAACTGATCGGTCTCGGGATGGTCTTCAAGACCGATTTCTCCGCCGATGGGGATCGACATCAGCGTAACTTGCAAATAGCGCCCGCTCCACGCAACGGATCGGTAATCCCGGTTTTCGTTCGTGGCGTCTTCGATATTGAACGACTGCGGGTCTGGCCCGATGTCTTTGATCCGGTCAGCAAGGTTGTGCATGCGTATGTCCTTCGGATCGGGCAAAGCCTTCGCGCTTGCGCCCACACCCGACGGCTATCGCGCTGTCGGGTGGCCGCAAACAGCGTCGGAATTTACCCAGACCCGCTGACACAGACCGGCGTTACCTGCATCACGTTTGGCACGATCAGGCCTTGGCATGGCCCCCCAGCGTATCGGCAAACCAGTCGGCGATGTAATCATTGCCAAAGCTCATATTGTCCGCCCCGACATGTTCCACCCCGCCTTCGCGCGCGGTAAAGATCTTGAGTTCGCGGCGCGGCGAATTGGTTAGCTGTTCATAGCTTTGGTGCGCATAATCGACGCTGATCTGCCGGTCGGTCGCGCCGTGAGTGACAAGGAACGGCACCGTGATCCGGTCGAGATGGCCGTTGAGGTTCATGCCATCGCTTTTGGCAAGGAAATCCGCGTGGTCGTGCGCGCCGAACACCCAATAGACATGGCCCCAATAGTGCGGGACAGGGTTTTCCCCTTCGCGCGCCATGCGTTTGTCCTGCACTTCGCGCCAGTTGTGATTGGCACCCCACGCCGCGCCGCTGGCAAAGCGCGAGTCATAGGCAACCGCGCGCGGCGCGAAGTGGCCGCCGAGCGAAATGCCGGTCATGCCGATGCGCGCCTTGTCGACCTGCGGCTGCGTTTCAAGCCAATCGACCCATTTGGACGCCCAGCGTTCGGACCACGGAGTTGCGGGCAGACCTTGCAGCCGCAGCGCCTCACCCGTGCCCGGCTGATCGACGCACAGCGTGTGGATGCCGCGCTTGGCCAAAGCTTCGGGAAAGCCGCCCAGCCACAGCATTTCCTTCATGCTGTCGAGCCCGTTGCAATAGACCACGCACGGCGCTGGCCCTTCGACCGGCGCGCGGTGAAACAGGCCGACGATCATCTTGCCGTCATAAGGGATTTCGACCCGCGTCAGCGGATCGGCAGAAAACCGGGTCCCGCGTTGAAAGCTGTCGAGCGCCTTGGCATATGTCGCTTCGCGGCCCGGCGATCCGTGCGCCTGCATGCGCTCTCCGGTAAGGTAATAGATTGTCGCGCGTTTCAGCTTGGTCCCCGCCGAATATTCACGGCCCAGCGCAAGGTCTTCCTCCGCCAGGCCGACCAGCTTGTCGCCCATCTTGACCCATTCGGCCATGAAGTCCGCCGTACCGGCGTCTGCGCCGCTTTGCGCCTTCGCGCGCAGCGGTTCGATCATATCCATGATCTCGCCAATGCGACCGCCGTTTTCCATCGCGATCGCGACCGAAAGATTCCAGATATAGTTGGGGAAAGGTTGAAATAGCGACACTGGATCAGACTCCCGCCGGCTGGAACAGCGCCGCATCGGGCGCGGGCTTGGGCATTGTATGCGGGCCGCCAACGCCAACGCCCCATTGGTCCATGATCTCGGGCGCGGGCGCAATCACTTGCGGTTGGTGGAGTTCGAAATCGACCAGTTCGAGTTCGGCGGTATATTCCACCGCAAAACCCGCCGGGGTGGTGAAATAGCTGAACGTGTTGTTGCCCGCGGTATGACGCCCCGGCCCCCAGCGGATATCGACATGCTGGCGCTTGAGCCGCGCAATCCCGCGCATCATGTCATCGATATTGGCCATGTCATAAGCAACATGGTTCAGGCAGGGCGGCCCCGGCAGAAAGGCGAGGCGGTGATGCGCGGCGTTGCAGCGCAAGAACCCCATGAAATCGCCCAGCCAGTCGCTAAGCTTAAACCCGAGTACGTCGATGAAGAACTGCATTTCTTCCTGATGGCGCGGCGAATGCATGACGATGTGGCTGATCCGCTCAGGCACTGCCTCACGCGGGGCAAGCGCGCGCGCGGAGCCGCGTTCGACCCCGGCTGAAATTTCATACGGCAGCCCGTCTTTCGAGAAAAAGCGAAAGCCATAACCTCCGCCAAATTGATCGAGCGGTTTGGGTTCCCAAATGATCTGACAGCCATATGCGCGCACTTTGGCGCACAGAGCGTCAACATCGGCATTGGTTTCGGCAGCCAGCGCGATCACGTCGATACGCTGCACCGCGTCCTGCCGCAGCCGCACCACATAGAGTTCATCGTGCCCTTCGGCAGCAAAATAGACCAGGCCATCGGCGTGGTGAACCTGCTTCAGCTTCCACGTGTCGGCATAGAACGCAACTTCTGCGGCAAGGTCGGTAACGGCATAGCCGACATAGCGGATTTCTGTGACACGGCTCATGTCTGGGTCCTTTTCTCTAAGAGTCTGACTCGAAACTCGCGAAAGTGTTATAGATCATATCCTTGCGAGTTTTCGGGTAAGCAGTTGGACGGATGCGAGGAAAAGCCAAGCGGTGGCGCTTTCGATCGTTCTCTCGAAGTCCTTCGCGAGACGTCGGT
>CAINGT010000003.1 GCA_903848655.1 uncultured Sphingomonadales bacterium
AGCCGCAGGCCACCGAAGGTAAAAACCGGTTCCCACTTTTTACCTTCGGTGGCCTGCGGCTCGCATCACGCTCTAAGCCTTACCCTGAAGGGTACGGTCAGGTTTCGGCGGAGCGGATCGCGATGGCGGCGGCGGCGGCGCGCGTTTCGACGCCGAGTTTTTCGTAAATGCGTTCAAGGTGTTTTTGCACGGTGCGCGGGCTGATTTCGAGCACGTCGCTGATGTCGGCGTTGGATTTGCCATAGCTGATCCACAGCAGCACTTCGGCTTCGCGCTCGGTCAGGCCGTGGCGCTGGCGCAAGCGTGATGCATCGCCCAGCGGATCGATCGGATTGAGCCGCAGCAGCAGTTCGTTATCGCGGTATTGTGCGATCACCACGACTTCGAGCGCATAGCCATCGTCCGCCGCGCGCAGATCGATGCGCAAGCTCGCGCCGGGATGGTCGCGCCGCTGCATCAGCCGTTCGATGGTCTGGCGCATCGCATCGGGAAAATCGCCGCGCGCGCTGCTCCAGCCCGGTTCGATCCGGGCTATCGCGCGTTCGGCCAGCGGCGAACACCACAGCAACCGGCCCGCGGGATCGACCGACACCAGCATCCGCCCGGTTGCGTCCAGCCCGGCGGCGCTTGCCTGCAAGGCGCGCGCCTGATCGAGATGCAGCCGCACCCGCACCAGCAATTCGTGGACATTGACCGGCTTGCGCAGATAATCGACGGCTCCGGCGGCGAACCCTTCGATCACGTGCGCCGGATCGGTCAGCCCGGTCATGAAAATCACTGGCACGTGGCGGCTGGCCGGATCGGCCTTGATTAGCAGCGTGGCCGCAAACCCGTCCAACCCGGGCATGACCGCATCCATCAACACCAGATCGGGCACGACATGGCCGATCAGATCGATGGCACCTTGGCCAGAATTCGCCACCAGCACGGTAATTCCGCTCGATTCGAGCGTATCGGTCAACAGCCGCAGCGATTCGGGCTGATCGTCTACCACGAGCACAGTGTTGCGATGGGGGGGGATGTCATTCATTGTCAGGCCTGTTCCAGCAATCGTGTCAGCCCGGCAAGATCAAAGCGGTCAAGGCAATCATAAAGCCTTGGCACCAAGGGGTAATCTTTGCCAACTTCAGCCTCCACCGCGCGGATACCGGCCTCTATCCCGCGCACATGGCCGATCCTTATGCTTTCGCGCAAGGCATTGACCAGTGGCTGAGCCGATTGGGGCAGGCCATCGGTGATGATCGGGACCGGCACGGCGGTCGCTGCGGGCGCGTCATCGGGGGCAAACGTCCACCGTAGATCAAGCAGTTCACCAATCGTATCGGTCAAAGTATCGATATCGACCGGTTTGACCACGAACCGGTCGTGCGCGGCAGGGCCTGCGCGGCCATGGCGTTCGTGCGCATTGGCCGACAGCATCACGATGCGCAAATCCGGCCCGCCCAGTTCGCGCAACGCGTCGGCGGTCTGCCAACCCGACCAGCCGGGCATGGCAATATCAAGCAGCGCCAGATCGAACCGCCGCGCGCGCGCCATCGCCAGCGCGATTTCGCCATCGGCGGCGGCAACGACATCGAACCCGAGATCGCCCAGCACTTGCCGCACGAACGCCAATTGGCGCGGATCATCATCCGCTGCCAGGATCGAGCGGCGCGGCCCCCTGTAGCCGGTGGCGATACGCCGCGCGGTGCCCGCTGCATCCCCCACCGCATCGCGCGGACCGGCCACTTGGCCCAGCATGACGCGCACGCGGAAAACCGATCCTTGCCCCGGCACGCTGTCGAGTTCGAGCGCACCACCAAGAATCTGCACGATGGCGCGGGTGATCGGCAGGCCCAGCCCGATGCCGCCGCCATGCGCGCCTTCGACCCCCCGGTCGAACGGGGCAAAGATCCGTTCTTGCGCCTCTGCCGGGATACCCGGCCCGGTATCGCGCACTTCGAATGTGGCGATCTGCGCGCGATAGTGCACCGCCAGCACGACTTCGCCACGCTGGGTATATTTGATGGCATTGGCGATCAGGTTGATAAGCGCCTGGCGCAAGCGTTTTTGATCGGTCCGCACGAAATCGGGCAGTGGCCCCACGATTTCGGTGCGAAATGTCAGCCCTTTGGTAGCAGCGGCCGGGTGAAACATGCGCGCGACCTGATCGATGAACGCGGGCAACCGCACGGTATCGCTCGACACGCGCATCACGCCGTTTTCCACCAGCGAAATGTCGAGCAGCCCTTCGACCAGATCGGCGAGATGTTCGGCGCTGCGGCGGATCACCCGCGCGGCTTCAACCGTATCGATCGGCGATCCGCGTTCGAGCAATTGCGCATAGCCATAAATCGCGTTGAGCGGCGACCGGATTTCATGGCTGACATTGGCGAGATAGCGGCTCTTTGCCGCGTTGGCGGCCTCTGCGCTGACTTTTTCACGCTGGAGCGCATCCCATTCGTGCGTCTGCGCCGCCGCAGCATTCGGCTTAGCGCGCTCTCGCCGCGCAAACGCCCCCAATACCCCGACCACCCCGGCGATCAGCAGCGCCGCGCGGGCAGGAACACGCGCTGGATTGGTCATTGCACTGGTACCGATACCCCCGCCGGATGACAGTTCGGCTTTGAACCGCCACGCTGACCGCCAAAGCGGCTTTGTGCACGCCGAACCCGAATGCTTCAACCCCGCATCGGCACAAACACATCTATGAAACCTGCGATCACACCCGACGATCCGCGCGGGTGACGCCTGCACCCGCGCGGCCCCACCGCACGTCGATCAGATCACCGCATCGCGTTGCAGCCGTTGCAGCAACCGTATCGCCACCGAATGGCGAATCGCCTGACCTTCGCGCAATTTTACCCATGTATTTAGGCCAATGCCAAAGTGGTCCTGAATCACTTCGGGCTTTTGACACTGGATCAGCGACCGCATTTTGGCGACCACGACAGGCTCGACATAAGTCAGTTTCTGAACGCGCATAGTCCCTCATCTCGTTCAATTGAGATGCCAGATTATGCTGCAATGCCGCACAGCGAATACGCAATTTGACCCATGCCGCGCAGCCCCTCAACGGGCTAGCGTCACTTCCTTACGCGGTGAGCAACCCCTTTTGCAGCGGCAAAGCCCGCACGCGCTTGCCCGTTGCGGCAAACACCGCGTTGGCCAGCGCGGGAAAAATCACCGCATTGGGCGGTTCACCCATGCCGCCGGGCTGTTCGTGATTGTCGATCACGGTGGTGTGGATCCGCGGCGCTTCGTTGATGCGCAACACGCGGTAATCATGGAAATTCGATTGTTCGACCCGGCCATCGGCAATCGTGATTTCACCATAGAGCGCTGCCGATGTGCCAAAAATCACGCCGCTGTCGATCTGCGCGATCACCCCCGACGGGCTGATTACTTGCCCGCAATCGACCGCCACGGTCACGCGTTTGACCGTGATCTGACGGTCTTTGTCGACGTGAACTTCGGCCACCGCCGCCATATACGTATCCCACAGATGGATCACGGACACGCCGCGCCCCACCCCCGGTGCCGGGCTTTCGGCCCAGTCTGACAACGCGCGCACGGTTTTCAGCACCACTTGCGCGCGCGGATCGGCAATATGCGCAAGGCGAAATGCAATCGGGTCCGCGCCGATCAGATGCGCCACTTCATCGACCGCGCTTTCCATCACGAAGGCGCTGCGCAAAGGCCCGACCCCGCGCCACCAACTGGTCGGCACAAGGCTTTCGACCTGTTGAAACGTCACTTTGCGCGCCGCAGCGGCATAGAGCGGCGTAATTGCTCCTTCGACCACATCATCATCGACACCCTTGAACGCGCTGCCCATCAGCCGCGCGATGATCGATGATCCGGCGATCTTGTGTTCCCACGCGGCAATCGTGCCATCTGCCCCCAGCGCAATATCGATCCGGTCGGCATAAGCCGGGCGGTACCAGTCATGCGCCATGTCTTCTTCGCGCGACCAGATCAGCTTGACCGGAAACGGCACGTGCCGCGCCAGATCGACACAGCGTTCGACCAAGTCGGATTCGAGCCGCCGCCCAAACCCGCCACCCATCAGCCGGTTGTGTAGCGTGACTTTGTCGAGCGCCAGATCGAGCCGCTTGGCCGCAGCCTTGCGCGCATCGGACGGGACCTGGCTGCCAGTCCAGATTTCACATTGCCCATCGTGGACATGCGCAACGCAATTGCCTGGTTCCATCGTCGCATGGGCGAGGAACGGCTGGGTATAAGTCGCGCTGAAGCGGTGCGCCGCGCCCTTGCGCGCGGCATCGAGATCACCCGACGTGGTCGCGACAAACCCCGGCTGATCGAGCGCGGCCGCTACCGCCGCGATGATCGGGGCATGCTGCGCCCCCGCCAATGCGGGCGGCGCGGTCCATTGCGGACGCGCGGCGGCCAACCCCTGACGCGCCGCCCAGGTATTGTCGGCAAGGATATAGACCACGTCTTTGCCCCGGATCACCCCGGTTACCCCGGACACCGCGCGCGCCGCCGCTTCATCGACTCCGGCGAGCGTGCCGCCAAAGATCGGGCAAACTGCCAACGTGGCAAATTTCATCCCCGGCACGACCACATCGATGCCGAATTCGGCGGTGCCGCGCGCTTTGGCATCGCCATCGAGCCGCCGCTGGAACCGGCCAATCACTTTATAAGCCGATGCGGGGCGCACCGGCGCGTCGCTCGGCAAAGGAGCCGCCGCTGCCGAGGCCACCAGCGCCGCATAAGGCAGCGTCTTGCCGCTCGGCAGGTGCACCACCGCACCGCCTTGGGCATCGCATTGCGCGTCGGCCACACCCCATTGCCGCGCCGCTGCCGCCACCAGCGCCGCACGCGCGCGCGCGCCCGCCTGCCGCAACGGCTGCCACACTTCGCGCACCGAGGTTGAACCGCCGGTTTCCTGGCTCAACGGCGCAAACCGCGCGGCATCGCCATCGGGGATCGAGACTTTGACCTGATCGGGCCGGACCGCGAGCTCTTCGGCGGCGATCATGGTGATCGTGGTCAAAATGCCTTGCCCCATTTCGGTCTTGGGCAGCGCCAGTGTCACTTGCCCGGCGGCATCGACCCCCAGCCAGGCATTGCCCGCCAGCGCGGGCGCGCCCGCCGCGCGGCTGCGGCCCGCGCCCAGCGCCACCGGCACCACCAGCGCGCCGGTGACTATGCCCGATCCGATCAGCACATCGCGTCTGGTCGCGGTAGTCATGCGCGGTCTCCGGCATGGAGTTCGGCGGCACGGCGGATCGCGGCGCGGATGCGCGGATATGTGCCGCAGCGGCAGATATTGCCGCTCATCCCCGCGTCGATGGCAGCATCATCGGGCTGCGGATTGTCCGCAATCAGCGCGGCGGCGGCGACGATCTGGCCCGGCTGGCAATAGCCGCATTGCACCACATCGACTTCGTTCCACGCCGCGATCAGCGCTTTGCCCAGCGGCTGCGTGGTCAATCCTTCGATCGTGGTGATCGCTTTGCCCACCGCCGCGCTCGCCGGGGTCTGGCAGCCGAACACGCGCACGCCATCGACCAGCACGCTGCACGCGCCGCACAATCCGGCAGCACAGCCAAATTTCGTCCCGGTCAGCCGCGCGACATCGCGCAGCAACCACAGCAACGGCATATCGGGAGAGGCGTCGAACGACCGCCTTTCACCATTGATGGTCAATGTTACAGCCATGATCGATCCCACTTTTGGCACGCGTAAATGCCCTGCTTCTACAAGGCCGCAGCCGCATCGTCCTGTCAAGCGCCGACCGGGCCAATTGGTAATAAAGCCTTGCGATCACAGACCCGTTTGGTGCGTGACGGCGGGCCGGGCTGGGCTTATGGTGGGTTGCATCAATCCTGATGAGTTGTCTTTATGGCCCGTCCGTTGCTCGGCATTGTCGCCTGTACCCGCGATTACGAAGAGGAAGTGATCCACCGCGTGATCGACCGCTATCTGCGCGCGCCTGCGCAAGGGGCCGGGGCCGATGTCGTAATGGTGCCCGCACTGGGCGATCTGGCCGACCAGCGCAATCTGGCGGCGCGGATCGATGGTCTGTTGCTGACCGGCAGCACATCGAACCTTGAAAGCTGGCGGTATGGCGGCAGCGGCGGTGATGGCCCGTTTGACCCGCCGCGCGATGACACCAGCCTGACGCTGGCCCGCACAATGCTCGATGCGGGCAAGCCGGTATTCGGCATTTGCCGGGGGTTTCAGGAATTGAATGTGGTTTTCGGGGGAACAGTGCAGCATTTGCCTCCCGCCGCGCAAGCCACGCACCATGCCCCTGCCGGGGTGCCGCTCGCGGCACTATTCGACCATTGCCACCCGGTGATCCCGGTGCCGGGCGGGTTGCTTGCCCGCGCGCTGGGTGAAGCGCCGATCAGCGTCAATTCGGTGCATTTTCAGGCAGTCGCCACGCTCGCATCGGGCCTGACCGCCGAAGCCCATGCGTGCGACGGACTGGTCGAGGCGTTTTCCGCGCGGGTCGGCGCGGCGCAAGTCCTCGCGGTGCAATGGCACCCCGAATGGGATGCCGACACCAATCCGCAATCGCGCTGGTTTTTCACCGCGCTTGGGCAAGCGTTGTAGCGTGGCGGAATCACCACACTGCGCGCGCCGCTGCCACGCCGCCAGCAACAAGGTGTTTGACAAGCAGCGCCCGGGAGAGTGCATTAAGCCTCGCACAAACTGTGATCGCTGAGGCGTGGTCGAGCCCTGAAATCGGGTGACTCCACGCCGCCGAATCAACACGCTGCCGAATCAAGGGAACTCGACGATGAACCGCAACCAACGCTTCGGCTCAACCAGCCTGCTGTGCGCGGCGTCCAGCCTCGCCATCATCGCCCCCACCGCGCTGTGCGCGCAAACCGCCGAACCTGCCGCCGCCCCCGCTGGGCTGGGCGAAATTGTCGTGACCGCGACCCGCCGTTCGGAAAGCGTGCAAAAAGTGCCGATCAGCATTCAGGCGCTGTCGCCCGAAAAGCTGCAACAGCGCCAAGTGGTCAATTTCAACGACTATGTCGCGTTGCTGCCCTCGGTCAGCTTTGGTTCGCTGGGGCCGGGGCGTTCGGATCTCTATTTTCGGGGTGTGTCCTATGACACCGGCACGGGCGATACATCGGCGCTGTCCACCGCCGGGGTCTATCTCGACGAAATCCCCATGACCACCGCCGGGCGAATGCCCGAAGTCCACGTTTATGACATGAGCCGGGTCGAAGCGTTGGCCGGGCCACAGGGCACGCTGTTCGGGTCATCATCGCTGTCGGGCACATTGCGGCTGATTACCAACAAGCCAAAACTTGGCACGTTCGAAGGCGGCTACGACGTCAGCATCAACAAATTTTCGAAGAAGGGCAGCAATTTCGGTACGGTCGACGAAGGCTTTATCAACGTGCCGGTGGGCAAGGACATCGCGGTGCGATTGATGGCCTATTACGACCACACCGGCGGCTATATCGACAATACACCGGCGTCATACGCGTACAATGTCTATAACCGCGACACACTCGCCCCCGAGGGCACGTATACGATCAGCAACAGTGCCGCGCTGCCTGCCAATTCAGTCAATAACATTGCCAAGCGCAATGCCAACCCGGTTGATGAATATGGCGGGCGCCTTGCGATTCTCGGCCAGTTTGGTGACTGGTCGGTCATGCCGCAACTGATCTATCAATATCTCGATGCCAAAGGATCGTTCAACGTTGATCCACGGTTCGGCGATCTGGAGGTGCACGATTACACCAACAGCGAAAACCGGGACAGCTGGTATCAAGCGGCATTGACGATCAACGGCAAAGTCGCCGATTTCGATGTAGTGTCATCCACCAGCTATATGCACCGCAGAATCAAGAATTCGAACGATTATACCTATTACAGCGTCGCTTATAACCGCCAGGCTTATGCGGCATACCAGTGGTTTCATGACAAAAGCGGCAAATTGCTCAATCCCACACAGCTCTATCTGGGTGACAACACTTATAACAAATTTACACAGGAATTGCGGCTTTCCGTGCCAAAAACATGGCCATTCAGCCTGACCGCCGGGGTATTCTATCAATTTCAGAAAAAGAACATTAACGAACAATATGCGATCCCCGGCCTTAGCAATGCGGTCGATGCCACCACGTTCAGCACCGCCCCGAATGGCCCGTCAGCGGGCACCACGGTCAGCCAATTGTTGCGCGGCGATGCCTATTATCTGACCGAAATCGACCGCACGTATCAGGATTATGCCGCATTTGCCGAAGGCAGCTATGCTATTACCCCACAACTGAAATTGACGGCAGGCATTCGCCTGTTCCGTGCCAAGAATTTCGGCACGGGCTTTAACGGTACTGCCAACGCTGCGGCGCAAGCCATCGGCGGCGGGTGCGCCACACCATTTACCGCGCCGCGCTTGCAGGCTTGCAACAATGTCGCGTTTTATACGGTGACCGACGGAACCCCGGCCAATCTGCCGCTGCTCGATGCCAAAGGCGTGCCGGTCGTGCGCGCAGTGCCGCGCTACAACGAAACCGGCGAAACGCACAAACTCAGCCTGTCGTACCAGTTCAGCGGCGACAAATTGGCGTATGCGACATATTCGACCGGCTTTCGCCCGGGTGGTGCCAATCAGATTGCGCCGCAGCAGCCGTTCCTGGCGGATTCGCTGTCGAATTATGAAATTGGTTTCAAAACCACGTGGAACCAGATTTTTCGGCTGAATGTCACTGGCTTTTATGAACGCTGGAAAGGCGTGCAGTACATTTTCGTGCCGCCCGGTTTCAACGGCAACAATATGATCGCCAACGCCGGCAATGCGCGGATTTTCGGGTTCGAATCCGATTTCGATCTGAAACTCGGCCCGGTGTCGCTATCGGGATCGGGCGCTTATACCGACGCCGCGCTGGCATCGAATTTCTGCCAACTGGTACCGGGGATCAAATCGACCACATTTTACACCGATTGCGATACCAAACCCGACCATATCGAGGCCGCCAAAGGATCGCGCCTGCCGCGTCAGCCGCGCTTCAAGGGGCAAGTGCAACTGCGCTACGAAACGCAACTGGGCACGTTCAATTCCTTTGCCCAGATCGCCGCCAATCATCAGTCGTCATCGACATCGAACCTCAGCCCGATCAAAGACGCCTTGCTTGGCGCACCGGGTCCGTTCGACAGCCTCGATGTGGCGACCGGGGTCAGCAAAGGCAAATGGAGCTTGGAATTGTTCGTCCAGAACTTGTTCGACGAACGCGGCCAGCTTTCACGCAACACATTCTGCGCGATCACTATCTGCTCGGCCTCAACCCGCTATCTGCCGATCAAACCGCGCTTTATCGGCCTGAAATTCGCCAACAAGTTCTGAAAAATGGGTCCCGGTTTTGCGCACTGTATCACGTCTTGAGCAAAGACTGTGCAGCGCAAGGCGATGCTATCTGATCGTATCCCACCCTATAGCGGAATGCGATTAGATTGAATCGCATTCCGATCTAGAGTCTTTGTTTTCGCGTGATTTATTGCAAAAAACCGGTTCCCACTTTTTACCTTCGGTGGCCTGCGGCTCGCATCACGCTATAACGCCCCGGCGGGGCGCCGGGAAAATCCCGGTTGACCCCGCCGCTCCGCCCGCTTAAGAGCGCGCTGCCCGGCACCGCCCCAAAGATGGCGCGCCAGCACCTTGCATCGTGGCGGAGTAGCTCAGCCGGTTAGAGCAGCGGAATCATAATCCGCGTGTCGGGGGTTCGAGTCCCTCCTCCGCTACCATAAAAACAAGTACTTAGGTCCATCATACTCCCTCCAAAACAGGGTCGGTTTACAAACTTGCGTAAACCGCTAGAACGGAACGCGATTAGATTGAATCGCATCACGCTCTAGGTCGTGGTGACAATTTAACGTCGGGGGGATTCCTTACGGGATAGATTTGTGATTCAAGACTGATTTTTGGAGATCGGTCATGGATCATTTGGTTGACGAACTGAGCGACGAGCAGTGGGAACT
>CAINGT010000004.1 GCA_903848655.1 uncultured Sphingomonadales bacterium
CCCCGCACCCCGGCGCGGGCCGCCCACAGGGTACCTTAAATGGGCGGTTGGGCCGGGGGTGCGGGGCGGTGGGTGGCGCTTTCGAAACAGACTCCAAGACTAAGCGCTTTCAACCGATCCGGCAGAAGTATACCGTTTTTCCTTGCCCTCGGCCCGGTCCTGCCTCCATCCTTGGCCCACGATGTTGCGCCAGTACGAACTTGTCGAGCGTGTGCTTGCTTATGCCCCCGATGCGGACGCGGCGATGCTGAACCGCGCCTATGTCTATACCGTGCAGAAACACGGCACGCAAAAACGCGCGAGCGGCGATCCGTACTTTTCGCACCCGGTCGAAGTCGCCGGGCTGATGACCGAATTGAAGCTCGATCAGGAAACCATCGTTACCGCGCTGCTGCACGATACGGTTGAAGACACGCTCGCCACGCCCGAGGAAATCGAGCGATTGTTCGGCGCGAATGTGGCGCGCATGGTCGATGGCGTGACCAAGCTGTCCAAAATCGAAACGATGACCGAAAACGAGCGCGCGGCGGAAAACTTGCGCAAGTTCCTGCTGGCGATGAGCGAAGATTTGCGCGTGCTGTTGGTCAAGCTGGCCGACCGGCTGCACAATATGCGCACGCTGCACTTTATTCGCAGCGAGGACAAGCGCCGCCGCATCGCGCGTGAAACGATGGAGATCTATGCCCCGCTCGCCCAGCGCGTGGGGATGTACGAATATATGCGCGAAATGCAGTTGCTGGCGTTTCAACAGATCGAACCCGATGCCTATGCCACGATCACCGGGCGGCTCGAAGCGATCCGCACCGCCGGTGAAGGCCAGGTCGATGCGATTGCGCTGGAAATCAGCCAGGCGCTGACCGCCACCGGGCTGCGCGTCGAAGTCGCCGGGCGCGAAAAGCATCCTTATTCGATCTGGAAAAAGATGGCCGAACGCCATGTCTCGTTCGAACAGATCACCGATATCATGGCGTTTCGCGTGCTGACCGACACGGTCGAACAGTGCTATGCCGCGCTTGGCGTGCTGCACCGCACGTGGCAGATGATCCCCGGCCGGTTCAAAGACTATATCTCCACGCCCAAGCTGAACGGCTATCGCAGCCTGCACAGCGCGGTAATCTATAACAATGCGATGCGCGTCGAAGTGCAGATCAAGACGCGCGATATGCACCGCACCAACGAATATGGCCTTGCCGCGCACTGGGCCTACAAACAGGGCGGGGTAAAGCCCGACCGGCAAGTCGGCTGGCTGCGCGATCTGGTCGAAATCCTCGATGCCAGCAACGATCCCGAAGAGCTGCTCGAACACACGCGCATGGCGATGTATCAGGATCGCATCTTTGCCTTCACCCCCAAAGGCGCGCTGTTTCAATTGCCGCGCGGGGCCACCACCATCGACTTTGCCTTTGCCGTCCACACCGATCTGGGCGCGGCAGCGGTCGGCGCAAAGATCAACGGGCGGCACATGCCGCTGCGCACGGTGCTCGGCAATGGCGATGTGGTCGAAATCATCCGCAGCCGCACATCCGAACCGCAACTGTCGTGGCTATCGTTTGCGGTCACTGGCAAAGCGCGCGCCGCCATCCGCCGCGCTGTGCGGCAGAAGGAACGCGCCGAAATCGCCGCGATCGGGCGTAAGCTCTATGACGAAATCATCGAGCGCCTGCCCACCCGTATCGGCAAAAAGGCACTGGCCGACGCGATCCGCCGGCTGAAACTCAACAGCCAGGAAGACCTGATGGTGGCGATCGGCCAAGCGCGCATCACCGACCATCAGGTAATGGAGGCGCTGGTCCCCGGCAGCGTCGCGCAATTGCCGCAATCCGACCAATGGTCGCAGGACAACTGGGCGCGCCAGCAACGCGCCATCGCCGTGCGCGGGCTTGACGCGGGTGCCGCCTTTACGCTCGCGGCGTGCTGCCACCCCGTGCCGGGCGACCGCATCGTCGGCCTGCGCCGCCCCGGCAGCGCGGTCGAAGTGCACAGCATCGATTGCCTGCAACTCGCCAACGGCATCGATGCCGACTGGATCGATCTGTCATGGGACACGCGCACCGATGGCGCCATTGGCCGCTTGCGCGCCGAATTGTACAACCGCCCCGGCACGCTCGCCGAAATGGCTGGCATTTTCGCCAAAAACCACGCCAATGTGGTTAATCTGGAAATGACCCAGCGCGAAAGCCCGTTCCATACTTATGTCGTCGATCTCGAAGTCCGCGACCTCGCCCACCTAACCCGCATCATCAGCGCCTTGCGCGCCAGCGACGCGGTCGCCCAAGCCGACCGCCTGTAACCCACCCGACAACCCGCGCTTGCACAACCCCCATGACCCGTTTAGGGCGCACCACTCTGCCAGAGCATGCGGAGCGGTGGCCGAGTGGTCGAAGGCGCTCGCCTGGAAAGTGAGTATACGCCAAAAGCGTATCGAGGGTTCGAATCCCTCCCGCTCCGCCATTGCCTCAATTAAATCAGTAACTTATCGATCATACTCGGGGTTTGCCCATAACTAGAGCGTGATGCGAAAAAGTGGGCACCGGTTTTTCGCAAAAAATCATGCGAAAACAAAGACTCCTAGAGCATGATGCGATTCTTTCTTATCGCATCATGCTCTAGGAAAGTGTCATCGCCGTGGCACCGCAACTCCGACAGTTCAGTATGCGCGCCGCCTGTAACCGAAACCTATGATCGGTAGTTCAGCACGCCGGCTTGTTGGCGGGCAAGTGCGGATGGGGTGGCGGATCAAAAGGTGAATGCTGTTGCCGCGATTTCTTGCGCCGCGCCGCGCAGCAAGGGCAAAAGGGACTCAGCCGCCGGGGTCTTGCCTCGCCCGGTCAGCCGCGATAGCGAAATGGCCGCCGGGACGCTGCCATCGGGGTGAAAGATTGGCACGGCCAGGCATTCCAGATCATCGACAATTTCGCCCTCGTCGGTGGCGTAGCCCCGCGCGCGCACCTGATCGAGTACCACCGCCAGCAGCGCGGGGTCGGTAATCGTTCGCGCGGTCAGCGCGACAAACGGGCCAGCGGCGAGATAGGCGCGGCGCTCCGCTTCGGGCAGCCAGGCCAGCAGCACTTTGCCGATGCCCGAACAATAGGCTTCGAGTTGCAAACCGGTGCGCGTGAACAAGGCCTTTGCCCCGCGCCCGGTCTTGATCCGATAAGTGACCATGTCGCCTTCGAGCGTGCCAAGTTGAACGATGCTGCCGACTTTGCCTGCCAACCGGTGCAGCACTTTGGCGGCAGCCGCGGTGATCACTTGCTTTGCATCGACCATTTGCAGCAATGCCAGCAAGCGCGGGCCGGGGCCAAAGTGGCCGCCGGGCAAGCGCGCGAGGAACCGTTCCGCCACCAGTGTGGTCACCTGCCGGTGCGCGGTTGCGCGCGGCAGGCCGATCGCTTGGGCGATGGCAGTCAGGCTGCGCCCGTCGCGGTCGGCCAGGATCGCTTCGAGCATGGCGAGACTGCGGCCCAGCGCGGCGATGGTGGGGGTGCCCGGCGTCATCGGATTCGTCTCATAGCGTGGGATCATAGTGCCTTGCGAGTCTGGCGTACAGCGTGCGGATTCTTTACGGGTCTTCATCACGATAGTTGAGGATGCGCGATGCCGACCCCCACACCTGATGATCTCGCGCGTCGTCTGCGCGATGCCTATGCCGGCGGCGCGGTGCCGCCGCTGCGCGACGGGCTGCACCCGGTCGATGTGGCTGGCGCTTATGCCGTGCAGACGATCAATACGCGCTTCTGGGAATCGCAAGGGCGGCGGATCGTTGGGCGCAAGGCGGGGCTGACAGCAAAGGCTGTGCAGATGCAACTGGGTGTCGATCAGCCTGACTTCGGCGTATTGTTCGCGGATATGCGGGTGGCCGATGGTGGCACGCTTGATCCGCTGAAATGCCTGCAACCCAAAGTCGAAGCCGAGATAGCCTTTGTGCTGGGTGCGGATCTGCCCGATGCGACAACGACGCCAGAGCAAGTGGCCGCAGCCGTTGCAAGCGTCCACGCCGCGATCGAGATCGTCGATTCGCGCATTGCCGACTGGAAGATTACTTTTGCCGATACGGTGGCCGACAATGGCTCTTCGGCCTTCTTTGTGCTGGCCGAAGCAGGCAAGCCCCTCGCGGGGCTGGATATCTGGACCGCAGGCATGGTCATGCAGATCAACGGGCAAACGGTCTCACTCGGCGTTGGCGCGGCCGCGCTGGGCCATCCGCTGAATGCTGCGGCATGGCTGGCGCAGACTTTGGCGGCGCGCAGCGAGCCGCTGAAGGCGGGGGATGTGCTGCTTGCCGGGGCGCTGGGTCCGATGGTGGCGCTTCATCCCGGTGACAGGGTAGAGGCGTTTGTCGGCGGCGTTGGTTCCTGCTCCTTCACATATGGAAAGGCCTGAACCATGGCCAAGATGAAAGTTGCCATTATCGGCTCTGGCAATATCGGCACCGATCTGATGATAAAGATCATGCGCCTGTCGCAAGTGCTGGAAATGGGCGTGTTCGTGGGCATTGATCCGGAAAGCGACGGGCTGAAGCGCGCGGCGCGTCTTGGCGTGGCGATTACCGCCAATGGCATCGACGGGCTTATCGCGATGCCCGAATTTGCGGATATCGGCATTGTATTCGATGCGACCAGCGCGGGCGCACACCAGCGCAACAGCGCGCTGGTGCTGGCGGCGGGCAAGCGGATGATCGATCTTACCCCGGCAGCAATCGGCCCCTATACGATCCCGCCGGTCAACGGCGAAGCCAACCTCGATGCGCGGAACGTCAATATGGTGACTTGCGGCGGGCAGGCGACGATCCCCATCGTTGCCGCCATCAACCGCGTGGCCAAAGTGCATTATGGCGAAATCGTCGCCTCGATCAGCTCAAAAAGCGCCGGCCCCGGCACGCGCGCCAATATCGACGAATTCACCGAGACCACGTCGCAGGCCATAGTCGATGTCGGCGGGGCAACGCGCGGCAAGGCGATCATCATCCTAAATCCCGCCGAACCGCCGCTGATGATGCGCGATACGGTCTATTGCCTGTGCGAGGACGGCGACCGCGACGCGATCCGCCAGTCAGTGCATGATATGGTCGCCGCAGTGCAAAGCTATGTGCCGGGCTACCGGTTGAAGCAGGCGGTGCAGTTCGAGAGCATCGGCGGCAACCAGCCGCTGCGCATTCCCGAAATGGGCGGCAGTTATACCGGGCTCAAGGTCAGTGTGTTCCTCGAAGTCGAAGGCGCAGCGCATTATTTGCCCGCTTATGCCGGCAACCTCGATATCATGACTTCTGCGGCGATGAAGACCGCCGAGAAGATTGCCGAAAGGATGGCGGCATGACGTTGGATCCCGTGGCCACCAAGCTTTATATTCAGGACGTAACTTTGCGGGACGGGATGCACGCCATCCGCCACCAATATGGGCTCGATCATGTCCGGAAGATCGCCAAGGCGCTCGATCTGGCCAAAGTCGATGCGATCGAAGTCGCGCACGGCGACGGGCTGCAAGGGTCCAGCTTCAACTATGGCTTTGGCGCTTATACCGATTGGGACTGGATCGGCGCGGTGGCCGAAGTGCTTGAACACAGCGTGCTGACCACGTTGTTGTTGCCCGGCATCGGCACGGTGCATGATCTGAAGCACGCCAGCGAAATGGGCGTCAAATCGGTGCGCATCGCCACCCATTGCACCGAAGCAGACGTCAGCCGTCAGCACATCGAAGCTGCACGCAACCTTGGCATGGATGTGTCGGGCTTTTTGATGATGAGCCACATGAGCAGCCCCGCAGCGCTGGCGCAGCAGGCGTTGCTCATGGAAAGCTATGGCGCGCACTGTGTCTATGTCACCGACAGCGGCGGCGCGATGAACATGGATGAATATGCCGCACGGCTGCAGGCCTATGATCGCGTGCTGAAACCGGAAACGCAGCGCGGTGTCCACGCCCACCACAATCTCTCGCTCGGCGTCGCCAATTCGATCGTCGCGGTCCAGAACGGCGCGGTGCGCGTTGATGCCAGCCTGGCGGGGATGGGCGCAGGTGCAGGCAATGCGCCGCTTGAAGTGTTCATCGCCGCCGCCGACCGCATGGGCTGGAACCACGGCTGCGACCTTTATGCGCTGATGGACGCCGCCGAAGACCTCGTGCGCCCGTTGCAGGACCGCCCGGTGCGGGTGGACCGCGAGACACTGACGCTGGGCTACGCCGGGGTCTATTCCAGCTTTTTGCGCCATGCTGAAAAGGCCGCCAGCGACTATGGCGTCGATACCCGCGCGATTCTGGCCGAAGCGGGCCGCCGCAAGATGGTCGGCGGGCAAGAGGACATGATCGTCGATATTGCGCTCGACCTGGCCAAATCAGACTGAGATCGTCAGGCCACAATGGACAGGATCATCGTGCCGACACTATCATGGTATCGCCTTTTGCGATGCTGGCAGCAAATGCGATGGCGTCGATGGCCCCCCTGTCCAGCGGGCGTGTCGCAAACGGTTCCGCTTCCAATCCCGCGCCGGGTTGATACCGATTAGGGCGTGATGCGAGCCGCAGGCCACCGCAGGTAAAAAGTGGGAACCGGTTTTTACCTGCGGTGGCCTGCGGC
>CAINGT010000005.1 GCA_903848655.1 uncultured Sphingomonadales bacterium
ACTCTGATCAACGAGGTTGCCGCATGGCAAAACCATCGAAACACGCATCATGCCAAAGCCGATTGGCAGTTCACAACCGACGACGCTCGCATCAAACTCAAAAATCTCTACCCGTCATTCTGAACGACTCGCGCCACTAGGTTTAAAATTTTTTGTTTTCGCGTGATTGTTGGACAAAAACCGCTATCCGCATTTGCCAATCATGCTTCACGCCAACGGAAAGGATTTCTGCAATGACTATCGCGGTTGGAGACACCATACCCGACGTTACCGTGGTCAAGGCCACCGCCGACGCCAACGAGGCGGTGCAGACCGCCGCGTATTTTGCGGGCAAGAAAATCGTGCTGTTTTCGGTGCCGGGGGCGTTTACCCCGACGTGTTCGGCGAAGCACTTGCCGGGCTTTGTCGATCATGCCGCCGCGTTCAAGGCCAAAGGCGTCGATGAAATCGCCTGCACGGCGGTCAACGATCCGTTCGTGATGAAGGCGTGGAATGCCGCAGCGGGATCGGGCGACATCACCATGCTGGCCGATGGCAATGGCGATCTCGCCAAAGCGCTCGACCTTACGTTCGATGGCTCCGGGTTCGGGCTGGGGCTGCGCGGGCAACGGTTTGCCGCCGTGATTACCAATGGCGTGGTCGAAACGCTGAATGTCGAAGCGCCGGGCGAATTCCGCGTCAGCGCGGCGGAATACGTGCTCGATCGGGTGTGATCGAAGGGTGGCACGGGCCGGACGTCACCCGGGCCGTGCCACCATCAATACCCCATCAGGCTCAGCACTTCCTTGCGGCTGCGGTTGTCGTCAAGGAACACGCCGATCAGGCGGCTGGTAATCATGCCCACGCCAGGCGTGCGCACGCCGCGCCCGGTCATGCAGCCGTGCTGCGCTTCGATCACCACGGCCACGCCGTGCGGTTTCAGATTGTCCCAGATACATTGCGCGACTTCGCTGGTCAGCCGCTCCTGAATCTGCAAGCGGCGGGAATAGCTGTTGAGCACCCGCGCCAGCTTTGAAATGCCCACCACTTTGTCGCGCGGCAGATAAGCGATCGACGCTTTGCCGACGATGGGTGCCATGTGGTGTTCGCAATGCGACTGGAACGGAATATCCTTGAGCAGCACCAGTTCCTGATAGCCGCCGACTTCTTCGAACTGACGGCCGAGGTGAATTGCGGGATGTTCGCCATAGCCTTGGCAATATTCGCGCCACGCGCGCGCCACGCGCTTGGGCGTATCGCGCAATCCTTCGCGCGATGGATCATCGCCCGCCCAGCGGATCAGCGTGCGGATCGCATCCTGCACATGATCGGGCACCGGCACTTTGCCAAGCCGTTCGTCGTCGTCATCGTCATGGTCGTGAACCACAGTGCCGGTCATGATGGATTTCCAGATAAGCGAGAGCGTGATGCGAGCCCGGCTATTTGCGTGGCAGGATGATATCGTCGGGATGCGCGACATTCATGTCGCGGTGCAGCAGTTCGCCCACCAGATCAGGATCGGCATGGTGCGGATCAAGCAGATTGACGCGATTGCGCAGCCGGTCGCGCAGCGCGGTAAGGCGCGCAATTTCGCGATTGTTGCGTTCCAGCGCGTGGGCATTGCGAGTCCACGCCCATATCCCGCTTGGCCCGATCAGCGCAAAAGCCGCCATCCCCAGCAGCACGAGCAGCGCCAGGGTCTGGGTTAGGCTTTGGCGAGGCAGCCGGAGCGTTTGGCGATGGCGCGGCATAAGCCCTATGCCGATCACATTTAACCAGTAGATTCAACCTATTTTTCCGAACTGGGTGAAAAATTGCTGGCTGTTTGCCGCGCTGTTCTGGCATTGGCGGGGTAACAGCACCGATATGGGAGCTTTGGATCATCCGCGAAAGGATCACCGCCGCATGTTCGACCAATGGCACGCCCGGTGGAGGTGCCTGCGCGGCAAGCATGAACCGGTGCGCAACAAAGTGCGCCGCAACGGGCTGATCTATGTTGGCACGTGCCGCGCTTGCGGTGTCGCCATTACCAAACGCAATGGCACGGCATGGAAGGCTGATCCGCGGTAAGCAGGGCCTCGCGCTTACCGGCAGCGGCAGGCGGGCTTTTTCGGCGCGGCTTTGGTCGTGGCGAATTCCGCGCGCGTCAGATAGCCGCTGCCGTCTTTGTCGGCGGATTTGAACTTGTTGATCGGGCGCGCGGCCCATTCGCTGAATGTCAGCAGGTTGTTGCCATCGACATCGAGCTTGCGAAATTCGCTCGCGCGCGGGGCCAGCATTTCCGCCATCGTGATCTTGCCGTCGTGATCGCGGTCGATCCGGTCAAAGCGTTTCTGCTCTTTGGTCGCTTCGGGCACTTCGGGCAGATCGGGTCCGACTTCATCGCCCGCATCCGCTTCGGGCAGCGCTTCGGCTCCGGCGGGTGGCGATGACAGCGTGATCGGCACGGCAGCCGGGGCATTGTCGGTGGCGGCACGGCCCTGCCACCAGAACACCCCCGCCGCGACGAGCAAGAGTGCGCCCAGCGCCCCGATCACGATCCGGTCCATCGTGTGGTATGCTACGCCGCTGCACCCGCGATGGCGAGTTGCAATACCCGCCACTCTGGTGCGGTCACCTCACTCAAGATAAAGCCCGCGCAAATGCGCAATATCAGCGGCACCAAGGCCAAGCTCATCGCGCAAATAGCCATCAGCCCCATCGACATGCGCGTCGATGACGGCAAACGCCGCCGCGATATAGCTCGGGTCCGCCGCCAGCATCGCCTTGATTGCCGGGGCTGGCAGTTGGCTGATCGCTCCGCTCTTGGCCAGCGAACCGGTATCGAGCGTCTGGTTGGTCAGCAGATAGTCTTCGATCACCGTGGCCCGGGGCACCCCGAGCGCGGTCAGCAGCAGCGCGGCGGCGATCCCGGTGCGGTCTTTGCCTGCCGAACAGTTGAATGCCAGCGGCGCATGGCCGGCCAGCAATTCGGCGAACATGCGGCGGTATTGGCCGTTGAATTGCGCCAACAGGCGCGGATATTGCGCGGCCAGACTGGCCCGCGCGGCTTCGGCCGTCCATTGCACGGGCGGCCCGGCAGGAAGCATCGCGCGCTGGTCGAGCAGATAATCGCTCGACAGCACTTGCGGTGCAGCCGCTGCGGGCCACTGCACCGGTTCGGCGATGCGTTCGCGGTTGTCACGCAAATCGCACACCACGCGAATGCCCAGCTTTTCCAGATAGGCGTAGTCGTTCGCGGTCAGGCCGGTCATCGACCCTGACCGGAACAGCACGCGCCATTTGACACTGCGCCCGTCGGCGCTGCGATAGCCACCCAGATCGCGGAAATTGCGCCCACCCTGCAAGGGCAGGACGCGGGAATGATCCCCGGTGGCGGCAACCACCGGGGCATCGGCCCGGACCGGGGCAGACGACAGCGCCAAAGCCGCGATCACCACGGCAAAACCGGCCTTGCAACGCATCGTCAAACCCCCGTCCTCGCGATCAGAACTTGACCTTCAACTCGCCGCCAAACGTGCGCGCTTCGTTGAAAAAGCCGTTGGTGCCCGATGTCGGGCTTAACGACTTGTAGAACAGATGCTGTTCGTTGAACAGATTGCGCGCCCACACCGTCGCGGTCAGCTTTGCACCGCCCAGATCGATATCCGCCAGCGCCAGATTGCCGTTCACGACAAACGCCGAATCGCCCTTGGGCTGATAGACATTCGCGGCGCTGCCCGGCGCGACAAACACCGGATCGTTGCCATTGGCGTAGTAACCCGAATCATAGTTGCCATCGAGATGCGCGCGCAGCGTCACACCGCTCAACGGAAGCTCGTAGTTCACCGCCACACTCGCCGATGTCTTGGGCGTGTAAGTCTGATAGATCGGCACCGGGTTGGTGTTGTAGGCCCCGCTCGGCGCTGGGAACGGGTTCACCGCCGAAGGGATCCGGACATAAGTATACGCATAGGACCCGGTCAGCGTCAGGCCTTGGGTCGGGGCCAGCGTCAGTTCGGCTTCAACCCCGTGCAACCCACCGGTGCCCGGCGCGTTGAGCGTTTCGGTGGTGGTCCGGGTGCTGCGCGACAAAACCCCGTTGATCGTGGTTTCATAAAGGCCCGAAAAATCGACCTGCACGTCTTTGTACGACCCGGCATATGCCGCGACGTTCAACCGCGCGTGGCGGTCAAAGAATTCGGTCTTGGCCCCCACTTCGAAGATCGACACGGTTTCGGGGTTGAACGCCAGATATTGCAGCGAGCGCGAATTGGCCCCGCCCGATTTGTAGCCCGTGCTCCACTTGCCATAGAAGTGCACATCGCGCGACGCATCGATGGCAAGGTTGACCATCGGATCGACCCGCGACCAGCTCGAATCGAGATAGCGCACCCCGGATACGCCAAACACCACGGGCAGCGCATTGTTGACCTTGAACAATTGGCCATGCTTGCTGTCGCGGGTCCAGCGCAAGCCGCCGGTCAGATGCACCGCTTCACCCAGCAGGTGCGGGGTATAGGTCGCTTGGCCGAACACGCCGACGCTGGTGGTGCGGACATAGCTGGCGCGATCGATCCGCTGCGAATCATAGCTGGCGGGCAGCAGTTGATAGCCCGGCACTGTCTGGCTGTAGTTGGGCGGCAGGATCACATAAGCGGTACAGGTCTTGTCGGTGCAGGCATTGGTGTTGAAGGCTTGGGCATTGTCTTCGACGCGTTCCTGATAATAGAGCGCGCCTGCGACATATTTCAGACCGGGCACTTCGCCGATTGCCTGCACTTCCTGGCTGACCTGATTCTGGCGGAACTGCGCGAGGCTGTAACGGGCAAACCACAAAGGCGTGGTTGCACCATTGCCGTCTTTGGCCACAAACCCGCCATTGGCGGCAACCGAAGTGGCCGATGCTGATAGTGTGGTCGATGCCGAGCCGTTGTCGTACTGGCTTTGCGTCAGGCTGCGATAGGCGCTGATCGATTTGACCGTCAGTGCGGGTGAGGCATGCCATTCGAGCGTCAGGCGATGACCGTTGATGCGGCCCACGCTCGGCTGTTCGGGCACGCCGACATTTGCGGCGCTGGCGCGGGTGGATTGCACGCTCGAAATCGGAGCCTGCACATTGGTGCCCGGCGCGATCAGTTGCAGATAGAGCGAGGTCGATGCGTCATACGAAGTATCGAACGAATAGTCGGCGGTAAAATCGGGCGATGCTTTCCACAGCGCTTCGGCATGAAGCCCGCGTTTGTCATAGCTGTTGAACCCCGATGCGCCCGCCAGCGGGTTGGTCACCAGCGGGTTGCGATGGCTGATCACACCATCGAGCTTGACGGCGATATTCTGCCACGCGGGCAGATCGACGTGGATTTCGGTCTTGTTGCTGCCGTAATTGCCGATGCCACCGGTCAGCGATCCGCCGAACGTGCCGCTGGGCTTTTTGGTGACGATATTGACCGCGCCGCCTTCGGTATTGCGGCCAAACAGCGTGCCTTGCGGGCCTTTGAGCACTTCAAGGTTTTCGATATCGAACAAGGCAGTGCCCAGCCCTTGCGCGCGGCCGAGATAGACCCCGTCGATATAGACACCCACGCCCTGATCGCGCGCCGGCTGATTGCCATCGGACAGCACGCCGACGCCGCGAATGTTGACGATCAGCGCCGAATTGCGCGAATAGAACGGGGCCACTTTCAACGACGGGATCGCGCCATCACCCAGATCGACCAGCGAGGTGACATGGCGATCCGCCAGCCCACCGCCCGTCAGCACCGAAATCGAGATCGGCGTGGATTGCAGGTTTTCGCGGCGCTTTTGCGCGGTCACCACGATTTCCTGCAACGGCGTGGCATCGGCGGCAGCGGCGGGCGTGGGCGCGGCATCGGCGGCATAAGCAGGCAGCGCAGCGGCAAGCGCGGCAATCGCGCCTCCGGTCAGCAGGGCGCGCGATACGAATGAGCGAAAGCTGGTCATGAAAACCCCCATGTGATGCATTTGACGCGCCCATTGCCGCCGGAATGTGTATTCTCCGTGACACAGCGAGGGATCGAGGCGTGGAATCGGGGCGGGTGCGCGGCGTAAAAGTGTGGTTCGATGGCGGGTGCCGACCCAATCCCGGCGTTATCACCACGGCGGTGCTGGCCGGGGGGCACGTGTGGCTGCGGCGTGACCACGGGCATGGCGATAATGCCGATGCCGAATGGCTGGCCGCACTCGACGCGCTGGCGCTCGCGCGCGATCTGGCGCTGACCGATGTGGTGCTGCTGGGCGATTCGGCGATGGTCGTGGCGCATGTGCGCGCGGGCACCGTGCCAGCGCGGTTTGGCGGCTATCGCGCGCGCTTCGCCGCGCTGGCGGCAGGGTTTGCGCGGGTGCGGGTGCGCCATGTGCGGCGCGGGCAGAATCTTGCGGGAATCGCGCTCGACCGGGGCAACGCATGATGCGGCTGATCGTGTTCAACAAACCGTTCGGTGTGTTGAGCCAGTTCAGCGATGGCGCAGGCCGCGCGACGCTGGCGGACTATATCGCGGTGCCGGGGGTCTATCCGGCAGGACGGCTGGATCGCGACAGCGAAGGGCTGCTGCTGCTGACCGATGACGGGCGCTTGCAGGCGCGGATCGCCGACCCCCGCTTCAAACTGCCCAAGACCTATTGGGTGCAAGTCGAAGGCGTGGCGCATGACGATGCGCTTGACCGGCTGCGGCGCGGGGTGGTGCTGGCCGAGGGGCCGACGCTGCCCGCCGACGTGGCCACGATGGCCCCGCCCGCGCTGTGGCCGCGCGACCCGCCGGTGCGCGTGCGCAAGACCGTGCCCGATTGCTGGATCACGTTGACCATCCGCGAAGGACGCAACCGCCAAGTGCGGCGGATGACCGCCGCCGTCGGCCTGCCGACGCTGCGGCTGGTGCGCTGGCGGATCGGCGAGTGGTCGCTCGATGACTTGCCCAGCGGCGCGTGGTGCGAGGGATAGGTTGGATACTTGCGCATTCGCTTGCGTTTGGCGGGACAAACCGGCACGGGCGGGGCTATGTCTTCCCCCCGCTTGCCGCAAGTTGTCATTATTGGCCGACCCAATGTCGGCAAGTCCACGCTGTTTAACCGACTGGTGGGCAAAAAGCTGGCGCTGGTTGACGATCAGCCGGGGGTGACGCGCGACCGCCGCCTGGGGCAGGCGGACTTGCTCGGGCTGGAATTCACGATTGTCGATACTGCCGGGTGGGAAGACGATGATCCCGTCAGCCTGCCGGGGCGGATGCGTGCGCAGACCGAAGCGGCGCTCGCCGGGGCAAGCGTGGCGCTGTTTACCATCGATGCACGCGCCGGGCTGACGCTGCTCGATGAAGAAATCGGGCGGCACTTGCACGAATCATCGGTGCCGGTGGTGCTCTTGGCCAACAAGGCCGAAGGGCGCGCGGGCGACCACGGCTTGTTTGAGGCCTATTCGCTGGGGTTTGGCGATCCCGTGCCGTTTTCCGCCGAACATGGCCAAGGCTTGGCCGATCTGTTCGAAGCACTGCTGCCCCTGATCGGAGAGCCAGAGGAGCGCGATGAACCCGACGCGCCGGGCGAGGACCATGCCTATGATCCCGCCAGCGTGCTCAAACTGGCGATTGTCGGGCGGCCCAATGCGGGCAAATCGACGCTAATCAACCGCATCCTGGGCGAAGACCGGCTGCTGACCGGGCCTGAGGCAGGGATCACGCGCGATTCGATTGCGGTCGATTGGGACTGGCACGATCCCGCCAGCGGCACGACGCGCGAAGTGCGGCTGATCGACACTGCCGGAATGCGCAAAAAGGCGCTGGTGATCGAAAAGCTGGAAAAGCTGGCCGTGGCCGATGCGCGCCATGCCATCGATTTTGCCGAAGTCGTGGTGCTGCTGCTCGATGCCACGCGCGGGCTGGAACATCAGGATCTCAAGATCGCGTCGATGGTGCTGGAAGAAGGCCGCGCGCTAATCATCGCGATCAACAAATGGGATGTTGCCGAAGATCCGAGCGGACTGTTCAACGGAGTGCGCGCCGCGCTCGACGATGGGCTGGCGCAAGTGCGCGGGGTGCCGCTTGTGGCGGTATCGGCGCGCACCGGCAAAGGGCTCGACGCGATGCTGGCATCCGCGTTCGCGGTGCGGGACACATGGAGCAAGCGCGTGCCGACCGCCGCGCTCAACCGCTGGTTCGATGCCGCGCTCGCCGCCAATCCGCCGCCCGCGCCGGGGGGCCGCCGGATCAAGCTTCGCTATATCACCCAAGCCAAGACCCGCCCGCCCGGCTTTGTGCTGTTCGGCACCCGGCTCGACAAATTGCCGGAAAGCTATTGCCGCTATCTCGTCAACGGCATTCGGCGCGAGCTGGGGTTTGATTCGGTGCCGATCCGCCTGACTTTGCGCAGCGCCAAAAACCCGTTCGCCGACACATGAGCCTTGCCCTGCCCCAATCGCTGTGGGCGGCGATGCGGCGCGGCATTGCCGGGCGCTGCCCGCGCTGTGGCGGGGTGCGGCTGTTTGCGCGGTTTTTGCAACCGGTCGCGCGCTGCCGCTTGTGCGGGCAGGACTGGACTTTGCATGCGGCGGACGATTTTCCGCCCTATGTGTCGATCATCGTCACCGGGCACCTGATGGCCCCGGTGCTGATCGTGCTGGGCAGCGCCACCGCCCTGTCGATGGTGGCCACGATGACTATCGCGGTGGCGATGGCAGTCGTGCTGCTGCTGGCGCTGTTGCAACCCGCCAAAGGCGCGATCATCGCGCTGCAATGGTGGATGGGGATGCAAGGCTTTGCCGCGCGCCCCGGCAAAGCCGAAGCCGGGGTCGAATAGGCCCCGGCTGCGATCAGAATACCGGTCAGAATACCGTTCAGAACACCCATCAGAATACTAGGCGCGCGGTTGCGCCAAATGCGCGCGGATCGCCCAGTTGCCCGGCGATCAGGCCGCTGCTGCCGGGGGCCACCGCCAACTGCTGAAAATAGCCGACATTGAACGCATTGCGCACCCAGCCATAGATATCAAGGCCATTGCCCGCGCGAAAACCGGCACGCAGATTGGTCAGTGCATAGCCCGCCACCCAAGTATAGGCCGAAGGCGATGCGTTCGATGAAAACGCGGTGCGATAGCTGCCATCGACCCCGGCGTAGAGTTCACCATCATGGCCGAGCAGTTTCAGCGGCAGATTGGCTTCGGCCCCATAGGCCAGCGTCAGGCGCGAAATACCCGGCAGCCGCTGCCCCGACACATCGCACGAAACCGGGCTGAGCGCGCCAGGCGTTCCCGCAGGCCCCGGCACTTGCGTTCCGGTGACGGCGGTACCGCCCGACAGTTCGGGCGGGCAGGGCGCGTTGGGGAAGCGGAGATATGTGCCATCGTTGACCGCGCCATTGGCATAAGCGTTGAAGCGCGGGCCGGGGCGCAGCGCCAGATCCCATTCGATCCCCTGCACCCGCACCAGCGGCGCGTTATCGACATAGCCGCGCAGCGCGGTCTGCTGGCCATTGTTGACGATGGCCTGATAGTCGTGAATGTCGGTGCGGAAGGCATCGAAGTTGAACGTCGCGCGGCGGCCAAACCACTGCGTCTTGATCCCCGCTTCGACATGATCGACCGCTTCGGGCTTGACCGTTGCATATTGCAACAAAGGCACCCCGGAGGAATCAGCCGGAACCCCGTTGAGATTGACCCCGCCCGATTTGAAGCTGTGGGCGTATGAGGCATAAGCATGAAGATCGCGCCCCAGCGCATAGCTGGCGGTCAGATCATAGGACAGATTCCACTTGCTGAACCGCGCGGCAAAGCTTTCGGGCGCAAGCTGCGATAGCTGCGAGACTTCTGCGGCGCTATTCGCCGGGCCGCCGGTCGTGGCGAATTTAACCAGATTGCCCGCCGCGTTGGTGACTACCGAGTCATACGAACCCTTTTTCCAGTCATAGTTCAACCGCACCCCCGGCTGGATCGCCAGCGCCTCGGTCACCTTCCACGTCGCTTGGCCGTAAAGCGCGGCGCTGGCATTATCGAGGTTGATCCGGTTGGTCGAAGTCAACCCGTTGAGGCAATTGGTGGCATAGCAGCTCGTGGCCGAGGTGCTGGGGCTGAGCAGCCATTTGCTCGCCGTCGCGCCTTGCACTTGCAACCCCTGGATGCGCACTGTCTGGCTAAAGCCGAACAGGCCGAGCGTGAAATCGACTTTGCGCCCCTGATGGCTTAGCCGCAATTCCTGCGTGATCTGGTGCTGCTGCGACGGGTTTTGCGATACCGACGTGATCGGCAATCCGGTGTAATCGCGATCATTTGATGGATCCCAGTGCCAGAAGCGCCACGCGGTGATCGCGGTCACCGTGCCCAGCCCGGTGGCAAGTTCGGCCTTGAGCGATGCGCCACCCACTTCATTGCGCGCGCGCAGCGGGGTGTCGAGATCGGCGATCCGCGCAAACGGATCGGTGCTGGGCGGAACATAGCCCGCCACTTTGGCCAGCGCGGCAAATTGCCGGTTGGCAGCGCGCTGCGTGGTGCCGACGCTGGCATAGACAAAGCCGCAGCATTCGGGGTTCTGCCGGTTCCAGTCCGCCGCCAGCGTCACGCTCAGCGCATCGCTCGCCTTCCACAGCACTTGCGCACGACCGCCAAGATTTTGTTGCGCGTTGATTTTGTGGCCATTGCTGGCGTTGGTGACCGTGCCGTCGCGATTCGTCGATGACAGCGCCAGCCGCACCGCCACGGTCTTGCTCAACGGACCCGACACCGCACCCTTGACCTGATAGAACCCGTAATCCCCCGCTGAGGCTTCGGCGCGCGCGGTGAAATCGAACGTCGGCTTGCGCGTGGTGATATTGACCGCGCCCGCCGTGGTGTTCTTGCCATAGAGCGTGCCTTGCGGTCCGCGCAGCACTTCGACTCGCTCCACATCGAGAAAATCGAGCGTGGCCGCTGCCGGGCGCGCATAGAACACATCATCGACATAGATGCCGACGCCTTGTTCGATGCCGTCATTGGTCAACCCCAGCGTTGCACCCAGCCCGCGAATGTTGAGCGCGGTGTTGCGCGGGTTTTGCGAATAGAATTGCAGCGTGGGGGTCAGTTGCTGCACCCGGTCGATATTGAACGATCCGGTGCGGTCGATATGTTCACCCCCCAGAACGGTCAGCGAGATCGGCACGGCTTGCGAGGTTTCGGCGCGGTGCCGCGCGGTCACGACGATGAGTTCGTCCCCGGCATCTTCGGTTGCCGGTGCCGGATCGGCGAGCGCTGGCGTCGCCGCGATGAGCGCCAAAGGCGCGGAAGCAAGGATAAAATGACCGTGGATGCGCATTGCGGTTCCCCTGAAGCTGGTTGCGCGTTTGGCGGCTTCTTATACTCAATCATATTAGTTGAGTTAACAGGAGTTCTTTAGCGCCTGCAAGCGCTGCTTGGGGCGGCTGCGCGCGCATGGCGCGATATGACAATGCGCGCGTTGCGCTTGCCAGCAGGGGGGGCTGCCGTGCAAAGAGGGGTCTATGCCCGAACGGAGCCGCGAACGCGCGAATATGGCCGCTTCCCCGCCAACGCTTGCCCACTTGTCCGCGCCCGAACCCGGTGCGGACAACCCCGCACCAAAGGGTACTTTACCCGCTGACCGGTTTTTCAACCGCGAATTGAGCTGGCTGCAGTTCAACCGGCGGGTGCTGGCCGAAGCGCAGAACCCGCACTATCCGCTGCTCGAATGCTTACGCTTTCTGTCGATTTCGGGCAGCAATCTTGATGAATTCATCATGGTGCGCGTGGCGGGGCTGGCCGCGCAAGTGCGGCGGCAGATCGATGAAGTGTCGATCGACGGGCAATCCGCGACGCAGCAATTGCACGATATCCACCGCGCGATCAACGCGCTGGTCGATGCGCAATATGCGATCTTTACCGAACTGGTCACAGCGCTCGACCGGCAAGGCGTGCGGCTGATTACCGACCGGCGGCTTGAGCGGCACGAAGCGGAATTTTTGAGCAGCTATTTCGAAGACCGGGTGCTGCCTGCGCTGACCCCGCAAGCGATCGATCCGGCGCATCCTTTTCCGTTTATCGGCAATCAGGGCAGCGGCATCCTGTTTTCGCTGGTGCGCGTGGCCGATGGCGCGCCCGTTAACGAAATGGTGCTGATCCCGCCCGCGCTGCCGCGCTATGTGCGGCTGCCCGGCCCGACCGCGACATGGATTGGTATCGAAGAGCTGATCCGGCGCAAGGCGGCGCGGCTGTTTCCCGGATTTCGCATTCTGGGCCACGGCATTTTTCGCGTGCTGCGCGACAGCGATATCGAAATCGAAGAAGATGCCGAAGATCTCGTGCGCTATTTCCGCACCGCGATCCAGCGGCGGCGGCGTGGGCGGGTGATCCTGCTGACGCTGGAAGCCCGGTTCGACCGCGATGCCGAAGCGATGCTGCGTGACAAGTTGCGGCTCGATCACGCGCTGGTCATCAAGGCGCGCGGCCCGCTGTCGATGCTGGGGCTGTCGGCGCTGGTCGAAGAAGAACGGCCCGATCTGAAGTTTGAGCCGTATTCCCCGCGCTATCCCGAACGCATTCTCGAACACGATGGCGATTGCTTTGCCGCGATCCGCGAAAAGGATATCGTGATCCAGCATCCGTTCGAAAGCTTTGATGTGGTGGTGGATTTCCTCCATCAGGCGGCGCACGATCCCGATGTCGTGGCGATCAAGCAGACGCTGTACCGCGCGGGCAAACAATCGGCGGTGATCGCCGCACTGATCGCGGCAGCCGAAGCGGGCAAATCGGTTACCGCCGTGGTCGAATTGAAAGCGCGGTTTGACGAAGAACAGAACTTGCACTGGGCCAGCCAGCTTGAACGCGCCGGGGTGCAAGTGATCTATGGCTTTGTCGATTGGAAAACCCACGCCAAAGTGTCGGTGGTGGTGCGGCGCGAAGGCGATGGCTATCGCACGTACTGCCACTTTGGCACCGGCAATTATCACCCGGTGACCGCGCGGATCTATACCGATCTGTCGTTCTTTACCGCCGATCCGCGGTTTGGCCGCGATGCCGGGCTGCTGTTCAATTTCATTACCGGCTATATCGAGCCCAAAGGCACCGAAATGCTGGCAATTTCGCCCGGCGGCGTGCGCAACCGGCTGTACGAATGCATCGACCGCGAAATCGCCTATGCCCGCGCGGGCAAACCGGCGTCGATCTGGGCCAAGCTGAATGCACTGACCGATCCGGGGCTGATCGACCGGCTCTATTGTGCCAGCCAGGCCGGGGTGGTGATCGCGCTGGTGGTGCGCGGCATTTGCTGTCTGCGCCCTGGTGTTGCCGGGTTGTCAGACACGATCACGGTCAAATCGGTGATCGGGCGGTTTCTGGAACATAGCCGCATCTGGGCATTCGGCAATGGCGCGGCGCTGCCCAACCGGCGCGCGCGGGTGTTTATTTCCTCGGCCGACGGGATGAGCCGCAATCTGGATCGCCGCGTCGAAATCCTTGTGCCGATCCGCAATGCCACGGTGCACGACCAAGTGCTCGATCAGGTCATGGTGGCCAATCTGCTCGACACCGAACAAAGCTGGCGGCTCGATAGCGATGGTTCCTATCAGCGTGTCGATCCGGGGCCGCAGCCGTTCAATGTGCACCGCTACTTCATGACCAACCCGTCGCTGTCAGGCCGGGGCGCGGCGCTGACCAAAGGGCGCAAAGTGCCCAAGCTGGCGCTGCGGCGCGGCGGCGCGGCACAGGCCTGACAATGGCCAACCCCGATCAGCACAGCCCGATCCGCGCAATCATCGACATCGGCTCAAACACCGTACGTCTGGTGATCTATGGCGGGCCAGCGCGCGCACCGGCGGTGCTGCACAACGAAAAAGTGACCGCGCGGCTGGGGCGCAATGTCGGTGAAACCGGGCTGTTGAGCGAACGCGCGATGGCCAATGCGCTGGCCGCGCTGGCGCGCTATCGCACTTTGCTCGATTTGAAAGGCGTCGGCCGGATCGATGTTGTCGCCACCGCTGCGGTGCGGGATGCCACCAATGGCGCGGCGTTTCTCGCCAAAGTCGCCGCGATGGGGTTTGCCCCGCGCCTGCTGAGCGGCGAACAGGAAGCGGTGACGAGCGCGCACGGGGTCTTGGGCGCGTTTCCCGATGCGACCGGCGTGGTTGCTGACTTGGGCGGCGGCAGTCTGGAACTGGTTGATATCGATGGCGATCATTGCCGCCACGGTGTTTCGATGCCGCTGGGCACGCTGCATCTCGCGCGGTTGCGCGCGTCGGGCGAACGCGCCTTTGCCCAAGCCGTGCGCAAGGCGCTGAAGCAGGCGGATTGGGCGGTCGCGCCGGGATCGACGCTCTATCTGGTCGGCGGGTCGCTGCGCGCGTTTGCGCGGCTGGCGATGGTGCAACTGCATTGGCCGATTGATGATCCGCACGGTTTTGTCCTCGATCCGGGGCAAGCCTTGCGGCTGGCGCGCAATCTTGCCCGGCGCAAGCCCGATACATTGCGCCCGCTGGCGGGAATTTCCGGTGGGCGGATGACCAGCCTGCCCGATACCGCCGCGCTGCTGGCGGTGCTGATCCGGCGCTTGCGCCCGGGCAAGCTGGTGTTTTCGGCGTGGGGCTTGCGCGAAGGCGTGCTCTATGAAGACATGGCACCCGCCGTGCGCGGCACCGACCCGCTGGTGGCGGGGATGACCGCATTCGTGCGCGACCAAGGCGTTACGGCGCAGACCGGGGCGCTGGTCGCGGGCTGGACGCTGGCGGCTGCACCGCCCACCGGGATCGCGCGGCGCGAACGGTTGCGGCTGGCGGCAACGCTGCTGTGTCTGGCGGCGGCCACGGTCGAACCGAATTTGCGCAGCGATATCGCCCGCGACTGGGCCTTGCGCAAACGCTGGATCGGCGCAGCCACCACCGAACGCGTGATGCTGGCGGTGGCGATGCTGGCGCATGGCGGGCGGCTGGACGTGCCGCCCGCGCTCACCATGCTGATTACCCCCGGTGCGCTGCACGAAGCGCAAGCCTGGGGCTTGGCCACGCGGCTGTGTCGGCGGTTCAGCACTTGCGCACCGCAGGGCCTGTCGGGCAGCGCACTGGGCTTGGCCGACGGTCGGCTGGTGCTGCGCGTCGAACCGGCGCTGGCAGCGCTGGTCAACGACGGGGTGGAGCGCGACTTGCGCGCGCTCGCCACGCATCTTGGGGTGAAAAGCCAAGTACGGGTGTTGGGGTAACACATTCTTGTTTTACCCAGCTGATAGCGCCCATCCCCAACCCTAGGGCTATCGCATATGACGTCTGACACAATGATGCGGAGCACACTGACCGACAATTCGGCGTGAGCTCCCCTAGGCCCTCCCCCACTGGGCTACGGGATGCACACATCTTGCTCTGCGTGGGGATGACCGCCCCAAAAAGCCCTCCCCCTGAAGGGGGAGGGTTGGGTGGGGGTGTGCTAACATCAAGATATTGCACGACATTTCGGGCGTTAAAACCCCCTCCCCAACCCCTCCCCTATGGGGAGGGGCT
>CAINGT010000006.1 GCA_903848655.1 uncultured Sphingomonadales bacterium
GGTCGTTAGAGCGTGATGCGAGCCGCAGGCCACCGAAGGTAAAAAGTTGGAACCGGTTTTTACCTTCGGTGGCCTGCGGCTCGAAATAAATCACGCGAAAACAAAGACTCTAGAGCGGAATGCGATTCAATCTAATCGCATTCCGCTCTAGTCCCGCGTGCCGCTATGCTGATCCATGCGCCAGCCCCGGAATCTACCGGGTAGGCCCGGCGCGCGTAGATTCCGAAGCGTGCGCACGACCCCCGCGCTGGCGCATCATGCGCGGATGAAACGTCTGATCGCCTTTGATCTCGATGGCACACTCGCCGCCAGCAAACAGGCGATTGATCCGGATATGGCGCTGCTGTTGACGCGATTGCTCGACCGGGGCGCGGTGGCGGTGATTTCGGGCGGTGACTGGCCGCAGTTTACCGCGCAACTGGTCGATCATCTGCCGCCAGAGGCTGATTTCAGCCGCTTGTGGCTGCTGCCGACATCGGGGACTAAGCTCTACCGGTTTGCGGGTGAATGGCGCTGTATCGAGGCCGAAACGCTGTCACCGGTGGAGCGCGCGCACGTGATCGCGGCGATGGAACGCGTGGTGAATGGCGCGGGCCTTGCTGCCGAGCCGGCATGGGGTGCGCGGATCGAAGATCGCATCAGCCAGATCACGCTGTCAGCGCTGGGTCAGCAGGCACCGGCTGCGGCCAAAGCGGCGTGGGATCCCGACCGGCACCGGCGCGAAGCGCTGCGCGCCGCGCTGGCCCCGCTACTGCCGGGGTTTGCGGTGCGCATCGGTGGATCGACGTCGATTGACGTTACCCGCGCCGGGACCGACAAAGCCTGGGGAATGCGGCAATTGGCGAAAAGCGCCGCGCTGTCGCTCGATGATATGCTGTTTGTCGGCGATGCGCTCTATCCCGGCGGTAACGATGCGGCGGTGCGCGCGGCGGGCATCGCTTGCATTGCGGTGCGTGATATTGCCGATACCCGGCTGGTGCTGACCACGCTGGTGCTGAGCGGGTGGGCATGACCGCGCCGGGCACAATTCTGGCGCTCAATGCCGGATCGTCGAGCCTGAAATTCGCGGTGTTTGCCGAGTGCGCGGCGCTGCCCGACATGATGCGCGGCGCGGTCACGCAGAGCGCTGGCGCAGCGCATGTCTTGGCGCATGATGCAGCGGGAAAGTGCCTCATCGATCAACCGCTCGCAGACGGCGGTGATGCGGCGGCGCTCGCCACGGTGCTGGCGCTGGCCGATGCGACGGGCGCACTGGTCGCAGTGGGCCATCGTGTGGTCCATGGCGGGGCCGACCATGCCGCGCCCGAACGAGTCGATCCGGCGCTGCTCGCTGCGCTCGCTGGCCTGATCGCGCTTGATCCGCTGCACCTGCCGCACAATCTGGCGCTGATCCGCGCAGTGCAGGCGGCGCGCCCGCACGTGCTGCAAGTCGCGTGTTATGACACCGCGTTTCATCACACGATGCCGCTGGTGGCGCAGCAGATGGCCTTGCCGCGCGCGTTGCGCGATGCGGGGATGCGCCGCTATGGCTTTCATGGGCTGTCGTGCGAATTCATCGCGCAGGCCTTGCACGAAGTGGCCCCGGCGCTGGCAGCGGGGCGCACCATTATCGCGCATCTGGGGGCGGGGGCAAGCTTGTGCGCGCTGGCGCACGGGCGCAGCTTGGCCAGCACAATGGGGCTGAGCGTGCTCGATGGGCTGGTTATGGCCACGCGCTGCGGCAGCCTCGATCCCGGCGCGATCTTTATGCTGGGGCGAATGGGGCACGATCTCGCCACCATTGAAGACTTGCTTTATCATCGCTCTGGCTTGCTCGGGCTGTCGGGGATCAGCGGTGATATGGCGGTGCTGCTGGCGAGTCCCGATCCCCGCGCGGCTGAGGCGATTGCGCATTATGTCTATCGCTTGGCGCTGGATATCGGCGCGATGGCCGCCGCGCTGGGCGGGCTTGACGGGATTGTGTTTACCGGCGGGGTGGGCGCCCACGCCGCCGCGATCCGCGCAGCGGTGGGCGACCGGCTGGGCTGGCTGGGGCTAAGGCTGAACCCGCGCGCCAATGCGGCGGGCGCGGCGCTGATCAGCGCAGCGGATAGCCGCGTCGCGGTCCGCGTAATCGCGACCGACGAAGAACGCGTGATCGCGCGCCATGCCCGCGCGATTTACAGCGAAAACCGCGCGAGAACCGCACCATCATCGGCATAGACGGTCAATCGCCAGCCGCGTGCGCGGCGTTCGAGCAGGCCAAAGCCATAGCGATCGAGCACCGTGGTCAGGTCTTTCAGCGCAGCGGCGCCCGGTTTGCCCGCCGCATCGGCCAAGTTTGCCGGGGCGGGGGGAACATCTTCGAGCGTTCCCGAAAACCCGGTGATGATCTGCACGGGCCGGTCGGTAAACCGGGCAAATTGAAATTCGTGGATATGGCCCGCCAGCATTGCCGCAACGTGCGGCAGCGGGGGAACGCGCAACTGGCTGACCGGCTTGCTGCCAATGGTGATCGCACCGGTGCCCGTGCCATCCCACCGCACCGCGTTGAACGGAAAATGCGCGGCCACAAACCCGGGGGTGGCACCGTGCGACAGGCGAGCGATATGCGCCATATCCTGATCGAACTGCGCAGCATCGGGGTTGCTGGTGGCAAACCCGACCAGATCGGCGATCACCAGCCGTGCGCCATGGCCCAGCGCAACGGCATAAGGGGCGGTGCGATTGCCCGCTGGGTCGTTCGCCGGATCGCGGCAATCGCGGCCTTCGTGCAAAGCATGGGGATCGAGCAAGCGCCACCAGCCTTGCCCGCCGCGCGCGCATTCTTCATGATTGCCGCGCACAAACACCCACGGCGCGGCGGCCAGCAGCGGCGCGGCGGGGGTCAGAAAATCGGCGCGCCAGCCGTCTTCACCATAGCCCCAAGCCGTGGCAGCACAGCCAGGTTTGTCGGCGGGGCAGGGATTTTCGCGATAGAGATAATCGCCGACATGCAGCACGAGATCGGGCTTGAGCGCCGCCGCGCGCGCCGCGATGCGCGCAAACGGCCATTGCGCCGGATCATTGCAGGCTTGCCAAGCATGGTCTGCCGCTTTCAAGCGGCAGCCAGTATCGCCGATCACCACAATGCGGTTCACGCGTGCTGGCGGCAAAGGCAGGCGCGTTCCGTTGAGGCTGGCGCGCCGGGCGTTGCGCGGCACCGCCCGTTCGCACACGCGACTTGAAAATGCGATGGGGCCCGCCACTTCGGCCTTGTTCGCGCGTTGCGGCATCAAGCCGGGTGCGGCGCGCACCGCCATTGGGTGGGCGCGCCCATCGACTGTGACCACCGGGCACGCTGCGGCGCTGGTTACAACCCGCACCACGCTGCCGCCCGTCGGGGCCAGCGCCACCCATGCTTGTGGCGCTTCGGCGGCGCGCACCGGCAGGCCTGCTGCCACCGCGCATCCCAACAGCATCGTCGCCCAGATCCGGCGCATCACCCCATCCTTTCGTCGTATCGAACGGCGATACCAAGCCCCGACGACACTTCGATGACGCGCGTGGGTCAATCGCCCGCCACGGTCATGCCATCGATGCGCAGCGTGGGTACGTCGATGCCGTGGATGCGTTCCAGATCGCTGGCGGCGGTCAGCGCGGCGAACATGTCGATCAGATTGCCCGCGATGGTGAATTCGGCGACGGGTTCGCCGATTACCCCGCCGCTGATGCGATAGCCGCTGGCCCCCCGGCTGTAATCGCCGGTCACACCGTTGACCCCGCTGCCGATCAGTTCGGTGATATAGACGCCTTCGCCGATATCCGCGATCAGCGCCGCCGCGCTCAGGCTGCCGGGCGCAATGTGGACATTGCCGGTGGTGACATGCGGTGCGCCCGATCCGCCCCGCCCGGCGTGGCCGCCGGGGGTCAGCTGCAATTGCCGCGCGGCGGCGCAATCCATCAGCCATCCGGTCAGCCGCCCGCCTTCGACCAGATGGGTGGTGCGCGTCGGCAAGCCTTCGCCATCGAACGGGCGGGATCGCAAGCCGCGCGCGGTGTGGGGATCATCGGTGATGGTGATCGCGCTGTCGAACAGCTGCGCGCCATCGCGGTCGAGCAGGAAACTGGCGCGCCGGGCAATCGCTGAACCGGTCATCGCCGCGATCAGATGTCCGACCAGCGATCCGCCGACGCGCGGATCGAACACCACGCTGCATGGCCCGCTGCGCATCCGACCGGGATTGACCCGGCGCACCGCGCGTTCGCCCGCTTCGCGCCCGATGGCCTCGGCACCGGGCAAGTCGGCGGCGTGGCGGGTGCTGCGCCAGGCATAGTCGCGCTGCATTGTGGCCGCTTCGCCCGCCAGCACGCTGGCCGACAGGCCGTAGCTGCTGGCGGCATAGGCCCCGGCAAACCCGTGGCTGGTGGCAAGCGCAAACACCGAACGCCCTGCGCTGGCGCTGCCGCCATTGCTGTTGGTGACGCCGGGCACGGCCAGCGCGGCGGCCTCGACCGTTTCGGCCAAGCGGCGCAAGGCTTGCGGTTCGGCTTCGCCGCCATCGTCAAGATCAAGATCGGGCGCGGCGCTGCGCAACAGCAAGTCCGGATCGGCCAGCCCGGCGAACCGGTCGGGCGGGGCGAGCCGCGCCATCGCCACCGCGCGGCTGGCGAGTTCATCGAGCGCGGCATCGCCCAGATCGGTCGAACCGATCGACGCTGACCCGCCACCCGCGAACACGCGCAAGCCGATATGTTCGGATTCGGAGTGTTCAACATCTTCGAGCGCGCCCAGCCGCACGGTCACGCTGTGCGCGCCATGCGCCAGATAGACCGCATCAGCGGACTGCGCGCCCGCCGCAGCGGCCCGGCGCAACAGTACCTCGCACCGGTGTTTGGCGTCATTGGGGGATAACATGGCTGATCCTGCGCGTGTCGGCCGGAACGGCGGAACGCTGGGGGGGCTTTAAGCATCGCGCAAAAAAGTGGGAACCGGTTTTTTGCACCAAGCGATGCGACCCTCTTTTTCTCCCCTCTCCTTCAGGGGAGGGGCCGGGGGTGGGGGCTCGCGTCATGCTCTCACCAAGCTGATCGCCCTCACGCCCTTCCCCTGAAGGGCCAGGGGCTTTGGCGGTGGTTTTCGTGACGGCTGAATCTGGAGCCGTTCGCGCCTTAACCGAACAGCGCAACACCCGCCTTGAATGCCCCGGTTATCGCGAATGGCAGGCCAAGCGCCAGCAGCCACACGGCGAGCTGGTCGCGCTTGAACCGGGCACGCAGCCCGGGATCGGCGGCTTGCTGGTCATCCAGCGCTTCCCAATGGCGTTCATAGTGTCGCAACAGCGGTATGATCCCTGCCACCAACAGCACCAGCGCCATCAGCGGGAGCATTGAGGAAATGCCTGCGGACAGCGCGTGCATCGTCACCATGATGTGCAAGGCGGTATAGATCAGCAGGGCATAAGCGATCGTATCGCTCATCGCCTTGCGCCAATCGCAGCGGTGCAATGCCCGGGCGGTCGGGTAGTGGATACGCGTAAAAGGTTTGGCCATTGCTGTGGTCCTTCTCCCGATTCGCAATACATCACGCCTCGGGCGATATGGCAAGCCCGCGCTGGTCGCGCACAAATCGTGCCAGATCGTGCACGGCAGGCTTTGCCAGCCGCTGCGCGCAGGCTATGGGCATGACCCAGCCGCCCTTGCGGGTCGGTTCAGGAACGATTGCGCCACTGCCGATGACATTGCCTGCCCCAACCGTGCCCGCGCCTGCCAGCGCCCCTGCCCAGACCGGCGGGCTGGAAGTCGTGTCGATTGCCAAATCGTATGACAAGCGCGCGGTGCTGACCGATATCTCGTTGTCGGTGGCCAAAGGCGAAGTGCTGGGGCTGCTCGGACCCAATGGCGCGGGCAAGACAACGTGTTTCTATTCGATCATGGGGCTGGTGCGGCCGGATTCGGGGCGCATCCTGCTCGATGGGGTCGATATCACGCGGCTGCCGATGTATCGCCGCGCGATTTTGGGGCTGGGCTATTTGCCGCAGGAAACCTCGATCTTTCGCGGGCTGACGGTCGAACAGAATATCGCCACCGTGCTCGAACTGGTCGAACCCGACCGCGCCACGCGCGCCGCCGAACTCGAAGTGCTGCTCGAAGAATTCGGGCTGACCAAGCTGCGATCCAGCGCGGCGATGGCGCTGTCGGGCGGCGAGCGGCGGCGCTGCGAAATCGCGCGCGCGCTCGCCGCGCATCCGTCGATCATCTTGCTCGATGAACCGTTTGCCGGGATCGATCCGCTGTCGATCAACGATATTCGCCATTTGGTGATCGATCTGAAACGGCGCGGCATCGGCGTGCTGATTACCGACCACAATGTGCGGGAAACGCTCGATATCGTTGATCGCGCGTGCATTATCTATGGCGGCCAAGTGCTGTTTGCCGGCAGTCCCGAAGCCTTGGTGGCCGATCCCAATGTGCGGCGGCTCTATCTGGGTGAGGGCTTTACGCTCTGATGCCCGGTTCTTGGCCATGATCCGGCATTAACACGATGGCACTCGGCCCCAGGCTGGACTTGCGCCAAAGCCAGTCGCTGGTGATGACACCGCAGTTGCAGCAGGCGATCAAGCTGCTGACACTGTCCAATCTCGAAGTCGAAGCGTTTATCGGCGAAGCGCTCGATGCCAATCCGCTGCTTGATGTGGCCGAAAGCGGCGATCCGGCAGTGGTGGCGGATGACGGCCCCGCGCCCGATCTGCGGCGCACAGCGCTCGAACGATCACCCGTCGATCAACTGGTCGGCGAAGGCCGCGCTGATGAAGACCGTCCGCTCGATATCGACCCCGCCACCATCGACCGCGACCGCGATACGGGCGAGCGCGATTCTGGCGACTGGGGGGCCAGCGGTGGCGGGGGTGATAGCGAACTGCCGGGGATCGATACGCATGGCAGCGCGCCCGCCAGCCTTGCCGAACACTTGCACCGCCAGATCGGCGCAACCACGCGCGATCCACAGGTGCTGTTCGTGGCGCGCTGGTTGATCGATCAACTGGATGAAGCGGGCTATCTGGTTCAGCCGCTGGACGAGGTCGCGGGTGCGCTCGGGGTGTCGCTGGCGCTGGCGGAAACCGCGCTGGCGCGGGTGCAGGCGCTCGATCCGACCGGGGTGGGCGCGCGCAATCTGGCCGAATGTCTGGCGTTGCAATTGCGCGAACGGGATCGCTGCGATCCGTATATGGCGCGGTTGCTCGATCATCTCGACTGGCTCGGGCGCGGGGAACTGGCGCGGTTGCGGCGGCTGTGCGGGGTGGATGAGGATGATTTCGGCGATATGCTGGCCGAATTGCGCCAGCTTGATCCCAAGCCGGGGCTGCGGTTTGGCGGCTCGGTGCCCGAAACGATCATACCCGATATTCTGGTGCGCGCGGTTGCACCTGCGGGGTGGGACATTGCGATCAATCAGGCGACCTTGCCGCGCCTGATCGTCAACCGCGCCTATTATGTCGAAATGCGCGGCGCGGCGGTCAGCAAGGCGGCGCGCGCATGGCTGGGTGAACGGCTGGCCGATGCCAATTGGCTGGTCAAGGCGCTTGACCAGCGGCAAAAGACGATCCTGAAAGTCGCGGCTGAAATCGTCCGCCAGCAGGACGGGTTTTTCCACCACGGGGTCGCGCATTTGCGCCCTTTGACGCTGCGCACCGTGGCCGAAGCGGTGGGCCTGCACGAATCGACCGTCAGCCGGGTGACCGCCAACAAATATCTGCTCTGCGCGCGCGGCACGTTCGAGCTGAAATTCTTCTTCACGTCGGGCGTGGCTTCGGCAGATGGCGCGGGCGCGGTTTCGGCCGAAGCGGTCAAGGCGGCGATCCGCCAATTGATCGAAGCCGAAACCCCCGGCGCGGTGCTGTCAGACGATGCGCTGGTCGATCTGCTGAATGCGCGCGGGTTTGATCTGGCGCGGCGCACGGTTGCCAAATATCGCGAGGCGATTGGCCTTGGCAGTTCGGTGCAGCGCCGCCGCCAGATGACGCTGGGCCAGACCGCGCGCGGGCAGAAAGCCATGGCGGGCAGCCGCTGACCATGCCAAAGCCGGTTGCAGCCGATGCGCGCTTGGCGAAAAAGGGGATCATTGCGATGACCAAAGCCGACCCCGCCCAAGACCCTGCGCCGCCACCGGTGGGATTGGGCACTGGCCCGGTCGCCGTGTTGCGGCGGCTGGGGATGGTCGTGCTGGTGGTCAGCACGATCAGCGTGAGCGGGGTGGCGATCTATCGCAACTTGCGTGATCGTGCCGGGGTGCCGGTGGCCATCGCGCCCGCCCCTGCCCCGCGCGAAACCCACGCGGCTTCGGTCGAAGACGTGATTACGCGGTCGCAAACGCAAGTCGAGCGCACGCCCGATGACGCCGATGCGTGGCGTATGCTCGGCTGGTCGCATTTTCAGCGCCAACAATATGCCCAATCCGCCGCCGCCTTGCGGCAGGCCACCCGGCTCGATCCGACCAATGCGCGCACGTTTTCGTTTCTGGGTGAGGCCTTGCTGCTCGCCAAACGGCCGCAGCGCCATATGCCGCGCGAGGCGCGCACCGCGTTCGATCACGCGCTGCGGCTCGATCCGAAAGATGCGCGCGCGCGCTATTATCGGGCGGTTGGCTGGGATCTGGCCGGGCAGCACCGGCGCGCAATCCATGCGTGGTTCGCGCTGCTGCGCGATACTCCGCCCGATGCGCCCTATGCCGCCGATATTCGCGCGGTGATCCGCACCGTTGGCGCGCGCCACCATATCAAAGTCGAAAAGCGGTTGGCCGAAGTGCAATATGTGCCGCCCGACATCACTGCACCGGCCACCGGCAAGCCGCCGGTTGGTCCCGGCCGCGCCGCGCCTGCCGTGCTGCCCGGCCCGATTGGCCATCACATGCGCGCCATCGAAGGTGTGCCGGAACCGGCGGCATCCGGTTCACACGCAGATACAATACCTGAAAATTCAGCACCCCATTGAGCATAAATTAACCTTTCATGTTCAGGTATGATATGGTTAATGCAGGCCGATCCTGTGCCGGGGATCGCAACCAAACCGGGTTATGGCAAACAAGGGAAGTGATCGATGCGCGTTTTGCTGATCGAGGACGAACCATCCACCGCCAAAGCAATCGAATTGATGCTGGGCGGCGAAGGGTTCAATGTCTATTCCACCGACTTGGGCGAAGAAGGCCTCGATCTGGGCAAGCTGTATGATTATGACATCATTCTGCTCGATCTCAACTTGCCCGACATGCATGGCTATGACGTGCTGAAAAAGCTGCGCGTCGCCAAAGTGCAGACGCCGGTGCTGATCTTGTCGGGCATTTCCGAAATGGACAGCAAAGTGCGCTCGTTCGGGTTTGGCGCGGATGATTACGTTACCAAGCCGTTCCACCGCGAAGAGCTGATCGCGCGCATCCATGCGGTGGTGCGCCGGTCAAAGGGCCATTCGCAATCGGTGATCCGCACGGGGAAGCTGTCGGTCAATCTCGATGCCAAGACGGTCGAAGTCGATGGCGCGCGCGTCCATCTGACCGGCAAAGAGTATGCGATGCTCGAACTGCTGTCGCTGCGCAAGGGCACAACGCTGACCAAGGAAATGTTCCTCAACCACCTCTATGGCGGAATGGACGAGCCGGAACTGAAAATCATTGACGTGTTCATCTGCAAGCTGCGCAAGAAATTGGCGCACGCCTGCGGCGGCGACAACTATATCGAAACCGTCTGGGGCCGGGGCTATGTCCTGCGCGATCCGGAAGATCTGGCCAGTACCGAAGCCGCCTGATTGCTGAACGTTTGACCGGCGTACAATAAGCCCCCGCCCCTTCAGGGGAGGGGGTTGGGGGTGGGGCCACGTCGGCGGGGTGTTGGCATAGCGCCCACACCAACCCCCGGCCCCGCTTGCAGCGTGATCTGCCCCTATAGCGGAATGCGATTAGATTGAATCGCATTCCGCTATAGAGTCTTTGTTTTCGCGTGATTTATTGCGAGCCGCAGGCCACCGAAGGTAAAAACCGGTTCCCACTTTTTCGCGTCACGCTCTAACGGGTTTAAGGCCGCGTCAGACCCCCCCGCTCCGCGCGCAAGGCGCTCAATTCGTCTTTGGTTTCGTGCAGCAAGTGCGTCAGTTCGGCCACGGCGGTTGACAGTTTGAGCACTTCACTTTCGCGCAACTCGTCGATCTTTTCGTGCAGCAGTTCGATTTCCAGTTCGGCCTTGATATTGATCTTGTAGTCGGATTCGGCGGCCTTGCGGTCGATGTCCTGCTGCCGGTTCTGGCTCATCATGATGAACGGCGCGGCATAGGCGGCCTGAAATGACAACGCGAGGTTGAGCAGGATGAACGGGTAAGGATCCCACCGCTCCACCACTGCGGTGATATTCAGCACGATCCAGCACACCAGAATCGCTGACTGGATAATGATGAACCGCCACGATCCCATCGTCGCGGCAACGGTGTCGGCAATTTTCTGCCCGGTGGTCAACTGACCCTCGCGCGCGCTGGCTGCGTGGGCAGATCGCAAGCGTTGTGTCCGGCGCATGACGCGCATATCGTGGAGCAGCGACTGTTCGGCCTCATCAAGCAGATGCACGGCGGTTTCGATGGCATTCATCTTGGCGGAAACTCCTGCGGGGCAAAGTCTTGTTGGGTAGCGGCAGGCTTTACGGCAATGGCACGCGCCGCACGGTCAGCACTTTGACCGGATCGGCCAGCATCTGCCCGCGCATCACCCCCTCGCCGAGTGTCGGCGATAGCGGCGCGTCCCAGATCTTGCGCGCCACGTCCATCCCCGCCACCACACGACCGAACGCGGCGTAGCCCAGCGCCAGATCGGGATCGGCGGCTTTCGGATCGGCATCAAGCCCGGTCAGGTCGGACAGCAGGATCGAGAAATTGGCGGTTGCGGTGCCCGGACCATTGCGCGCCATCGAGATCGCGCCGGTTGTGTGCGTCAGCCCGGTCTGCGTGGTAGGTTCGTGCGCAATGGGTGCGAACAGCCGACGCGGATCGCGCAATCCGGCCTGAATCAGGCCATTGGGCTGATCACCCCACGCCAGATGCATTGCGCGGTAGAACACGATCCCGTCAAACCGCCGGGTATCGACATAATGCAGAAAATTGGCGGTGGAGACAGGCGCATGTTTGCCATCGAGATCGACGGTAATTGTACCCAAACTGGTTTCAAGTGCCACGCGCACAGTATCGGCCAGCGGGATTGGCGCGGGTTGCGCCACTGCCGGGTGGCGCGCGCGGGGCGGGGCGGCGATTGCCGGGCCACTGCCAAACAGCAACAGGGCCAGCACGGTTGCGGCGGCGAATCGACGGATCATCATCGCGTGATCGTGCCGCAGCCGCGCCCGGACGGCCAGACAAATTGTCAGTGCCGTCGCCATCCTTGCGCCGCCGCGTTCGGTTGACAGCCATACCGATCACCGGCATCGTTTCGCAAGAATCGACACAAGCAGGGGGCTTCGGTGGGGTTTGGGCAGACACTGGCGAGGTTGGTGCGGGCATCGGTGCTGGCAATCGCGCTGATCCCTTGTGCGGCGCGGGCTGCGCCGCCGCTGGCGACTTACGGGCAGTTACCGGGGTTTGAAATGGCCTCGCTGTCGCCGTCGGGCGACCATGTCGCGATCATCGGAACAGTCGAAGACAAGCGGTTGCTGGTGGTGATGGACGCTGCGCGCAACCCGGTTTACAAAGTAGTCATCCCGTCAAAGAGCAAAATTCGCGGGGTTGACTGGGTGGGCGATCAGGCAGTTCTGATCGATTATTCCCAAACAGTGGTACTGGGAATGGATTTCACCACCAACAAGGCCGAATTGGGCACGGTGGTCGTCTTCCCGCTGGACGGGTCGAAAGCCTGGGTGATGTTCCAAGGCGACGCCGATATCACCGGTGGGGTGCGGGGCAGCTATGGCCTCGTGCAGAAAAATGGCCGCTGGTTCGGCTATTTTGGCGGCATTACGCTGCAAAGTAGCCTGGGTTTTGACAAATACCTGAGCACCACGCACCCCGATCTTTACGAAGTCGATATGCAGACCCGCAAACACCATATCGTCGGCAGACATATCGAAGGCGATGAAGATTGGCGCGGTTGGCTGGTCAATGACACCGGCGCGATCGGTGCGGTGCTCGATGTCGGGAGCAAAACCGGACAGTGGACACTGACCAACGGGCGCGGGCTCAAACTCGCCTCGGGCAAGGATCCTTTGGGGAAAGTCGACCTGATCGGCTTTACCGCCGATGGTGCAAGCGTGGTCTATGGCTTGCGCGACAGCGCCGAGGCCGAGGACAAATGGTTCAGCGTGCCGCTGACAGGGGGGGCGAGCCAGCCCTATCTCGATGGCATTGCGGTTGACCGCATGATGTATGACACTGGCCGCCGCCTGATCGGCTATATCGAGGACAATACCAGCAGTTCTGGCCATTTTTTCGACCCGCGCCACGACAAAGTTTACAAAGCCAGCTTGCGCGCGTTTGCCAGCGCGCGGATGGTGCTGACCGACGCCAATCAGGCCTTTGACCGGTTGCTGGTCAAGACCGAAGGGGCGGGCGACCCCGAAACATGGTGGATGATCGATATTCGCACTGGCCATGCCGATCCGCTGGGCTATTCCTATGCGGTCGATCCTGCGGATGTCGGGCCGATGAAAATGGTAACTTATACCGCTGCCGATGGGCGGAAGATCGAAGGCGTGCTGACACTGCCGCCGGACCGCCCGGCCAAGGCGCTGCCGGCGGTGATCCTGCCGCATGGCGGGCCCGGCTCGTATGACGTGATCCGCTTTGACTGGATCGCGCAAGCGTATGCCTCACGCGGATATGCGGTGTTTCAGCCCAATTTTCGCGGGTCCACCGGGTATGGCGCGGAATTTGAACAAGCCGGGTATGGCGAATGGGGCCGCAAGATGCAGACCGATCTGTCTGACGGGCTGGCCGATCTGGTGCGGCAGGGCGTGGTCGATCCGCGCCGGGTGTGCATCGTCGGGGCCAGTTATGGCGGCTATGCCGCGCTCGCCGGAGTCAGCCTGCAACACGGCATCTATCGCTGTGCGGTGGCCGTGGCGGGGATCAGCGATGTGATGCGAATGGTCAATCAGGACAATTATGCCAGCGGCGGGGATGCGATGATAAATCGCATCCTGAAGCGCGAGATCGGTTCGGGCCACGATCTCAAAGCGGTATCGCCGATCCGCTTTGTCGATACGATCGACGCGCCGATCCTGCTGATCCATGGCAAAGACGATACCGTGGTCGATTATTCGCAAAGCTCGGCAATGGCCTCCGCCTTGCGCCAGGCGGGCAAACCGGTCGAATTCGTGACGCTGAAAGACGAAGACCATTGGCTGTCACGCAGTGAAACCCGGCTGCAAATGCTCGAAGCCGCGGTCGGTTTTGTAATCCGCAACAACCCGCCCGATCCTGCCCCACCGGCCAAAGTGCCGTAACCGGGTCGTTTGTCACAAAGGTGGTGCAGCGGGTGCGAATCGGGGATTGGATGTTGCCGCGCGCCATCAGATCGCGCACAGACTGCCAGCTATGATAAAGGCCAGCCTGCACCACCTTACCCGCTATTCCTATGACAAGCCGGTGCGGCTGGGGCCGCAAGTGGTGCGGTTGCGGCCCGCGCCGCACAGCCGCACGGCGGTGCCGAATTATGCGCTGAAAATCAGCCCGGCCAACCATTTCATCAATTGGCAGCAAGACCCGTTCGGCAATTGGCAGGCGCGGATCGTGTTTCCCGAGCCGGTCGATCATTTCGCGGTCGAAGTCGATCTGCTGGCCGAACTGGCGGTCTACAACCCCTTCGACTTTTTTGTCGAAGACTATGCCGAAACATATCCGTTCGCCTATGATCCACTGCTGGCGCAAGATCTGGCCGCCTGTTTCGAAATCGGACCGCAAGGCCCGCGCTGCGATGCGCTGGTCGAACGGTTTGCCGGGGCATCGGGCCGCACCATCGATCTGTTGGTGGCGATCAACGCCGCGGTCAATCAGGCGGTCGATTATGTCATCCGGCTCGAAGCCGGGGTGCAGACCCCCGAACAGACGCTGGAAATCGGCAGCGGATCGTGCCGCGATTCGGCATGGTTGCTGGTGCAAGTGTTGCGGCGGCTGGGCTTTGCCGCACGCTTTGTGTCGGGCTATTCGATCCAGCTGACCCCCGATGTCGCGGCGGTCGATGGCCCGCGCGGCGTGGCGCACGATGTCTGCGACTTGCACGCCTGGACCGAAGTCTATCTGCCCGGTGCAGGCTGGATCGGGCTTGACGCCACATGGGGTCTGCTCGCGGGCGAAGGGCATATTCCGCTCTGCGCGACGCCGCATTATGCCAGCGCCGCGCCGATTACCGGTGCAGTGCTCGAACCGGTGCACGTCGATTTCCAGTTCGCGATGGACGTGTCGCGGATTGCCGAAGCGGTGCGGATCACCAAACCGTTTACCGATGCGCGCTGGCACGCGCTGCTCGCGCTGGGCGATGCGGTCGATGCCGATCTGGCGGCGCATGATGTGCGGCTGACCATTGGCGGCGAACCAACCTTCGTGGCCGATGGCGATTTTGAAGCGCCCGAATGGAATGCCGCCGCCGTTGGCCCGACCAAGGCAGGCTATGCCGATCGGCTGATCCGGCGCTTGCGCGATCATTTTGCGCCGGGATCGTTGCTGCACCACGGGCAGGGCAAATGGTATCCGGGCGAAAGCCTGCCGCGCTGGGGTTATTCGCTGTACTGGCGCAAGGACGGCGTGCCGGTGTGGCGCGATGCGCGGCTGATCGCCGCAGCGGCGCCGGGCGCGGCGGCCCCGGTTGATGCCGCGCCGGGCGCGGCGGCCCCGGTTGATGCCGCGCCGGGCGCGGCGGCCCGGGTCGATACCGATGCTGCGCAACGCTTCCTCCACGCCACCGCGCAAGCGCTGGGGGTCGAAGCCGACTGCACCCAGCCGGTCTACGAAGACGCGGTCGAATGGATCGTGCGAGAGGCGCAATTGCCCGCCAATGTCCAGCCGACCGATCCGCGCATCGACGATGCCGAAGAGCGGGCGCGGATGATGCGAACGTTTCAGCGCGGGCTGACCCGCCCGGTCGGCTATGTCCTGCCGATCCAGCGCTGGCAGGCGGGGGCCGTGCAGCCGCAGCGCAAATGGCGGTCGGAACGCTGGAAAGTGCGGCGCGGCGCGCTGTTTGCCGCGCCGGGCGATGCCGCGCTGGGCTATCGCCTGCCGCTGGGGTCGCTGCCGTTTGTCGCGCCCAGCGATTTTCCCTATATCCACCCGCGCGATACCGCCGAACCGCGCGGGCCTTTGCCCGATCTGCGCGCGCACGTGATCGAACGCGCCAGCCAGACGCGCGAAGCCGCCGCCCCGGCGCAATTGTCGGTCGCGGTCGAGAGCGCCACCAGCGCGGCGCAAGGTTATGTCGAACAGACGATGATCGAAGGCGCGGTGCGGACTGCGATCACGGTCGAGCCGCGCGGCGATCATCTGTGCGTGTTCATCCCCCCGGTCGAAACGCTCGAAGACTGGCTCGATCTGGTGGCCAGTATCGAAACTGTCGCCGAATCGACCGGGCTGCCGGTGCGGATCGAAGGCTATCCGCCGCCGCCCGATCCGCGCATCACCGTGCTGAAAATCACCCCCGATCCGGGCGTGATCGAAGTCAATATCCAGCCCGCCGCCTCATGGCGCGAATCGGTGGCGATTACCGAAACGCTTTATGCAAGCGCGGCGCAAGTCGGGCTGACCGCTGACAAATTCATGATCGATGGCCGCGCCACCGGCACGGGCGGGGGCAACCATATCGTGCTCGGCGGGCCAAGCCTGCTCGATTCGCCGTTCATCCGCCGCCCCGATCTGCTCAAATCGTTCGTGATCTACTGGCAGCGGCATCCATCGCTCAGCTATCTGTTTTCCGGCCTGTTCATCGGCCCGACGTGTCAGGCCCCGCGCATCGACGAAGCGCGCCACGACGGGCTTTACGAACTGGAAATCGCGCTGGCGCAAGTGCCGCACCCGTCCGCGCCGCAGCCCCCGGCGTGGGTGGTGGACCGCCTGTTCCGCAATCTGCTGGTCGATGTAACGGGCAATACCCACCGCACCGAAATCTGCATCGACAAGCTGTTTTCGCCCGATGGGCCAACCGGGCGGCTCGGGCTGGTGGAATTTCGCGGGTTCGAAATGCCGCCCGAACCGCGCATGTCGCTGGCCGCGCAACTGCTGCTGCGCGCGTTGGCCGCGTGGTTCTGGCGCGAACCGGTCGATGGTCCGCTGGTGCGCTGGGGCACCCGGCTGCACGACCGGTTCATGCTGGGCCACTTTGTGTGGGATGATTTTTGCGCGGTGCTCGATGATTTGCGCGGGGCCGGTTACGCGTTCGATCCGGTGTGGTTCGAAGCGCAACGCCAGTTCCGCTTTCCGGTGCACGGCACGGTCAGCGCGGGCGGGGTTGGCCTTGAAATCAGCCATGCGCTCGAACCGTGGAATGTGCTGGGTGAAACCGGCGCGATTGGCGGCACGGTGCGCTATGTCGATGCGTCAACCGAACGGCTGCAAGTGCGCGCCACCGGGCTGGTGGCGGGGCGGCACGTGATCGCGTGCAACGGGCGGCGCGTGCCGATGCACCCGACCGGAACCGATGGCGAAGGCGTCGGCGGTGTGCGGTACAAAGCGTGGATGCCCGCCAATTGCCTCCATCCGCAAATGCCGCCGCACGCGCCGCTGACATTTGACGTGATCGATAGCTGGAACGGGCGGTCGCTGGGCGGCTGCGTCTATCACGTGGCGCATCCCGGCGGGCGCAGCCACGAAACCGTGCCGATCAATGCCTATGAAGCCGAAGCGCGGCGGCTGGCGCGGTTTCAGCCGCATGGCCACAGTCCGGGGTGGATCGTGCCGCCGCCGGTCGAGGCGGGGGGCGAATTTCCGCTGACGCTCGATTTGCGCCGCCCCGGCGGGCTGGGCTGACCGCAATGCCCGCCAGCCCCCCGCCGCTTGCCTTCGCGGCAGGGTTGCACGACTATCCGGTAGGGACAGACGCGCTCGATCTGTACCGGCTGGCCAAGCCCGGCGTTGCCGCCAAGTGGCAGGCGATGGCGCGCGGGCTGGTGGCCTTGCGCGACGAAGCGGGCATTCCGGTGGCGGAAGTGGTGGCGCGCCAGATTCAGGATCTGGGCCTAAGCTTTCGCATGACCGGCGATGCCGAAGAACGACCTTGGCCGCTGTCACCGATGCCGCTGGTGATCGGCGCGGCCGAATGGGCGGGGATCGAACGCGGGCTGATCCAGCGCGCCGAACTGATCGAGGCGGTGACCGCCGATATTTATGGCCCGCAACGCCTGATCGCCGAAGGGCACTTGCCCGCCGCGCTGGTTGCGGGCAGCCGGTTTTTTGCGCGCAATGTGATCGGCGCGCGCACAGTCGATGGCCGCAGCGCGCAAGGCCCCTTGCTGTCGGTCTATGCCGCCGATCTGGTCTGTTCCGCCGGGGGGCAGTGGCGCGTGCTGCACGACCGGCTGCGGCTGGCCACCGGGGTCGGCTATGCGCTCGAAAACCGGCTGGCCTTGTCGCGCAGCACGGGGGCCTTGCTGGGGGGTATCCACACCCGGCGGCTGGCGCAGTTTTTTGCCGAGATGCGCAGCGGCATGGCGCGGACGTGTTCGCGCGAAACCCCGCGCATCGCGCTGCTGACCCCCGGACGGCTCAACCAGTCTTATCCCGAACAGGCGCATCTGGCGCGCTATCTGGGCTTTCCGCTGGTGGAAGGGCGCGATCTGACCGTCAGCGATGACCGGTTGTATGTCCGCACGATTGCCGGGCCAAAACGGATCGACGCGCTGTGGCGGTGGATCGACACCAACGCGCTCGACCCGCTGGCGTTCGATGCGCGCAGCGAAATCGGCGTGCCCGACGGGTTTGAGGCATGGTTGCGCGGCGGGGTCGAACTCATCAACGCGCCCGGTGCCGAAGTGCTCGAAGCGCCCGCATTTGCTGCCTTTCTGCCGCATTTGTGCCGCGTGTTGCGCGATGAAGCGCCGATCCTGCCCAATGTCACGACATGGTGGTGCGGGCAAAGCGATCAGGCGCAAGGCTTGCGCGACCGGCTGGACGAACTCGTGGTGATTTCCGCGTTCGGGCGCAAAGTCGAAGGCCTGCCCGCGGGCAAAGGCCTGCCGGGGCGCACGATGTCCCGCCTGACGCGCGATACGCTGCTCGCCGCGTTCGAACGCCGGCCGCTCGACTATTGCGGGCAGGAAATCGTTGAACTGGCGACCACCCCGGCGCTGATCGATGAACGCTATGTGCCGCGCGCGTTTACTTTGCGTGCGTTTGTTGCGCGCGGTGCGGATGGCGCGTGGACGGTGATGCCGGGCGGGTTTGCGCGGCTGTCGACATCGGGCGAAGTGCAAAGCGCGTGGATGGGCGAAGGCGATCTGTCGGCGGATGTGTGCATCGTCGATGATGCCGCGCCCGCCAGTCTGGCGGCATCGCGGCTGGTCGAAACCGCCAAAGTGCGGCGCGGCGGGGGGATTCTGGCCAGTCAGGCGGCGGACAACCTTTACTGGTTTGCACGCTATGTCGAACGCGCGGAAATGACTTTGCGCGTGATCCGTGCGGTGCTCGGCAGCATGATCGAGGTCGATGCGGCGGCGGGCGGCAACCCTGAAACCGTGGCGGCGCTGTTGGCGCTGCTGGTCGAATGGGGGGCGATCAGCCCGGCCACGGCCAAATTGCCGGTGGCGCAAGCGGCGCGCGCGGCGCTATCGGAAACCGTGCTGGCTGGCGGTGTGGGCACGATCTTTAACCGCTTTCGCGCTGCCGGGCTGACTTTGCGCGACCGGCTGACTCCCGATTTCTGGCGGATTGTCAGCCGGCCTTTGCCGCCGCTCGAATCGCATCGCCCCGGGGCCTTGCTGCGGATCGCGCGCGAATTGATCGAGCGGCTGAGCGCGGTGTCGGGGCTGCTGGCGGAAAATTTCAACCGGGGTCCATCGTGGCGCTTTCTCGATCTGGGGCGGCGGGTGGAGCGCGCATTCGGGATTTGTGCGACGGTCGCCGCGCTGGGCGATCCGGGCGATCAGGCCGAAGCGTTGAGCGTGCTGCTCGACCTGTCGGACAGCCAGATTACGTATCGCGCGCGCTATCTGACCGGGCCGCGCCGCGATCCAGTGCTCGATATGCTGCTGCTCGATCCCGACAATCCGCGCAGCCTGATGTTTCAGGTCAATGCCATTTGCGATCATATCGCCGCTTTGCCCAGCTTGGGCGAAGACATGATGCCCGAACTGCCGCTGTTGCAGGCGCGCGCACTGCAAGGTCCGTTGCGCGCGGTAACGGTCGAATCGTTCGATGCCGACTTGTTGACGCAGACCGATGCGCGGCTGGAAACGCTGTCAGACACCATCGCCGCGCGCTATTTCCTGCAATACGAAAAGAGCCGCAATTCTTACGGCGACAACTTGCTCGCGTGATCGGCCCGCCATGCTTTATGATATTCGCCACCTGACCACGGTCAAATATGCCAGCCCGGTGCGGCTGGCGCGGTTCAACTTGCGGTTGCGCCCGGCGGCGTGGCCGGGGCAAGTGCTCGACCGGTTCAAGCTGGTGATTGATCCACCGCCGTGGTCGATTCAGGATGAATCCGGCCCGTTCATCGTCAACCGCAGCCGGCTGACCATCCGCGAGCCGCTGGCAAAGCTGCGCATCGAAAGCCGGTTTCGTGTCGAAGTGTCCGATCCGTCGCTGATCGCGGCGATGGTGATCGGCGATGGCGCGAACCCTTGCGCCGATCCGCTGATGGGCGGGCCAACCGTGGCGCAGATCCGCGAACGCGCCGCGCGCAACCGTGATCTGACCGCGATGGGCCCGGCGAGCTATCTTTACCCGTCGCCGATGGCCCCCAGCTCGCCCGCGATTGCCGGTTGGGCCGAAGCGTTTTTCCCCACCCAGCAAAGCGTGCTGGTGGCCGCCTGCACGCTGATGCGCGCGATCCATCAGGAATTCACTTATGATGGTGATGCCACCACCACGCGCACTTTGCCCGATGAAGCTTTTGCCGCGCGCCATGGGGTGTGTCAGGATTTTGCCCATGTGATGATCGTGGCGGCGCGCGCGCACGGCATTCCGGCGGCTTATGTCAGCGGCTATTTGCGCACTATCCCCCCGCCGGGCAAACCCCGGCTGATCGGTGCCGATGCCACCCATGCTTGGGCCAATCTGTGGTGCGGCGATGATCTCGGCTGGATCGGGTTTGATCCGACCAACGACACGCTGGCGCGCGCGGACCACATCTTTACCGCGATGGGGCGCGATTATGCCGATGTTGCCCCGTTGGACGGGGTGTTCCACGGCGGGTCGAAACAGACGATGACCGTGTCGGTCGATGTTGCGCCAGTAACCGACTGACACCCAATACGATCAGGGGATGACCCGCCAAACGCGAATGTGGCTTTCGGGCGCAAGATCGACCGGTTGCAGCCAGCCGGGGGGCTGACCGCGCAGCAAGTGCGCCATCAGGCCATTGGGCGCATCATCGCGGTAATTGCGCGCTTCGGGGGTATCGGGGCAGACCACGATCAGCGTGGCATGGCGGCGCTGCACCAGCGCCCGCGCTTCATCCGGCGGGGCCAGAAACGCCGCGATCACATCATGCATCGCTGCCGCGCCGCGATGGTGCCCGGTGGCGACCACGCGCTGACGCGATGCGCGCAAGATGTCCGGCCCCATGTCGAGCGGCATGAACAGATCGGTCGGCGGCAAACGATCGAGCGCGCGCGCGGCGGCGGCATAGTCGCACCGGCTTGACGCAAGTGCCGCGCCGCCGGTCGCCGGGCTTGCTGTCGCCAAAGTCCACGCCAGCACCGGCAACGCTGGGATCAACACCGGTACGAATGCGCCAAGACCCGCGATCCGCCACAGCGGCGGCGCGCGGCGCAACGCGATCAGCCAGCGCAGCAGCACGATGCCGGTCGGGATTGCGGCCAGCGCGCAAGCCGTCGCGCTGGCGCGCGACAGCAATGCCGCCACCAACACTGCCCCGGCCAGCACCAGCGTATAATCGCGCCACCAGCTTTGCGCCGCCGCAGTCGGTGCATCGCGCCACAACACAATACTCGCGATCAGCCCGACCAACGGCACGCCGATCCATTCTGCCGCCAGCACCGGGGCCATGTGCCAGACCGGCATCCCTTCAAACACATAAGCGTACCACATGCGGCTGACCAGCGGGTCCAATGCGCCCATCGCGCCGCCCCGGCATTGTGGCGCGGCCCACAGATAAAGCGCCAGCGTTGCGCACACTGTCGCGCCCGCTGCAACGCAAGCCACCAACCGGCGCGGCGCACGCCACCACAACACGCCGCAGCCCAACGCCAACACGCCGAACAGAGCAATGTGGAGCGGCGACACCTGATCGCAATGGGTCACCAGATCAGCGGTGCCGCGCGTGGCCAAGAACACCGCCGCGCTGGCCAGCGTCAGCGTTAAACTGGCGGTGGCCAGCCCGGCAAAACGGTCGCGCCCGCCCGCTGCGATCAGGCCGCGCAGCGCCAGCACCGCCACAAACACTGCCGCCAGCGGCAGCCCCTCGATCGAGATCGCCAGCAGCACCGCCAGCGCCACCCCGATCACCACCCCGCCGCGCACCGCCTCGCGCGCAGCCAGGCCATTGACCGCGACCAGTGCCATGACCACTTGCCAGCCATGATGATCGATCCGCAGCGGGGTCATTTGCAACACCAGCGGCGCGGCCAGCGCGGCGGCAAGGCAGGCCAGATCGACCGCATCGGCATCAGCCCGGCGCGCAACGAGCCTGCCCACCAGCAGCAGCGTGGCCAACAGTGTCAGCATCGGCACCACCACCAGCGTGACCGTTTCGGCCAGCCCCGGCCCGATCAGCGGGCGCAACACCACGATCATGCCGGCGAGCGGAATATCGACCAGCCGCGACCAATGCATCGCCACGCCTGCGGGCGCGGCGATGCGGTACTGGTGCACATCGAACCAGCTTTGCCCGGCGATCCAGTCGCGCACTTGCAGCAGTCGCAGCGCATCGTCGGCATCGCTCAGGCGCCCGGCGGCGATATTGGGGGCATAGGCCAGCAGCAGGAATGCCGACAGCATCAGCCAGGCGATCATCACCCGCACGACCCACGGCGCGCCCGTCCTAATCCTGCCTGTCACAGCATACGATCCGGCATTCAGGCGGCGATGCGTCCGGACTTGGTTGTGCGCGCCGGAACATCGCGCACGCTGTCGAGCGCGGCCTGGCTGTCGGCGCTGATCGCGCGGCGGCCGGGCTGCGCGGGCAGGGCCTTGGCATCGCCTTCGGTCCCTGCTTCGTGATATTCGGCATCTTCGTTGACACACCAGATGTCATAGACGCGCGCGCCCGCCATGATGTTTTCGACCGTCAGCATCGCGGTCATCATCGCATGATCCTGATTGTTATAGCGGTGCATCCCGTTGCGCCCGACCATGTGCAACGTGGGATGGGCCGCTTCCAGCTCGTTCCGAAGCGCGGCGACATTGGCGGCGTAATCGTCGTCATAGACCGGATAGGCCTTTTCCTGCCGCACCACCGCGCCGCCGATGACCTGTTCGGGCCGCACCAGCCCCAGGATCGCCATTTCGTGCGTAGCCAGCGCGATCAACGCGTCATCGCTCGATGCCCACAGATCATCGCCGGCAAAGCAGAAATATTCCAGCCCGACACAGGCCACGGCAGGATCGGGCACCATTTCGGGCGACCATGACCGGAAATTCTGGATTCGCCCGACGCGCACTTTGCTGTCGTGGATATAGATCCAGTTATCGGGGAACAGATCGTCCGACCGGATTTTCAGCGCCACCGTCAGAAAATCGCGATAGCGCAGCTTGCTCGCGGAAATCATGGTTTGCGGCTGAGGCTCGATGCGCGCCGCGAGTTCGCGCAGCGGTGCCGAACTGATCACATGTTTGGCAGCGATCACGGTGTCAACACCATCGCCAGCGCGCAGCGCGGTCATGCGCCAGCCTCCGGTGCCATCATCCGTCAACGCTTTCAGGCTGTGGCCCATCAGCACCTGTCCGCCAGCAGCCACGATCCGGTCGCGCGCGGCTTCCCACATCATGCCCGGGCCGAGCCGGGGATAGCGGAATGTTTCGAGCAGGGTCTTGGCCGCCATGCCGGTGTTGGGCCGCTTGTTGAGCCCGAGGCTGCGTTTCAGCCCGTCAAACACCGCCGCGCCGAGCGACAGCCCTTTGATACGCTGCGCCGCCCAGTCCGCGCTCATTTCGTTGCACGGCATACCCCAGACCTTCTCGGTGTAAGTCTTGAAAAAGATGGAATAAAGCTTTTTGCCGAACTGGTTGCTGGTCCAGTCTTCAAAGCTGCGCACGGTGGTGATGGGAAACAGCCGCGCCCAGACATAGCTGGCCATGCACGTGGTTGACCGCCACAGCCCCAGATTGCGCAGCGCCTCGAACGCGCGCAGCGGATAGGAATAGAATTTGCCCTCGTAATAGATCCGGCTCATCCGCGGGCGCTGGATGAAATCATCGGGCAGGATTTCGTTCCACAGATCGACCACTTGTTGCGATTTGGAAAAAAACCGATGCCCGCCAATGTCAAAGCGATAGCCGTCGTGTTCCACCGTGCGGCTGATCCCGCCGACATAGCGCGGGTCTTGTTCGATAATCGCGACGCTGTACCCTTGGCGCGACAGCAGATAGCCTGCCGTCAGCCCGGCTGGCCCCGCGCCGATGATCGCGACATCAACCGCATGGTGCGCGGCATCATTTGGCGCGGAAAGGTCGCTATCAGTCGGCATTGTTGATCCCTTGAGCGCTCGATCGCCCTTCGCCCGCGTGAACGAAATTGCCTAATGGATGGTTAATTCGCGGTGTGAAGGGCGATGATTATGGCAGGGCAGGCAGCCCGGTGCAGTGCTTCGCCAGCTCTTCCAGTGGAAAAATGCGTTCAAAAACAATTCCATATTGCGGAGGATCGCGCCATCGCACGGTGGCATAGAGCGGCGGCAGGGCCGCAGTTTCGATCCGCACCGCCTGATCGATCGCCAGCCATCGTTCGCAGTCGAATGCTGCGCCTTGCGATGATATGTTGCGCAGCATAACCGGGACAGGTTCGTTGGTCGAATAGAGCGTTCCGGCAAGCGCGATATTCAGCCGGATATGGTGGCGTTTGTCACCCCCGCGTGCTTCGGCGATCAGGTGGTCCAGCAGCACCGGTTCGCGAAAGATCAGGTCGGCGTGGTCGGCGGCAACTCCGGTGCAATCGACTGGATGGCGGTCGCCATTGGCCAGTTCGATTGCCAGGTCCTCATGGTGTGGCAGCCCGGCGAACAGCTTGACCTTTAGCCCGCGCGCCGACGTGTCAAGGATCACGCACAGAGTTTCGCGCCCGCCGCCCACCAGCTTCGCCACGCGCAACAGCACGGTCGTGCGTGCATCGGGGGGTGGATTTTCGGGCACTTGGTCCATCAATGCTCCTTCACCAGCGCGGCAATCTGCGCTTCATAGGCCGCGATGTCGCCCGCGCCAAAACCTTGATGGCGATAGCGCAATTTGCCTTTGCGGTCGAATACCAGCGTCGCTGGCAATTCGTTGATCGCCCAAGTTTTGGCGACGCTGCCCGCGCCATCCCAGACCACCGGCAGGGTAGATTGCACCTGCCGCAAAAACGCCTCTCCCGCCGCGCGCTGGCGATCCTGATTGACGGTAATCACCACGACATCCGCGCGCCGATAGCGCCGCGACAGTTGCGCCATGAACGGAAACGCCTGCTTGCACGGGCCGCACCACGACGCCCAGAAATCGAGATAGACGACTTTGCCCCGGTATTGCGCCAGATTGAACGCAGCGGGCGCGGCATGGGCGCTCATCCCCGACAGGCCCAGCAGCATGGCCGCCAGAGCCAAGCGAAATCGCATTGTCATAACCGCACCGCCATCATGAATTCGGGATCGACATGATCGCCCACGCGAAACGTGATATCGGCGATCTTGACCAGCCCGTACCGCGCATAGAACCGCTGTGCCTCGGGATTGTGGGCATAGACCGACAGTTGCAATTCGTCGGACTGCGCGGCGCGCGCCTGATCGAGCGCCCAATCCATCAACCGCGCGCCAAGCCCGCGCCCCAGCCGCGCCGGATCGGTGTACAATTGTTTAAGCTCGCACGGTGCCCGCGCATCGCTGTGGCGCGGCAGCGAACTGACTCGCGCGAATTTGCAGAACGCGGCAATCGCGCCATCGGCTTCGACCACCGCGACGGCCAGACCGGGATTGGCAAGTTCACGCGCCACGGTGCCGGGACTGTGGGTTTGCGCCAGAAACGCGGCAAGATTGTCCGGGCTGTAGAGATGGCCGAATTTGGCCACGAATGCCCGCGCGCCAAGCTCCGCCAGCGCAGCGATGTCAGCGGGGATTGCTAGGCGCATTATCATTGCTCGACGATAGCCCACGGACTTTGCGCGCGATAGAGCGTGATGTGAAAAAGTGGGTACCGAATTTTTGCAATAAATCCCGCAAAAACAAATACTCCTGAGGAAGCTCCTAATCAACCTCATCGTATCTTGTGCAAGAGTGAGTGAGTCAGTGCGCTTGGCCCATGACCGCGCATGTCGTGCGTCGACCGGCATTCTGGTTCGCTAGGTTGAAACGGCCTTGCGGCGTCAGCGCGCAGCAAGTACCGGCGGTTGCTCTAACGAGATGGTTTCGGACAAGGCGTCGGGTTCGTGCGCGCGAGGTAAAAATGCCATGGTCGATTGGCTTATTGTCGGAGCCGGTTTTGCCGGTTCGGTACTGGCGGAACGTATCGCGACCCGGCAAAACCAGTCGGTGCTGGTGATTGATCGTCGCTCGCACATTGGCGGGAATGCTTACGACGAACTCGATCACTACGGGATTCTTTATCATAAATATGGGCCGCATATATTTCATACCAATTCGCAGGACATATTTGATTATCTTTCGCAATTCACCAAATGGCGGCCTTATGAACATCGGGTTTTGGCGGCAGTACGCGATAAGCTGGTGCCGATTCCGATCAACCGTACGACGCTGAACCGGCTCTACGGGCTGTCACTGGCAAACGATGCCGAGACTGCGGCTTTTCTCGCGACGCGGGCCGAACCGGTCGCGGTGATTGAAACGTCCGAAGATGTCGTGGTCAATGCGGTCGGGCGCGAACTCTATGAACTGTTTTTTCAAGGTTATACCCGCAAGCAATGGGGGCTGGACCCGTCGCAGCTTGATAAATCGGTCACTGCGCGTGTACCGACCCGCGTCAATGAAGATGACCGCTATTTTACCGACACATTTCAGTTTATGCCCGCCGAGGGCTATACAAAAATGTTTGAAAAAATGCTCGCGTCGGATAATATCTCAGTTCAGCTTGCGACCGAATTTTTCGATATTCGCGATAAAATTCCGTTCAAAAATTTAATATTCACTGGCTGTATTGATGAATATTTTAATTACTGTATTGGAAAATTGCCCTACCGCAGCCTGAATTTTGAACACAAGCACATTGAAACAGAATTTTTCCAGCCGACTGGTACGGTAAACTATCCCGATCCGGGCACGCTTTATACCCGGATCAGCGAGTATAAGTATCTGACTGGGCAAAGTCATGCATCGACTACGGTAACCTATGAATATCCGAGCAGCGATGGCGATCCCTATTACCCGATCCCACGGGACGAAAATCTTGCGCTGTTTCGCCAGTATGAGGCGCTGGCGGCGCAGGAGGCCAATGTTCACTTTGTTGGCCGGCTCGCATCCTATCGCTATTACAATATGGATCAGGTGGTTGGACAGGCACTGGCGAAATATCGCCGTCTGTTTCCGGCCTGATAGGCAGGTATCCCATGCTGGGGCGACCTGATCGGGAACGCAGATTATGAAGTTGCTGGTGTACTGCAAGGACTATGCGCCGCTCGAAACCGGCTTTGCGATTGCGTTTCGCGGGTTTTGCGAGGCGCTGGCAGACCATCATCACGATGTTGCGGTTACGGTGGTCACCCCGACACCGGAGATTTCGAGTGGGATCGCTGCGCCCGACATGCAAGTGGTGCCCGTCGTCCGGCTGGCGCACGCATTTGTCGAATCCGATCCTCATGCCAGCGGCTGGCTGCGCCGGATCACATTTGCGGCTGCGTCGTTGCTCAACCGGCTGATCTGGTCACGCCGTCTGACGAAATTGTTCCGTGCGGGCGGCTATGACTTGCTGGTGTTTGAAAGCGCGGATGACTTGCTGATTGTGGGCGCGTTGCCCAAGACGGTGCTGGCGCGGGTGGCGATCCGGTTCCATTCGACAGGCGATACCGAAACCGCGCGTTACAGTCAGGGTTCGACCCGCAAGCTTGAACGATGGTTGATCCGTCAGCGGGTTTCGCGCCATGTCCGGGTGATCCTCGCGACCAATCGCTATCATCTCGACTTTATCAAGACATTCTATTTCGCCGATGATCCTTATCGGCTGGCGCGATGCTATTTCGGTATCGTGCCCAACGTCATTAACGATGTCAGTCTGCCGGTTGTATCGGGTACCGCTGATACACTCATTGATCCGGCGCGGGTCAACCTCGTCACGCTTGGGCGCATGGATCGGCAGGGTGTGGCGCAAAAAGGCTTTGAAGACTTGTTCTACGCGCTGGCGATAGCGCCGGATGACGTGCGTGCCCGCATCAATCTGGTGATCGTCGGTGATGGTCCGCGCCGCGCTGCATTGACCGCGCTCGCCCAGTCACTTGCGCCCGACTGTGTGCGGTTTGCCGGGCGGCTCGACAACAGCGACGTGCGCAAGCTGCTAACTATGGCCGAGGTCATAGTTTTGCTGTCGCGCTTTGAAGGGTTGTCGATGTTTGCGATTGAAGGCATGTTGTCGCAGTGCGCGGCGCTATTTACGCGCACGGGGGGTATTGCCGATCTGGTGTCGGACAATGGCTGGCTGGTCGAAGTCCAAAGCATTGACGGCATCGCGCAAACTTTGGGCGAAATCGTGCAAACCCCGCGCGCCGCGCTGGCAGCGATGGGCCAAAACTCCCGGCGATACGCCCAGCACCATTTTGGTGCGCAAACCGTGGCCGTTATTGGGTACCGCCATTTGAGCAACGCCATTTTGTATCTGGCGAATGTTTAAGCATGTGCCCACGGGCTTCTGCTTACTGGGTCAGTCATGCGCGGGCCGCCGATACCACCACCCCTGATCGGCGGGCCTTGCCGGTGCCGATGATCGCGCAGGCTTGGCGGATGTCGAGCCCGACCATGGCCGCCACCACCGCGATTACGATTGGCGAGTGCGCCGCATAAGCGGCGATCGCACCGCCCGCCAGCGCGAGCTTGGCGAGCGCAAAACGCATCGCCGCCGTATCGACCGCAGGCCGGAATTCGGACCGGTTGCGGACGATATAGACCATCAGCAGCACGCAGACCGTCGCCGGAAACATCCATGCCGCAATCACCGGATCGCGCAGCGCCCATGCGATAACGCTGCCTGCCGCCGCACTGGCAACCGTCAGCGACCCGATTAGCGCGATTTCGCGGTGGCGGTTCAGTGCGCCGAGCAGGCAGTCGAACAGAAATATACGCGCAAACAGCAGCATGATCGCCGCCAGGGTCGGCAGCGTGACCGCGATGTGCGGCCCGATCTGGGTGCCGGGCAAAGTGCGGATCGGGATAACCAGACACAGCCCCAGACCAATCAGGCCAGCGGCAAACCACACCGACAGGAACACGCCCGAAAACCAGCGGAATGCGCGCCCTGCCCCAGTCTTGCCTTGGTCGTGCACCCCGTCGAGCAGGATCCGGTTGCCCCAACCACACAAGGCTCCGCACAACACGTTGCCGCCGCGCGCAAACAGGTCGATCGACAGCAACGCGCTGCCCGAAATCCGTGCGGGCAGCGCCAGCCCCAGTGTGATCCGTGCAAGTGTCAGCGCGAGGTTGGTACCGATGGATCCGGTCGCCAATGACCAGCCCTGCCCGGACAGCCGCCGCATCAGCCCGGCCCGACCTCTGCCCGAAACTGGCCAGCCGAACGCCACATAGCCGCCACCCACGACCATCCCGGCTATGCCAAAGGCACCTGCCACCAGCGGCCCATCGCCCCCCAGCAGCGCGGCCGCAAGCGATGCGCCCCCCATCAGCGTAACCCGGATCAGTGAATAGACGTTATAATGCCATTGTTCGCGCGCGACATAGCGCAGAAACGCGGCGACCATGTCCGACAGCATCGTGCCCCCGGCGACTACGCCCATGCTGGCGGCAAATCCCGCAGCGCGCCGATCCCCGCTGACCCACAACAGCGCCGCGCCGACAAGGCCGAGCGCGATGACGCCGAGCGCCAGCGATACCACCCAGCGCCGGGCATGGAGCAGCAGCGCGGCGCGAAACCGTTTGCGCCGCGATCCGCCATGGCGGGTGACGATCAACCGCAGCCATTCCGACAGCCCGGCCGAGGCAAGCATCGCGCTGGCGAGGATCAGCGAAAACCGCGCATAGTGTTCCACCCCGATGACTTTGGCGGTCAACAGCAGCAACACCATCTGGATCGCCGCAGCGATCAGGCTGATGACAATGACGATCATGCCTGGCGTTCCTCGCGCTCAATCATAGCTGAGCAGCGATTGCGGCAGACAGCGACCATCGGGTGCGGCCACGAACGTGCACGTCAGATAGCGTCGTCCCGAATTGGCCGCGAGGTGATCGGCGATCCCGCGATAGGCGGCGGCAAATGTCAGCGCGCCGATCCCGTGGGTGCCGCTATCGACCACCAGCGTAAAGATCGCGCCCGCAGCGGCATTGACTGGGCCGTGCAGATGCAGCGGGCCATCGGCGATCACCGCAAAACTGTGGCCTGCGCCAAGGTCGGGCACGATGCTGTCATGCGCGCGCTGGGACAGCGCGCGCGGCGCGGCATCGGCGAGCGGCTTGACTCCGCCAGCGGTAATGCGGCTGTCGGTGCCCTGATCGCGCACGCGGGTGGTGGTCAGATGGCCATCGACAAAATCGACGGTCGTGCGGCTGCAATCGGCGGCAATGTCGATCCCGCACAGCAAGGGCAAGCCGCGCGCGCCTTCAAGTTTGGGCATGATGACACGGCAGTCGGTGGCGCGCCGCAATGCAATGGCGGTTGAAAGCTGGAAAAAATCGCCGCCTTGCACGATATTGCCTTTGCCCGACACAATCAGCCCGATTGCCGGGGAATGGCCATCATAGATGTCAAAGGCTTCGCAATCGGTATAGAGCACGGTGTTGTAATTGCCGTCCAGCCGCAGTTGGCACTGGCCGCGATTGTTCAGACATTCGACGCGCGAAAAGATCGAATTCGCGATGTTGATCGCATTCAGCCCGCAGCCGCCGTTTTCGCTGAACCGCGCAAAATCGATCATGTTGCAAATGTTTTCCAGCCCGCGTGCGTCGAGCAGGCAGCCATCGCCGCCGTTGTGGCTGGCCCGCACATCCGCCATCCGCAGCCCTTCGGGCGACAGGATGGTAAAGCCGTTGTTGGGGTGGTTGCTGGCATAAAGATCGATCAGGCTTAACATATAGGTGAAATTCTTGCCCGGCTGGGGCTGGCAGACAAACCCGTCGCCCGTGCCGCCACGGCGGCGCGCGGGCGAGCCATCGATGGCAAACCCGCGAAACACGCAATCGCCGCCACCATTGACCACTACCCCCGGACCGCTGTGATCGATCAGCAGCGCGGTGTTCTGGCGGCCTGCGCCGGTCACAACGATATCAGTGGTGGCAAAGGTGATCGGCTGGGTCAGCCGATAGACCCCGACTGACAACTCAATCGGTAAGTTGCGCTGCCGCCCCGCGATGACATTCGCGCGGGTCGCAGCGGCAATCGCGGCGAGCATGGCAGTGGTGCAATCGGTGGTGCCATCGGCAATCGCGCCGAACGCTTCGGGCCGGATGGTTCGGTCGGCGCGGATCGGCCCGGCGTTTCCCGCTCGCGCATCGGTGGGAACAATCGGCGCGCTGGCGCTGGCAACCGCCGTCGTCGCGCCCGCAGTGGCAGCAAGAATCGCACGGCGCGACAGCACGGTCATTCATACACCTTGGGGTTGAGAGCGTGAGGCCCGTCTATCGCCAGACCTGCGCAAAAGCGAGAATTCGACAACGGCCTTTGGCCAGCGGCCCAGTTACAGCATCGTGGCGTAAAAGGCCCCTTCGAGCGGCAGCATCGCGGCACCAATGGCACAAGCATCGACATGGGTTTGCGACAGCAGCAGTTTGGGCAAAGGCCGGGGTTCGAGGCGGCGGGCATCGTCGAACAGTTCGATGGCGGGAATGATTTTGCGCGCCAACGCCCGTGGCATCCGGCCGCCCAGCACGATGGCATCGGGATCGAGCAGCGCGGCGATGGACGAAGCGATCAGCGACAGCGCATCGCGGCTCGCATCGATCCAGTCATCAACGCCGGGCCAGTCGGGATCGAATGTGGCCAGCATGGCGGAAATGCCATCAACCGCCACGCCGCGCGCCTGCACCGCGTGCAGCAGGGTTTCGAGCGTCGGCAAAGGATAGACTTGCCTGGGCACGATCAGGCCGATTTCGCCGCCATTGCCGTGCCGTCCGCGCATCAGGCGATGATCGGAAATCACCCCGCCGCCGATCCCGGCAGCCAGGAACACATAGACAAAGTTTGAAAATGTCCGCCCCGCGCCCAGGAAACTTTCCCCGATGGCGGCGGCATTGCCATCGTTTTCGACCCATGCGGGCAGGCCGAGCGCATCGCTGAACAGCGTGTCGATTGGCACCATCGCCCAATCTTCGAGCGCGCCTGGCGGATTGAACCGTGATCGGCCATCGAGGCAATAGCCCGATATGCCGATCCCCACCCCCACCAACCGCTCGCGCGCGGCGGGCGTGCTGGCCAGAAACTGCGCCTTGACCACGGCAATCCGCGCGAACACCGCTGCGCGGCTCATATCGGGCATTTCGCAATGGTCGTAAGCCACCACGTTACCGGCGAAATCCATGAGCGCGATCGACATCGCGTCGGTCATCAACGCGACGCCCAGCGAAAACGCATGGTTGGGCGCAATCGCGATCTCGATACTGGGCTGGCCGCGCTTGCCGCTGGCGCGGCGCTCACCCGGTAGCAGCGCGCCGCGCGTGGCCAGTTCGTTGACCAGCCGCGACACGGTTTGTTGCGACAGCCCGCTCGCCTGCGCGATTTCGGGCTGAGTCACGCCGCGTGTCCGCAGCACATGGCTCAGGATGCGGCTTTCGCTGTCGGACGGGTGCCGGAAGGTGCCGGCCATGATCTGCCTGTGCATCATCCGCGCTCCCGTCGCAAATCCGCGTCCATCGCGCAACATGAAAACCCGCTTTAATACTCGCCATGGGTTGTAATTGGATGTTTACCCTGATAGACCCGAATCAATCGCCCGGATCAGGGCGGATCGACGAGGAGGAGGGGACGACATGAAAGTGATTTCCATCAGCATGCTGGCCGGCGCTTCGGTGCTCGCTATCGCACCCGCAATCAGCCACGCTCAGGCCCCTGCCGAGGCAGCGGCGCCCGCAGCGCCCGGCCAAGAAATCATCGTTACCGCCACCAGCCGATCGCGCGTCGCGCTCGATACGCCGCTCGCGGTCAGCCAGCTTGGCGCGCAAGCCTTGCAGCGCGCAGGCGCGTTGAGCCAGGCCGATATCCTCAACACCATCCCCACGTTAAAGGCCGATGGCGGCGGCGGCGAAGTTGCCGCGAACATTTTTGTCAAAGGGCTGCCATCGGGCGGTCAGTACCAGTTCACCCCGCTGATGTATGACGGCATCCCGGTGTTGTCGTCGTTCGGACTGAACTCGTCGGCGTATGACGTCTATATGCGCAACGATCTGGGCATTGCCCGGCTGGAATTCGTGCGCGGCGGCGTGTCCAACTTGTTTGGCCCCGGATCGGTTGCTGGCCTGATCAACTATATCGGCAAGACCGGTGGCGACCGGCTGGCGGGCACCGCGCAGCTCGAAGTGGGTGAAAAAGACCGCTATCGCGGCGATCTGGCGCTGAGCGGACCGCTCGGCAACAATGTCTATTTCGCGCTGTCGGGCTATTATCGCACTGACAAAGGCCCGGTCCGCACCAATCTTGATACCAAGGGCGGCCAGTTGCGCGGTAACCTCGAATACCGCTTCGGTGATGGCAGCGGGTCGATCAAGGTGCTGGGCCAATATATCAACGATCAGGTGCAGTTCTATCTGCCGTTCCCGCTCAACGGCACGACGCGCAATCGCCTTGCGGGCAACGACGGTGCGCTGGTCAATTCAGTCCAGAACGCGTTCAGCGGGCTGGGGTTCAAGACCCCCGGCGGCGGCACGTTCACTTCCAGCATCAACGATGGCGTGACGGCCAAGGGCGGAATGGTCGGGCTGACGTTTGACAAGAAGCTGGGCGACAGCGGCTGGGCGCTGAACGGCAAGATGAAATACAGCGATTACAAGCACAAGTTTGGCCTGTGGTCCGACGGTGATGGCGTTATCAACGTGCCGGAAACGCTGCAAAGCTTTTTGACCAACCGCAGCCTTGGCAGCACCGCCAATGCGCAGTTCAATTTTGTCGGTGGCAGCGCGGTACCGGCCAATTCGCTGCTGTTTGCCAATCGTTTTACCGACCGCATCCGCCCGGTTCGCGACTTTACCAGCGAAATCAACCTGACGCGCAAGCTGCAGACCGGCTCGGTCGATCACGCCTTGACGCTGGGTGAATTCTACGGACGGGCGAGCGCGGGCGACTTCAACGTCACCACGACGTATCTTGCTGAATTCAACAATACGCCTCGGCTGGTCAACCTGACCGTGACCAATCCGGTCGGCGGCGCGCAGACCATTGTGTCGAACAATGGCTTGCTCAACGCCGGGGCGGGGTACGTCAACAACTGGCACAAGGCCCAGCGCTATGCGACGTACTTTGCCGATCAGATGAAGATCGGCGAACGGTTCAACTTCGATATTGGTGGCCGGGTCGAACATATCAACGGCGATATCAGCCGCGAACGCACCTCCACCACGATCACCGATGCCACCACCGCCAATTTGTCGTCGGCGCTGCGTGATGTGATCTGGGGCAACGGCGGCTTCCTCACCGGCAAAGTGTCTACCACCGAATGGGCGCTGGCGGCGGGCGCGCTCTACAAGCTGACCGATCAGATCAGCCTTTACGGCAATGCTTCGCGCGGGTTCTTCTTCCCCGAACTGCGTTCGGCGCAGTTCAAGACCCTGCCTGCGGGTACGGCGGCCAATGCCAGCCTGTCGCCTGGCATGCAGAGCTACAAAGCGGAAATTATCAAGCAGGCAGAACTGGGCATCAAGATGGTGCAGCCACGGTTCTCGCTGACACTGGCGGGGCTTTACACCCGGCTCGACAACCGCCGCCAGGTGCTGTTCGTCAACGATGGTTCGGGCGGGTTCGTCGAAAAGGTCAATCTGGTCGGGACCGAATCGTGGGGCATGGAAGCCACCGCAGATGTCAAGCTGATTACCAACTTGCGCTTCAAGGGCAACCTGACGCTGCAAAACTCCAAGTACACGGCGTTTGACACGACCCCGACAAACATTGGCAAGAAAGTCGAACGCCAGCCCGATGTGCTGTATAATGCTGGTTTGTATTATGATAACAACACGCTCGATGTATCAATTTTCACCAATTACACGGGTTCCAACTATACCGCGTCGAGCAATGCGATTGAGTTGAAGGGGTGGAACGTCGCCAACTTCGATGCGGGCTACAAGATCCCCGTCGGTGCGAATTCGGTCCGGGTGAGCATGAACGTGTTCAACGTGTTCAACACCGATGCCGTTACCGAAGGTTCGCCGCGTCAGGACAACAACCAGGCCGCCAACGGTGCGTTCTTTGTCGGGCGGCCGGTGCTGCCGCGCCGCATCATGGGCCGGATCACCTACAGCTTCTGACCGGGGCGACATGATCCCCGCAGGCCTGCGCGATGATTTGACTGCCTATCTGATGGCAGGGGTTGCGGCGGCCAGTGCCGAGGTGGCGCTGACCGGGTGGTTGCCGCGCCACCCGCCGCGCGGCCGGACCATCGTGCTCGGTTGCGGAAAAGCGGCGGCGGCCATGGCTGAAGTGGCCGCCGCAACTTTGCCGGGCGCGGTGACCGGCTGTGTGGTCACGCGCTATGGCCATGGCCCGCGCCGCGACACTGGCGCTATCACGGTGCTGGAAGCGAACCATCCCGTTCCCGATGCTGCCGGTCTGGCGGCGGGTCAGCGCATCCATGATCTTGCCACGCAGGCGCGCGGCGGTGATCGCGTGGTATTCCTGATTTCAGGCGGGGGGTCTGCGCTGCTGTGCCTGCCGCTGCCTGGGCTGGCGCTTGCGGACAAGGCGCGTCTGACCGATCATCTGGTCAAATCAGGTGCGCCCATCGGCGATATCAACTGCGTGCGCCGCCACCTCTCACAAGTCAAAGGCGGGCGGCTGGCCGCTGCGGCGGCCGCCGCGGCCGATGACATGCACAGCTTTCTGATTTCGGATGTGACCGACGATGATCCGGCGGCGATAGCATCGGGTCCTTCGGTGCCCGCGCCGTTTGAACCGGACCGCGCGATTGCGGTGCTGACCCGCAGCGGCTGGAGCATCGATCCAGCGCTGGCCGCGCAAATCCACGCCGGTCGCGGGCGTGATGCGCCGGTCCATCCGGTCAGGATTATCGCCAACGGCAAAACCGCGCTCGATGCCGTGGCTGACGCGGCCATGCGCGCTGGCTGGAACGTGGTGCGCGCGGGCGACACGCTGGCCGGCGATGCTGCCGCAACGGGCCGCAGCCATGCCGCGCTGGCGCTCGATTTCGCGGCACGGCCGGGCAAGCACTTGCTGCTTTCGGGCGGCGAACTGACAGTGCAAGTCCGCGCGCGCGATGGCCGGGGCGGGCCAAATCTGGAATATCTCGCCGCGCTGATGGCGGCGCTGCCCGCTGGCGCGCCGGTCGCCGCGCTCGCCTGCGACAGCGACGGGATCGATGGCAGCGAAGACAATGCCGGGGGTTATTTCGACCCGCAATGCCGCGCGTCGGCGCAAAGCTGCGCGGCGGCGCTGGCGGCCAATCGCAGTTATGATCTGTTCGCTGGCATTGGCGGGCTGATCAAGACCGGGCCGACGCGCACCAATGTCAACGATATCCGCATGATCGCGGTTGGAGGCAGTCTGTGACCCGTGATCCCCGGTTCGACGAGCAAGCACGCGCAATTTTGCGCCACAATGATCGCGGCGGGTATACCGTGCCCACGCCGGGGCTCTATCCGTTCCAGTGGAACTGGGATTCGGCGTTCGTCGCGCTTGGTTTCGCGACGTTTGACCGGGACCGCGCGTGGCAGGAAATTGAAACGCTGATATCGGCGCAATGGGCTGACGGGATGATCCCGCATATCGTGTTCCATCAGGACGATGCAGGATATTTCCCCGGCCCCGATGTCTGGGCCACTGGCACAATGCCGCGCTCGTCGGGCATTACCCAGCCGCCGGTGCTCGCCAGCGTGGTGCGGCAGTTGTGGGAACAGGACGGTGCCGATCCGGCGCACGCGCAGATGCGCGCGCTCTATGCCGCGTGTCTGCGCAGCCACCGCTGGTTTCACACGTATCGCGATCCGCTGGGCAATGGCCTGGTCATGGTCACGCACAATTGGGAAACCGGGCGCGACAATTCGAGCGAGTGGGACGATGCGCTCGCGCGCGTCGATACCAGCGGGGTCGGGGCTTATCAGCGCCGCGATACTGGCCATGTCGATGCGGCGATGCGCCCCCGGCAAGCGGAATATGACCGCTATGTCGCGATTCTCCAGTTCGGGCGCGCTTGCGGATGGAACCACCGGCAGATTGCCGATCACGGCCCTTTCCGCATGATCGATGTCGGCATGTCGATGGAACTGTTGCGCGCCAACCGCGACCTCTTGGTGCTGGCCGAAGCCATCAGCGATGCCCCGGCGGCGGCTGAATTGCGCGCGCGGATCGCACTGTCCGAAACCGGAATGGACTGGCTGTGGAACGACAGCGTCGGGGCTTATTGTTCGCGCGATGCCACCACCGGGGAAAGCTCTGCTCTTGTAACCAATGCCAGCTTCCTTGCGTTTTATGCCGGGGTGGGCAATGCCGATCAGCGCGGGCGGCTGCTCGCCGCGCTCGATCGCATGACCGCGAGCGCGCGTTTCCTGATCCCCAGCCTTGAAGCGGGTAGCCGCGACTACGATCATCGCCGCTATTGGCGCGGGCCGATCTGGCTGGTGGTCAGCTATATGGTCGCGCAAGGGCTGGCCGAACAGGGCCATGGCGATTGGGCAGAGCGGATCCGCAGCGATTCGGCCGCGCTGATCGCGCAAGCGGGTTTCTACGAAAGCTTTAGCCCCGAAACCGGCGAAGGCAGCGGCGGAGCGGATTTTTCGTGGACGGCGGCGATGTGGCTGGCGTGGTGCGGCGCATAACATGGCGCCGACCCGCGCCTTTGCCCAGCCAGCCTCCGCGCGCTATCCATGGCTGCTGGTTGGCCTGTTGTGGATGGTCTCGTTCCTCAATTCCGCCGACCGGGCGATTGTCAATTCGGTCAAACCGCTGTTGCGCGATGCCTTTGGCGTGACCGATATCCAACTCGGCATGGTCGATAGCGTGTTTTTCTGGACTTATGCGGTCTGTGCCTTTCTGTTCGGGCGCGCTGGGGACAGCGTGCGGCGGCGCAATATGATTATCTTCGGCTTGCTGTTCTGGAGCACGGCCACCGGAATGATGCCGCTGGCGAGCGGCTTTGCCATGCTGATGGGAATGCGCACTTTGGTCGCGGTGGGCGAATCGACGTATTATCCAACCGCCACCGCGCTGATCAGTTCATGGCACCAGCCGCAGCGGCGCAGCCGCGCGCTGGCGATCCATCAGACTGCGGTGTTTGCCGGGGGCGGGATCGGCGGCTGGGTGGCGGGGCGGCTGGCCGACGCGCATGGCTGGGCCACGCCATTCGTGGTATTTGCGGCGCTGGGTTTTGTGGTGCTGGTGATTTTGTGGTTCGCTCTGCGCGATGATGCCCCGCGCGCGGGTATCGTGGTGCAAGCCGCGCGCGCCGAACCGCTGCGGATCATCCTGTCCAACCCGGCGGCGCTGCTGCTGTGCGGGGTGTTCTTTCTGGCGACAGCGGCATCGTCGGCGGTGCTCAACTGGTGCAATACTTATGCGCATGATGTGCTGCACCTGAACCTTGCCGATAGCGCGCTGGTCGGCCCGGTGATGATTACGACCGCCGGTTTTGTGTCGGTCCTTGCCGGGGGCTGGTTGGGGGATCGGTTGGCCATGGCGCATCGGCTTGGCCGGTTTACCGTGCTGGCGCTGGGGCTGGCCATCGCCGCGCTGTTCCTGCTGCCGTTTCCGTGGGTCGGATCGGCAACGATGGCCGGATTGCTGCTGTTTGCCACGAGCAGCGGCAAAGGCCTGTTCGATGGCTGTATCTATGCCGCGATGCACGACATTATGCCCGATGAGGCGCGCGCCACCGCCGCCGGGCTGATGACGATGACCGGATTTCTGGGCGCGGGAATCGCAACGTTCGCGCTGCCCGCGATTGCCGCGCATACCGGGCTGGCGGCGGGTTTTGCGATGATGGCGGGGCTTTACACGCTGGCGGTGATCGCGCTGCTCGCCGGGCGGCGCGCGGTTCGACAAGTTATCGCACGCGGTTAGGGCGCAACGCGATTCGGAGCGAAAACCACATGCGGCCACCGGGCGGAACCCGGTGGCCGCAGTATGTTTGGCAGCCTGCCCCAGCCATGCGGATGGGGCAGCGCTGGATCAGAACGAAGCGCTCAGCGTGATGACCGCGACTGGCTTGCTGGTGCGATAAAAGGATTCGACCAAAGTCGAACTGACCGACGTCTTGCCGCCGACCGTCACATTGCCAAGCCCGCTCTTGATGAAGTCATCACGACCGATATTGGTGCCGACGAGCGCTGCATCGAGCGACAGGCTTTTCCATTTGACCGTCGCGCCGACGTTGTAGTCGAGGTAGTCTTTGGCATAGTCGAACCCGCCGCCGGTATGCGCGAGGTGCGAATGCAGCGTGATCGGCGTGCCCGGGATCGAAGCGCCCAGTTCGCCATAGACATACAAGTTTTTGCGCTCGGTCGAGGTCCAGTTGTAGTTGAACACTTTTTGCGCCGGGGCATAGTTTGCGCCCACTTTGAGCGTGGCCGGGCCGACCGCCTTGGTCAGCGAGCCATAGATTTCCCACAAATTGCCGGCGGTCGCGCCGGGATAGATATAGCCATAGAGCCCGCCATCGATGGTCAGCCCGGTCTTGCCGATGGCGTGGGTATAGCCCCCATAGACGTCGATTTCGGTGCCGCCGATATTGATCGGGCTGGTGCCCGGCGAAGCGCTCGAACCCCACGTCGAGACATAAAAGCCCGAAGCGTGCGAAACGGTGAAGGCAGCCTGCACCACCGGTTTGTTGTCCGACTGGGCAATGCCGCGGAACCGGTATTGGCTGGCCACTGCGGCGCTGCCGGTGATGGTGAACGCGCTGGGCGCGGCTGCGGGTGCATCTTCGGCATAAGCAGCGGTAGAAGCGGCGAGCGTTGAAATCGCCAGTACGGTCAGCGCCAAAGGCGTCTTGATATTCGTGCGCATAGGAAATATCCTGTTGTTGTTTCCCTTCACGCTCCGCCTGCCAACGGGTTCGCCAGCCTTTTGACTGGTCGCTTTCCGTCTGTCTCTGTCAATGAAGCGGCTTGCCCGCTGGCTCAAGCGCTATTGGCACCAGCACTGCGCGTTGCCGCGCAATCGTGACTTTTTTGCATCACACAATGACTGGGTGGCATTACAATCACCAGCCATTCGGGGCGATTGGTCCAGACTCGAGCTTCCACGCTTGCAAGTGCAGCATAAGCATCCGATACCTTTGATTTCGTGTCATGGCGGTGTCGTTCCCCTTTTTGCGCAAGCGGTTTGCTGCTCAGCCTGCGTCGGCTACGCGGGTGCCGGACGGGCAGCGCGTCTATGCGATTGGCGATATTCACGGGCGCCGCGATCTGCTGGAAATGATGATCGCGCGGGTCGAAGCCGATGATGCCGCGCGCACGGCGGCGCAAACTACCGTGATCTTGCTGGGCGATCTGGTGGATCGTGGGCCCGACAGTGCGGGCGTCATCACCCTGGCGCGCGACTGGGCGGCGCGCCGCACGGTGCGGCTGCTGGCGGGCAATCACGAAGAAATGTTTCTGGCCGCATTCACCGACGAAAGCGTTCTGCGCCAATTCCTGCGTTTTGGCGGGCGCGCAACGCTGCTCAGCTATCCCATTACGGCTGAGGAATACCATCGCACTACCCATGCGGAATTGCAGGATCTGATGCGCGCACGGGTGCCGGATACGGACATCGCGTTCCTGCAAGCCATGGAAAATCTGATTCGCATCGGCGATTATGTGTTTGTCCATGCCGGTATCCGCCCCGGATTGCCGCTGGCCGATCAGGCGGTGTCGGATTTGCGCTGGATTCGCGGCGAATTCATCGACGATAGCAGCCCGCGCGATTTTGCCGTGGTGCACGGCCACACCATCACCGCTGCGCCGGATCTGCACCCGTGGCGCATCGGCATTGACACCGGGGCTTTTGCCAGCGGCGTGCTGACCGCGATCGGGCTGGAAGGGTGCGACCGCTGGCTGCTGCAAACAACCGGCGATGCAGCCACTTAAGGATAGAGGCAGGCGTCGTAATCGCCGCGCACAGTATCTTCGCGCGCGGCGATGACATTGCCGTGATGGCGCACCCGCCCTGTGGCCCCGATCACCGCGCGTTGTTTGGGCAGCGGGAACACCGCCGCGATCCGCGCCGCTTCCACCGTGGTCAGCGCGGCGGCGCTCTTGCGGTAATAGCGCTGCGCCCCGGCTTCGACCCCATAAGTGCCGATGCCGGTTTCGGCGACATTGAGATAGACTTCCATGATCCGGCGTTTGCCCCAGATCGCTTCGATCAGCAGCGTGTACCACGCTTCGACCGCCTTGCGCGCATAGCCGCCGCCCTGCCACAAAAAAGCGTTCTTGGCGGTTTGCTGGCTGATCGTCGATCCGCCCCGAATGCGCGCCCCGGCCTGGTTGCGCCGCCATGCGGCGGCGATGGCATCTTCGTCGAATCCCCAATGCGTGCAGAATTTGGCGTCTTCACCCGCAATGGCAGCATCGACCATCGTGCGGTTGATACTGGTAAATGGCACCCATTGCCGCGTTTGGCCGTTGGGATCGAGCAGCATGGTATACGTAAATGGCACCGGCACGAATTTGTAAATCACCACTTGCGCCACGCTGAGCGCAAGAAACGCCACCAGCACCCGCACGATGACCGATCCAACCCAGCGGACAAAACCGCCGGAGCGCGCCTTTGCCCCACGACGCAAGCGCGGATTGCGCAATTCGTTCAATTCGGGGATCATGACCAGCGTGTGCCACGGATGGCGGCACGACGGCAAGCCCGCGTGATGCGCACTTACATCGCGGGTAGCAAGTGGCGTTCCCCGGCAATGCGCTGCATCGCAATCTGCAACTTTTCAAACGCGCGCACTTCGATCTGGCGGACGCGTTCGCGGCTGACCTGATAGACTTGGCTCAGTTCTTCCAGTGTGCGCGGTTCTTCGATCAGTCGCCGGTCGGTCAGGATATGGCGTTCACGGTCATTGAGCGCGGACATCGCTTCGACCAGCAGCGCGTGGCGCATCTGCGCTTCTTCGGCATCGGCGACGGTTTCATCCTGCAAGGGCCGGTCATCGGCCAGCCAGTCCTGCCACGATCCTTCGCCGTCTTCGCGCAGCGAGACGTTAAGGCTGGCATCGCCGCCCATCATCATCCGCCGGTTCATCGACACGACATCGGCTTCGGGCACGCCAAGGTCGGTCGCGATCTTTTTCACATCGTCGGGGTGAAGATCGGTGTCTTCGAACGCTTCGAGATTTTTCTTCATCCGGCGCAGATTGAAGAACAGCTTTTTCTGCGAAGCGGTCGTGCCCATTTTGACCAGCGACCAGCTACGCAAAATGAATTCCTGAATCGACGCCTTGATCCACCACATGGCATATGTGGCAAGACGAAAGCCCCGCTCGGCATCGAATTTCTTAACGCCCTGCATCAGCCCGATGTTGCCTTCGGAAATCAGCTCGGACACCGGCAGGCCATAACCGCGATAGCCCATCGCGATCTTGGCGACGAGTCGCAGATGGCTGGTCACGAGCTGGGCGGCGGCGTCGGGATCACCGTGTTCGGCATAGCGTTTGGCCAGCATATATTCCTGCTCTGCCGTCAGCACCGGAAACTTGCGGATTTCCGACATATAGCGGTTCAGGCTGGCTTCCCCGGTCAGCGCGGGAACGATCAGCGCCTTGTTGTTGTCACTCACCAGCAAATCCTTTCGCGCGTGTCGGTTCCCGGTTGCTACAACCCCTGCCGGGCATCGGGCGGCGGGACCACACAAGATTTCTATGCTCCATCAAACTTTACATGAAAACATCGTTTCACAGTTTTTTCTAGAGCGGAATGCAATTAGATTGAATCGCATTCCGCTCTAGAATCTTTGTTTTCGCGTGATTTATTGCGAGCCGCAGGCCACCGAAGGTAAAAACCGGTTCCCACTTTTTCGCATCACGCTCTAGCGCCCCGTGGTGCAGTTCGGCTCATCCCCGCAACGCGTCCAGCAGCAGCGTCATATCTTCCGGCAGCGGACTGGTGAAGTGCACTGCCCGGCCATCGACCGGATGCACAAACCCCAATTCGGCAGCATGAAGCGCCTGCCGCGAGAACCCCAGCGCCCCCAGCAGCGGGCGCAAGCGCGGCGAACAACGCCCATAGACCGGATCGCCCAATAGCGAATGGCCGATTGACGCAAGGTGAACGCGCACTTGGTGGGTGCGCCCGGTTTCCAGCCGGCATTCGACCAGCGCTGCGGTACCGATCGGCTCGATCACGCGGTAATGCGTGACCGCGTGCTTGCCGCGCCCGTCGGTGACAAGCGCCATCTTCTTGCGGTCATGCGATGAACGGGCAATCGATCCGGTGACCGTGCCCGCAACCGGAATCGGCACCCCGGCAGTGATCGCGCGATACGATCGCAAGATTGAATGATCGGCGAATTGCCGCGCAAGGCTTTCGTGCGCGGCATCGGTCTTGGCCACGACCAGCAGGCCCGAGGTGTCTTTGTCGATGCGGTGGACGATGCCGGGGCGCGCCACCCCGCCAATCCCCGACAATTGGCCGTGGCAATGGTGCAACACGGCATTGACCAGCGTGCCATCGGGATTGCCCGCTGCGGGATGGACCACCAGCCCGGCGGGCTTGTCGATCACGATCAGGCTGGCATCTTCGTGCACGATCACCAGCGGGATCGCCTGCGGTGCGGCCAGCGCCGTGCTTGGGCGCGGCACGGCAATCGTCCAGGCACAGCCCGGCCCTGGCTTGGCCGATGCTTGCGCCACGACGTGCCCGTCGAGCATGACCGCGCCTTCGCCGATCAAGGCCTTGACGCGTTCGCGCGACAGGCCCGAGGCTTCGGCCAGCGCCTTGTCGAGCCTGTGCCCGCTATCGCCGATCACCCCGGCCAGAATGGCTTGGCTGTCCCCCATACTACCGCGATATGGGGCGCGCACGGCGGCTGACAAGTCAGACCCGCGAAGCTTGCCAACGGTCGGTTGCAAAAGCTATCAACCGGTGATGCCAATTTGCATCACTTCATCGGCAATGGCGGCAATCCGCGCCGCCGCGCGCGCCGCGCACCCGCACGAGGTATGCGGCCTGCTGCTGGGCCAAGGCGACACGATCAGCGTGGCGCAAGCGACGGCAAATGTTGCCCCCGACCCGCTGCGCCGGTTTGCCATCGACCCCGCCGCGCTGATCGCTGCGCACCGGGCGGGCCGGGCAGGGGGGCTGGCGGTGCTGGGCTATTTCCATTCGCATCCGACTGGCCCGGCGCGACCCTCGCCCACCGACGTGGCCCAAGCGGCGCATGACGGGCGCATCTGGGCCATCATCGCGGGCGAAACCGTGGCGCTGTGGCGCGATCACACATCCGGATTCGCACCGCTTTCTTATGGCGTGATTGTCGATTAACGCATAGCGCTGTGGCTCACCCCAAACAAAGGGCCCGACCCCGGACCATGACTATTGCCTCCCTCGAACTTGCCAGCCTGTTGTGTTCGCGCTTGTGCCACGATCTGTTGAGCCCGGTCGGCGCGCTGTCAAACGGGCTGGAACTGCTGGCAGACGAAACCGATCCCGAAATGCGCCAGCGCTGTTTCGAACTGCTGGAACAAAGCGCGCGCGCCTCTGCAGACAAGCTGCGGTTTTTCCGGCTGGCGTTTGGCGCGGGCGGCGGGTTTGGCGAAAGCATTACGCTCGACGAACCGCGCGCGGTTGTCGATGCGCTCGTGGCGAGCCAGGGGCGCATCACCATCAACTGGGCGCTGACTGGCGACACGATGCCCAAACCGGCGGTCAAGACGCTGCTCAACCTCGTGCTGATCGGGATCGAGGCGCTGGTGCGCGGCGGCTCGCTCGATATCGGTGCCGAAACCCGCGATAGCGGCGCGGGCGTGACCAGCGAGATCGTGGTGCGCGCGGCAGGCCCGCGGATTGCGTTCGACCCGTTGGTGGGTCAGGCGCTTGATGGGACATTGCCGGCCGAATCGCTGTCGGGCAAGACCGCGCCCGCTTACCTGATCCGGCAACTGGCCAGCGACAACGGCGGCGCGCTGCAATTCCATGTGTCAGCCGATGCGCTGGTGCTGGGCGCGGTGCTGCCTTCGCCGTGATCGTGGCATGAACCGCTGGCTGGTACAGCGCACCGTTGCGTCGCCCAACTGGAACGCACGCGCGCTGCCGATCACGATGGTGGTGCTGCATTATACCGGCATGGACAGCGCGGAGGCGGCGCTCGCGCGGCTGTGCGATCCGGCGGCCGAAGTGTCGGCGCATTATCTGATCGATGAAGACGGCACGGTGATCCGGCTGGTCGATGAAGCCAATCGCGCGTGGCACGCGGGCCGTTCGTGGTGGCGCGGGTTGACCGATATCAATTCGGCCAGTATCGGCATCGAACTGGTCAATCCGGGGCACGATTGCGGTTATCGCCCGTTTGCCGAGGCGCAGATGGCGGCGTTGATCCCCCTGCTGGCCGATATCGTTCAGCGTCACGGCATCGCGCCGGGCAATGTCGTGGGCCATTCCGATGTGGCCCCGGCGCGCAAGACCGATCCGGGCGAACTGTTCGATTGGGATCTGCTGGCGCGCTACCGCCTTGCGCTGCCCAAACCCAAACCCCGGATGCGGCTGATCTATGACAACGACGGCGCATTTTTCCTCGCGCTCGAACGCTTCGGCTATGACATTGCCGACCGCGCCGCCGCGATCCGCGCGTTTGAACGGCGCTGGCGCCCGCACCGCATTACGGGTGAAATCGACAGCCAGATCGGCGCGCTGCTGTTCGAACTGCTGATCGCGCGCGATCTGGGGCAGGATTGTTAAACCGCGCGGGCGCTGCTAGGCGTGGCCGCGCCAGGGGGCCGGGCAGCCGCGTCATTGTGCAAACAATGCCGAGGAAAGTCCGGGCTCCATGAAACAAGGGTGGCGGGTAACGCCCGCCGGCTGCGGAGGCGATCCGTGGTCAGGGAAAGTGCCACAGAGAACAGACCGCCACACCGGAGCAATCCGGCGGCAAGGGTGAAACGGTGCGGTAAAAGCGCACCGCGCGCGCCGGTAACGGCCGCGGCACGGCAAACCCCACCCGGAGCA
>CAINGT010000007.1 GCA_903848655.1 uncultured Sphingomonadales bacterium
CGAAAGGTTTTTCAATAAGCTCAAACACTTCAGACGAGTCGCAACTCGATATGATAAGCTGCTCGCAAACTTCATGGGATTTGTTAAACTCGCGGCCATTGCGATCTGGCTACGATAGTTAAATTGTCACCACGACCTAGGAGTCTTTGTTTTCGCATGATTTTTTGCGAAAAACCGGTGCCCACTTTTTCGCATCATGCTCTAACGATGGCGTAAAGCCGATAGCGCACGCCTTGCGCGGTTTCGCACGCTTCGCCCACTGCCAGCGTGGCGTTGAGCCAGTGGTACTTATCCGCGCCAGTGGCAAACCGCGCCTGCACTTGGAACAGCGTATCGCCAAAGTCGCACGACAGCCCCGCCGCCAGCCGCGCGCTGACGGTTTCGCTATAGCGGTAGAGCCCGGTATAGCGCACATCGATCAGCGCGCCATCATCGGTGGCAAATGTCTTGCGCACGTCAAGCTGGCACAGCCCGTCGGCACCTTCGGTCATCCAGTCACCCCCGCCCGGCAGGATCGTGCCGCGCAAACGTGGTCCTTCGAACGTGCCTGCGCCAACGATATAGGTCGTGCGCGTGCCGAACGGGGTCGCGCCGATGGCCTGAACCGTAATCGGGTTGGTAAAAGTCAGCAAAGGTTCGAGCGTCAGCATGGCGAATCCTTAAACCAAACGAATCAGGCGATATCGATCACGACATTGCCGATCATGCTGCCGCTTTCGACCGCTTCGTGCGCCGCCGCCGTCTCCGCCAGCGCGAAGCGCGCGGCGATGCGCGGGTGGAGCGCGTTGTCGGCCATCGCAGCGGCCAGCCGAGCGATCACGCGCGCACGCTCGGCTGGCCCGATCAGATAGACCAGCAGCATCCGCACCGTGATATTGGCGAACATCATCGGATAGAACGGAATCGCGGGGTTTGGTTCGGCGACCGAGCCATATGTCGCGATCACCCCGCCGGTGCGCACGATCTGCGTGGTGACCGGCAGATTGCCACCAAATTCCACTTCGATCACGCGGTCCACCCCCGCACCGCCGGTCGCTGCGCGCACTGCATCGACCACATTGGCACTGCGATAATCGATCACCTGATGCGCCCCGGCAGCCGTCGCCACCGCGCCCTTGGCCGCGTTGCTGACCGTGGCGATGACGTGCGCGCCGGCCCAGCGCGCCAACTGGATGGCGATTTCACCGACCGCACCCGCCCCGCCGGTCACCAGCACGGTCTGTCCTGCCACGTCGCCATCGCTGAACAGCGCGTGCGCGGCGGTCATCGCCGGAATGCCAAGGCAGGCCCCGGCGGCGAAATCCATGCTATCGGGCAATGCCACCGCCTGATCGTGCGGCAGGCAGACAGACTCCGCGCACGTGCCTTCGGCGCGCCGCCACGCCGCGTTCCACGTATAGACCCGTTCCCCCACCCGCGATGGCGCGACGCCTTCGCCCACCGCATCGATCACGCCTGCGCCATCGGAATGCGGGATCTGCCAGCCAAACGCCATCGGCCCGCGCGAACCGCTGCGGTTCTTTACATCGGACGGATTAACCCCAGACGTTATCAGCCGGACGCGCACTTCCCCGGCTTGCGGCACAGGATCGGGGCGTTCGCCATAATGCAGCACTTGCGCGGCGGGGCCGACGGTTTCGTACCAGACTGCTTTCATCGTACCGGCTCCAGATCGGACCACAGGCCCTCGGTATGGCCATCGATCGCAATCGCTTGGCCGGAAATGTTGCGCGCCGCGCGCGATGCGAGAAATGATACCATCGCCACGATTTCGTCGGGCTGGATGAATTGGCGCATCGAACTTTGCCGCTTGTATTCGGTTTCGACCGCTGCAACCGTCAATCCGCGCGCTGCCGCATCGCGTGCGATCACCCCGCGAATGCGCGGCCCTTCGACACTCGCGGGGCACAGCGCGTTAACGGTGATGCCATCGGGGCCAAGCTCCATCGCAAGTGTTTTGGTCAGCCCGATCAGCGCCCATTTGCTCGCGACATAAGGACTGCGCAAAGGGCACCCGAACAGCCCGGCGTTTGAACTCATCATGATAATCGCCGCATCACGGCCCCGGCGCAGGCGGGCAATGGCCAGCCGCGTGGCCAGAAATGCGCCAGTCAGATTGATGTCGATGGTGCGCGCCCAATCCGCAGGCGCAAGATCTTCGCAACGCCCGGTCGGCCCGGCGACCCCGGCGTTGTTGATAAGCACGTCCAGCCTATCGCCCACGCCATCAAAAAAGCGCGCCATGTCGCTTTCGCTGGCGACATCGGCGCGGGCGGCATGGATCGCAGGGAGTTTCTGACGCATGGCATCGAGCGCCGCGTCATCCACATCGCAGACATGCACCTGATCGCCTTGCGCGAGAAACGCCTCGGCCAAAGCGCGGCCAATGCCCGAGGCACCGGCGGTAATGACAATGCGGCGCGGGGTCATGGGGCGCAATCCTGTGTGAGCCAGATCGGAAACGGGCCTCGCCATCTACCACGGGTCGCAAACGACGGCGAGCGATAGCGGCGTCAGCGCCTGGGCACGACCTCATACCCTTGGGCTTCGGGTTCATCATCGACCATGGCGGGGGGAAAGCCGGTGCCGAGCACTTTCAGGCCAAGCGGTTCTTCATAGCGGCGGATGATATTGGGGGACCGTTCGCGGTCGCCATAGGCAGCCCGCGCCTCATTGAACAGGCGCACGATCAGCGGGGACAGTTCCAGCGAAACCCCGTTGGCTTGTGCCAGATCGTCGAACAGGCCGATGTCTTTTGATACCAGATCCATCGTGAAATTGATATCGCGGCTGCCGTTCAGGATCACCTGGCTTTCGGTTTCATGGACAAAGCTGTTGCCCGATGAAATGCGGATCGCCTCATACGTCGTGTTGGGGTCAAGCCCCGCAGCGTGGCACGTGGTCAGCGCTTCGGCCAGCGCGACAAGGTGCACCGTGCACAAATAGTTGGTCATCACTTTCAGCCGCGATGCGGTGCCGAGCGGGCCGGTGTGCAAGACGCGGCGGCCCAATGTGGTCAGCACCGGCAGCACTTGGTCAAACCCTTCGCGCGGGCCACCGGCAAAGATCGAGATATTGCCGGTTTCGGCGCGGTGGCAGCCGCCCGATACTGGGCATTCCATGAACAGCGCGCCGCGCGCTTCGACCAGCGCACCCAGCCGCAGCACTTCGGCATAGTCGGTGGTGCTCATTTCCAGCCACACCTGACCGGGGCGCAGCACTGCCAGAAAGCCGTCAGCGCCTTCGGCCACGGCCGCGCTGGCGGCGGGCGAGGGCAGGCAGGTAATCACGATCTCGCTGGCATCGGCCAAGGCGCGCGGGCTGTCAGCAGCGCTTGCCCCGCGCGCGACAAAGCTTTCGACCAACACCGGATCAAGATCGCGCACCACCACATCATGCCCGTTGCGCAACAGGCTGCCCGCCAGCTTGCCCCCGACATTGCCCAGCCCGATAAATCCGATGCGCATCCCGTGCCTTTCCTGCGATGGTGATGCGCGCGGCTATGCCGTTTGGCGCACCCGGCGACAACTGCAAAATCAGGCGGGTAACAGGCCCTCGTCGGCAATCTTGCGCCGCCATACCAGCGGGGCCAGTTCATGCACATTGCGCCCGGCAGAATCGACCGCCACCGTTACCGGCATGTCCTCGACCGTAAATTCATAGATCGCCTCCATCCCCAAATCGGCAAAGGCCACCACGCGCGACTGTTTGATCGCGCGCGCCACCAAATAGGCCGCACCCCCCACCGCCATCAGATAGGCCGAACGATGCTGGGCAATCGCCGCCGTGGCCGCAGGACCGCGTTCCGATTTGCCGACGCTGGCCAGCAGGCCAAGGCCCAGCATCATGTCCATAAATCCGTCCATCCGCGTCGCGGTGGTCGGCCCCGCCGGGCCAACGACTTCATCGCGCACCGGATCGACCGGGCCGACATAATAGATCACCCGCCCGTTGAAATCGACCGGCAGCGGTTCACCGCGCGCCAGCATATCCTTGATCCGCTTGTGCGCGGCATCGCGCCCGGTCAGCAATTTGCCGCTGAGCAGCAGGCGATCACCCTGTTTCCAGCTTTGCACGTGTGCCGGGGTCAGCATGTCGAGATCGACTCGTTGTGCCGAAGCGTCGGGGGTCCAGTGCACGTGCGGCCAGTCATCGAGCCGGGGGGGGTCGAGATAGCAGGGTCCGGACCCGTCGAGCGTGACATGGGCGTGGCGGGTCGCGGCGCAATTGGGGATCATTCCTACCGGCTTGCCCGCCGCATGGCACGGCGCATCCAGAATCTTGACATCGAGAATCGTGGACAGGCCCCCCAGCCCTTGCGCGCCGATGCCCAGCGCGTTGACTTTGTCGAAGATTTCGATGCGCATGGCCTCGATATCGGTCTGCGCGCCGCGCGCTTTCAACTGCGCCATGTCGATCGGTGCCATCAGCGCCTGTTTGGCCAGCAGCATGCACTGTTCCGCCGTGCCGCCGATGCCGATGCCCAGCATCCCCGGCGGGCACCAGCCCGCGCCCATCTGCGGCAGCATGGCGATCACCCAGTCGATGATCGAATCGCTGGGGTTCATCATTTTGAACTTCGATTTGTTTTCACTGCCGCCGCCTTTGGCGGCAACATCGATGCTGATCGTATCGCCTGGCACCATCGTGACGTGCAGCACGCACGGCGTGTTATCGCGGGTGTTGCGGCGGGTAAACGCGGGATCGGCCAGCACTGATCCGCGCAAGGGGTTATCGGGGTTGCGATAGGCGCGGCGCACCCCTTCATCGACGACATCCTGCAGGCTTTGTGCACTGTCGAGCCGGCAATTCTGACCCCAGGTGATGAACACGTTGACGATGCCGGTGTCCTGACAGATCGGGCGATGGCCTTCGGCGCACATCCGGCTGTTGGTCAGGATCTGGGCAATCGCGTCTTTGGCGGCCGGGCCTTGTTCGGCCTTGTACGCCTCTCCCAGCGCATGGATATAATCCATCGGGTGGTAATAGCTGATATATTGCAAGGCATCGGCAATGGTGTCGATCAGGTCTGCCTCGCGGATGGTCACCATATCTGCCATGTGCGCTTCACGCCTTTCGCTGCGGGTATGTGTCGGGGCCGGACCGGCAACCGGTGTTGCGGCAAAGCCGATGCTGTGATTGTTTCATAGCCCGGATGCTGCGGCGTTCGCCACGCAAATGATCGCGACAAGCGCGAATGTGGCGCAGCGTCACCCAATGCCTGCGCACCACGCTGACGCATCCGCACTCACCGCAGCCGCCCCGATGCGATCAGCCGGGCCAGATCTGCGGGCAGCGGCAGATCGTGGTGCGGGCCTTGGGCGGGTTGGGCGACGGACAGCGAGGTCGTGATCGGCAGCACGCCTGCCCAGACCGGGGTGGCGGCGTCTTCGGCATCGCCGGGCGGGCCGTCGCGGTGTTTGACGCTGGCTTCTTCGATATCGAGCCACAACACGCGCGTGGCTTTCAGCTCTTGCGCGGTCATCGCACGCAGATCGGGCCAGCGCGCGGGGAACAGATCATCGACCAAGTGGCGCAGCGCGGCGGTGATCGCTTCTGGATCAGTCAAGACCTGGGCGCGGCCAAACACCATCGCCGAGCGGTAATTGACCGAATGGTTGAACGCGGATCGTGCCAGCACATAGCCATCGATCAATGGCAATCCGCCGCAGTGGACCGGCGCGTCCGGCTGCCGCTTGGCTTTAGGAGCTTGACAGCCAGTATTCGACCAAAGACGTAAGGGAGGCACGGGGATCAGGAGTGCAACTTGGGCATAGTCACGCGCTCGCGCACTGCCAGACAGTTTGAGCGGGATATCTTTCTGGCCTTTTTCGCGCTCGGCCTGATGGGCGTCGTGCTGGGCTTTGTTCCGCCAAGCTGGACTCGCTTCAACGGTCAGGCCGAATACCCGGCACCGCTGGCCTTGCAGATTCACGCTGGACTGTTTTTGGGCTGGACCGCGCTGATGGCGGCACAGATTGCATTCATCCGCCAGGGTCATACGGTGTTCCACCGGCGGCTGGGGCTGATCGGGGCCTGCATGATCCCGGCCATGGCGATCAGCAGCGTGTTTGCCGAAACTTGGAGCGAGCGGTTCGCGGCGCTCCACCACCCCGGCGGTCAGCGCTTTTTGATCGTGCCAATCTTTTCGCTGTCGCTGTTTTTGGTGTTCACGACGGTGGGGTTGTTGCTGCGCAAAAATTCGGCGACGCACAAACGCCTGATCTTTCTAGAGCGTGATGCGATGAGATTGAATCGCATCACGCTCTAGAGTCTTTGTTTTCGCGTGATTTATTGCGAAAAACCGGTTCCCACTTTTTCGCATCACGCTCTGGGTACGGCGTTGCTGTTCGGCGCGGCGTGGTCAAGGGTCAGCGAGCCGCTGCTCAGACCCGCACTCGGTAACCACGGGCTGGGCTTTTTCACGCACCGTTTCATCATGACCAATGTATTTCTGGTGATGCTTGCCACGCTTGACTGGCGGACGAGGGGCCGCTTGTATCGGGCCACGGCCATCGGTGCAGGTGTGATCGTGGTGTGCGAAGCTGGCGTTACGTGGATCTATCACAAGGATTGGTGGCTGATGACGGCTGATGCGATCTTGCGCCATTTTCCCGGGCCATAGTCTTGTTGGCCAATACGGGGACAATGCCGCCACCAAAGCACTTGGCGCGGCGTTGGCGATAATCTAGAGGCTTGCGCGTGGCTGGCCCCGCGACGACCGGGTGCCCTTGGACGAGGGATTTCATGACCTTGGTGGATGATCGCATCAGGTTTGCGGCGGCGCGGCGCGCGATGATCGACCGGCAGTTGCGTGTCAGCGGGGTCAATGATCTGGCGATTCTGGCGGCATTTGCGGCTGAACCGCGCGAAGACCATGTGCCCGCTGGCGCGCGGGCGATTGCCTATATGGATCGCGCGGTGCCACTGGGCGATGGCGCGGTGCTCGCGCCCGCGTTGACGCATGGGCAGATGTTGACCGCAGCCGAACCGACGCGCGAAGATCGCGTGCTGGTGATCGGCCGCCCCGGGGCCTATCTTGGCGCGCTGGTGGCGCATCTGGCGGGGCATGTGACTGTGGCCGCGCCCGATGAAGACTGGGGCGCGGGCGCGCCCTATTCGCTGGTGCTGATCGACGGGGCGATGGCCACGGTGCCTGACCGGCTGATCGCGGTGCTGGCCGATCATGGCCGCGTGGTCGGCGGATGGATCGAACGCGGCGTGGCACGGCTGGCGCTGGGCCGCCGGGTCTTGGGCGAAGTGGTGCTGACCAGCCTGGGTGAAGCCGATTTTGCGCCCTTGCCCGAATTTGCCGCGAAACCGGCGTGGAGCTTTTGAAGCCGATGGCCCGGCATTCGTGGGGGTCTTTGCTGATCGGCGCGGCGGTGCTGGCCATGCCGCCGCTGGCACGCGCCGAAACGCTGCGCGAGGCGCTGATCGCGGCGTATAAGACCAATCCCGATCTGGCCGCAGCCCGCGCCAACCAACGCGCGACCGACGAAACTGTGCCGATTGCGCGCTCTGCCGCGCTGCCCAGTTTGCAAGGGTCGGTCAGCTATGCGCATACGCTGGAAAAACAGGCCTATGGCGCGGCGGATTTCTATCCCACCGATACGGCGCAAGCGACCACCACATTCAGCGCGCCGTTGTATGCCGGGGGCGGCACGCGCAGCGCGATTTCGGCCGCGCGGATCCGCGTGCGGCAGGGGCAGGCCAGCTTGCGCGGCACCGAATCGGCGGTGTTTGCGCAAGTCGTGACTGCCTATCTCGATGTCACGCTCGATGCCGCGGTTGTCGCGCTTAACCGCAACAATGTGCAAGTGCTCGAAGTCAACCTGAAGGCGACGAGCGACCGGTTTGAAATCGGTGATGTTACGCGCACCGATGTGGCGCAATCGCGATCCCGGCTGGCGCAAGGGCGGGCGGCGCTGCGCAGTGCCGAAGCCAATCTGATCGGCGCGCGCGAGCATTATATTCAGGTCGTCGGCCATCCGCCCGATACGCTCGATTCGCCGCCGCCGCTGACCGCAATGCCGCATTCGCCCGATGAAGCGGTGGCAATCGCGCTCGATGCCAATCCCGATCTGGCGGCAGCGCGGCTGGCGCTGCAAGCGGCGGGCGATGATATCAAAGTTGCCGAAGCGGCGCGGCTGCCCCGGCTGGCGGTGGTCGGTTCGACGGCTTATACCAATTATCTCGGCAGCCTGCCTGCGGCTGCGACGCAATCCGGGTCGCTCGGGCACGTTGGATCGGCGCAGATCGGGTTGCAGGCAACCATTCCGTTCTATCAGGGCGGCTTGCCCAGCGCGCGCACCCGCCAGGCCCAGGCTTATGCCGGGGCGGCGGACGAGCGCGAGATCGCGGCGGAACGCGCGGTGATTGCCACCGTGCGCGCCGACTATGCCGCTTGGTCGGCGGCCAACGACGCGATTGCGCTGAACCAGACGGCGGTTGAATCCGCCGCGCTCAGCCTTGAAGGGGTGCGCGCCGAAAACACCGTGGGCAACCGCACCATCCTCAATATCCTTGATGCCGAACAGGAACTGCTCAACGCGCAAGTCAATCTCGCGACCGCGCGGCGCAATGCTTACGTCGCCGGGTTCAATCTGAAATCGGCCACCGGCAAAGCGCAAGCGCGCGATCTGGCGCTCGATGACGATCTGGGCGCGGCCTTGTACGATCCGCAAGTGCATTTTGACCGCACTGCGGGCGATGCGTGGGACTGGCACCGCGATCCCGATCCGGTGCGGCAGGCGACTTCGACCACCGGCACTCCGGCGCAAGATGCGGCTGTGCCGCAGCAGCCCCTACCGTAACCATGGTCGGCGTGATAACGGTGATCGGTGTGCAGAATCGGCCCCTGCGGCGTAAAGGATCGCGATAGATATGCGGCAGGCTGGCGAACCTTCGGTCGAAGACATTCTTGCCTCGATCAAGCAAGTGATCGCGCGCGACATCCCCCCGGCGCATGGGCCGGGCGACACCGCAAACGGGCATGACAGCGCCTTGCGCGAACGGTTTGGCGATGTGCTCGATCTGGGCGATATTGGTGCGCAAGTTTTGAGCGCGCAAGTTCCGGGCAGCGAACCGCCACTGGCTGACGTCGATGCGCCGCTGCTCAATGCCGCGACGGCAGCGGCAATGCGCGATTCGCTGGGGGCGCTGGCGGCGCGCGTGCAGACCGGTGGCAAGGCGCAAGGCTTGCGGCCGGGCGAAACCTCGCTCGAAGCGCTGACCCGCGATCTGTTAAAACCGATGCTGGCGCAATGGCTCGATGCGCATTTGCCCGCGATTGTCGAACGGCTGGTGGCCGCTGAAATCGCGCGCGCCACGCGCTGATGGCTGATCCGGCCATACTGGCACAAGCCACCCGCGCGTTGCAGCAACTGGGCGGTTTTGCCCCCAGGCGACATATCTTTTTGTGCGTCGATCCCGAAACCGACAAATGCTGCCCGCGCGATGCAGGGCGTGAAAGCTGGCGTTTTTTGAAGGCGCGGCTGGGTGAACTGGCGCTGGGCGGCGCGGCGGGGGTGTTGCGCAGCAAAGCGGGATGCTTGCGCGTCTGCGCGCTCGGCCCGGTGGCGGTCGTCTATCCCGAAGGCGTGTGGTACCATTCGTGCACTCCGGCGGTGCTTGAACGGATCATCGTTGAACATCTGCGCGATGGGTGCCCAGTCGCGGACTACCGATTCATTCCCCCAGCAGCCAGCGACCAAGCAGCCGCCCGAACGGAAACGTAAAAGCCCCCGCGATCAGCAGCGATCCGATCACCAGCGACCGGATCGTCTGGCGATGGGCCATGATATTGTGACGCCGCGCGGCATAGACCGCCCAAGGCGTCGCCACCAGCACCAGCACTGACAGCGCGTGGATCGGGCTGAACTGCCCGTGGCGAATCCCGCGCACCCACAAGCTGTCAAACGCGCTGACCATCATGCCGCTGGCCCAGATCCATCCGAGCAGCCGATGCCGCCGCGTGCCGCGCCGCTGCCACAGCAGCACCGGGGTCAGCGCCAGCACCACGACCATCGCCGCCAGATGCACCCAGACGGTGATTGCGATGGTGTGCCAATGCGGCTGGCCGCGCACGATTGCGGCAAGCACCAGCGCCAGCAACAGCGCCGTGCCTGCGCCCAACACGCGCTCAAGCCGGTCCGGCGTGCGATCCATCAACGCGCGTCTCCGGCAAAATCGATCATTCCGCGCGCGGGGTGGCGCGGGGTTACGCCGCGATAGGCGGCAGCGATTTGCGCCATGTCTGCTGCCATATCGCCGCTCGGCATGATTGCCTGTCCCAGGCCACCGACGCGCCGGGCATAGTCCATCATGCCTACAACCATCGGCACGCCTGCGCCCAGCGCAATGTGATAGAACCCGGTGCGCCATGCTCGCACCTGGCTGCGCGTGCCTTCAGGCGCAATCACCAGCGCAAAGCGGTCGCGCCGGGCAAATTCGGCGATCATCGCGCTGACCATGTCGTGATTGCCTGACCGGTCAACCGCAATCCCGCCCATATCGCGCATGAACCCGCCCAGCGGCCAGCGAAACAGGCTTGCTTTCGCCATGAAGTGCGGCTCGATCCCCAATTCCTCCGTCAGCCCTAGAAAATAGACGAAATCCCAGTTCGACGTGTGCGGCGCGGCGATAATGACATAGCGCCCGCCCGGCGGTGGCGTGCCTTCGGCGCGCCAGCCTTGCTGCCGGTAAAACGCCAGCAGCGCGGCGCGGGTCATGCGCGACAGCGGCCCGATTGACCGCTCGCTGGCAGGGATGGGACTGTCGATCATGCGACCTGGAGCATACACGGCAAATCAGCCCGAGTCGAACTGCGGCTTGGACAGTTGCGCATCGCGGGCCTATCACCGCGGCGCACCCACAGCAGGAGAAACAACTTGGGTTTGATCGGCAATCCCCGGCTGCGGCACATCCTGGCGGCGGGCTGGCATGGCCGCTGCCCCGCCTGCGGGGGTGCAAGCATGTTCGACGGCTGGCTGACACTGGTGCCGCGCTGCCCTGCCTGCGGGCTCGATTACAGCTTTGCCCATGCCGATGATGGCCCGGCGTTCTTTGCGCTATGCATTACCGCCTTTCCGCTGACATTCGTCGCGGTGTGGATCGAAGTAACGTTTGCCCCGCCATGGTGGGTTCATGCGCTGGTCTCGCTGCCGATTCTGGCGATCGGCTGCTTGGGTTCGCTCCGTCCGTTCAAAGGCTGGCTGGTGGCATCGCAATATGTCAACGAGGCGGCGTGATTACCGAGCGCGATAATCGGCGGTAACCGCGCCACAGCGCGCCAGATCGGCCTCATGTTCCGCCTCGCGCCACGTTTCGGCGAGCGCGGCCCGTTCCCATTCCAGCATTGCCGGATGCGCCAGGATATGCGCCACCCAGCGCGCCCCTGCCGCCCCGACATCAAGGCCATACGTGCGGATGCGAAACGCGACCGGGGCGTAGAATGCATCGGCGGCGGTGAAGTCCGCGCCCGCCAGCCACGGGCCGCCAAACCGGTCGAGCGCTTCGGCAAAGATTTCGCCAATCCGGGCAATATCGCGCGCCAGATCGTCGGGCACGCTGGCAAGCTGCGCGCGCACCCCGACATTCATCGTGCAGCGGTTGCGCAAGGCGGAAAATCCGCCGTGCATTTCGGCAACGATGCACTGCGCAAAGGCGCGCGCGGCCGGGTCGCTGGGCCAGACTGCGGGATAGCGATCTGCCAGCCACAGCGTGATGCCGAGCGAATCCCACACCGTGGTCGCCCCGTCGATCAGCGCGGGCACTTGTCCGGTGGGTGAAAACGCGCGAAATTCCTGCCAGTTGACCGGTTTGGCAAAAGGTTCGACGCGATCCTCGAACGCAATGCCGAGCGCGCGCATCAGCACCCACGGGCGCAACGACCAGCTTGAATAGTTGCGGTTGGCGGTAATCAGCGTGACCATCGGTGTGCCTCGGGCCGGTGCGGGGTCAGGCGATATAATGCGCGGTGGTGTTCGCCGCGATGTCCGCAGCGCTCACACCCGGCGCGCATTCGATCAGGCGGAACGGGCTGGCATGGTCAGGCCGGGCAAACACCGCCAGATCGGTAATCACCATATCGACGACATTGCGCCCGGTCAGCGGCAGGGTGCACGCGGGGACGAATTTGGCGCTACCGTCTTTGGCGCAATGTTCCATCACCACGATGATCCGCTTCACCCCGGCGACAAGGTCCATCGCCCCGCCCATGCCCTTGATCATCTTGCCCGGCACCATCCAGTTGGCGATATCGCCGTTTTCGGCGACTTCCATCGCGCCCAGCACGGTCAGATCGATATGCCCGCCGCGAATCATCGCAAAACTGGTGGCGCTGTCGAAATAGGCCGATTGCGGCAATTGGCTGATCGTCTGCTTGCCCGCGTTTATCAGATCGGCATCGACATCGTCGTCATAAGGGAACGGCCCGATGCCCAACATGCCGTTTTCCGATTGCAGCGTGACGGTCATTTCGGGCGGGATATGGTTGGCCACCAGCGTCGGGATGCCGATGCCGAGATTGACATAGAACCCGTCTTGCAGTTCGCGCGCCGCGCGTGCCGCCATTTCGTCGCGGGTCCAGCCCATCATGCGTTCTCCCGTGTGCGGGTGGTGCGGAATTCGATCTGCTTGTCATAAGGCGCGCCAAGGATCAGCCGCTGGACATAGACGCCGGGCAGATGGATGCAATCGGGATCGAGGCTGCCGGTGGGCACGATCTCTTCGACTTCGACCACGCAGACTTTGCCGCATTGCGCGGCAGGCACGTTGAAATTGCGCGCCGTTTTGCGGAACACGACATTGCCGGTGGGATCGGCGCGCCATGCTTTGACCAGCGCGAGATCGGCAACAATGCCGCGTTCGAGAATATAGTCCTGCCCGTCGAAGTTTTTGACCTCTTTGCCTTCGGCCACCAGCGTGCCGACGCCGGTTTTGGTATAGAACCCCGGAATGCCGGCGCCGCCCGCGCGCATCCGTTCGGCCAGCGTGCCTTGCGGGCAGAATTCGACGGCGAGTTCGCCCGCCAGATATTGCCGTTCGAACTCCTTGTTTTCACCAACATAGGATGCGATCATCTTTTTGACCTGACGGCTGCGCAACAGCTTGCCGATGCCCTGGTTGTCGATCCCGGCATTGTTTGAGGCGAATGTCAGCCCGGAAACCCCCGATGCCAGCACCGCATCGATCAGCCGTTCGGGCACCCCGCACAGCCCGAACCCGCCACACGCCACCAGCAGCCCGTCGCGCAACAGCCCGTCGAGCGCGGCGGCGGCATCACCGTAGATCTTGCTGGCCATCATCGTCTCCTTGCACGGCACCGGGGCTTGGCGATAATTCGGGCAAGGCCGCGTGGCGAGGGGTTTTTTCGCTGTGGCAGCAATTGGTTCGCTCCGGTTGCCGTATGCCGCTGGTATAAGCGCGTGTGAGCGCCGATAGTGCGCAAATTGACCTGGATCATGGCCGATTCGTGCGGGGGCGCGCACAGTCTTAGGCAACCGAAACCAAAGGATGATCCCATGCGCTCGATTCTGTGCCCCGTCGATAATTCCCCCGCGCTCGATGACCGGGTGGAAACCGCGCTTGCGCTTGCGCGTGTGGTGGGCGGGCATGTCACGTTCCAGATTGCCACGCCGTTTGCCGAACTGGCGTTGTGGGAACCGTTCGGCGGGGCCGCGCTGTCGGCTGAAGCGATCAACCAAGTGCGCGCCGCCGATGAACGGCTGGCAAGCACGCTCGATGCGCGGCTTGCCCCGCAAGATGTGGCGTTCGATGTCGTGGTGGTCGATGAAGGGCGGATCGAAGGCGTGGCGAGCGCATCCCGCTTCAGCGATATCGTGGTCAGCAGCCTTGACGATCCAGCGCTCGAAGAAATCGGGCTAGGGGTGCGGCTGCCGGTGCTGGCGGTGCCGCGCGGGGTGCCCATGCTGACGTTTGACCGCCCGGCGGTGGTGGCATGGGATGGCGGGCACGAAAGCGCGGCGGCCTTGCGCGCGGCCGTGCCGCTGTTGCGGCTGGCGAGCGCGGTGCATGTGCTGACCGTGCGCGAAAAGGGCAACGATTACCCCGCTGCCGATGCCGCTAGCTATTTGTCGCGGCACGGTATCCATGCCGACGTGCATCAGGTGGAACGCGTTGGCGCGATTTCCGCAACGCTTGAAAGCTTTGCCCACGACGTCGGGGCGGGGCTGATCGTGATGGGGCTGTTCGGCAAAAGCCGGTTGCGCGAATTGCTGCTCGGCGGGGTGTCGCGGGCCATGCTCGACCGGTCGGTGGTGCCGCTGCTGCTGGCGCATTGATCGTAAAGCGTGTTCGCGGCTGGTAATCGCGATGCAGCAGTGCCATGATCGGGGACCGCCGCTGTTCATCGGGATTGTTGCTATGCCATCCAGACTGTTTACCCGCCTGATCGCGCTCTGCACTCTGATCGTGATGGCACCTGTGGCCCAAGCCGCACCACCGGTCGCGCCTGCGGCCATCGCCGCCGCGCTGGCCGATCCTGCGCGCAGCACCGACAACCGCGCGCTCGATGCCGGTCGTCAGCCCGCCGCGATGCTCGCGTTTTCGCAACTGCGCCGGGGCGATGTGGTGGCCGACTGGGGTGCGGGCGGCGGCTATTATTCCGAATTGCTGGCGCGCGCGGTTGGGCCGCGCGGACTGGTCTACGGCATCGGTATCGACGCGGGGTACAAGCCGCAGGTATGGCAACCGCTGCTTGATCGGCATGACAATTTGCGCGCGATGTTCGTGCCCGCCGCCAGCCAGGTGTTCGGCGCCAACAGCCTTGACGTGATTTTCAGCCATCTGGAATATCACGATCTCTACTGGTCATCGGAAAAGTATCATTACCCGGTGCGCGATGTCGATGCGGTGCTGCGCAACTGGTTTGCCGCGCTGCGTCCGGGCGGGCGGGTGATCGTGATCGATCATGCTGCCAGCGGTGGCGATCCGCGCGAAACCGCCGACAAATATCACCGCATCGATCCGGCGCGGGTGCGCGCGGACTTTGCCAAAGCCGGGTTCGTGCTCGCAGCTGAAAGCACGCTGCTGCAAAACAAGGACGATCCGCACACCGTTGGCGTGTTCGATCCCGCTGTGCGCGGGCATACTGATCGGTTCGCGATGCGCTTTGTCAAACCGCGCTAATCGCGCATGACCGCAAGCGGCCATGCAAAAAATGCAACTGGCGCGGCTCTTTTCGCACTTGCACAATTTTGGTGTGCAGTGCATTCAGACCATGCCTTTCAGGCATCCTCTCCCAAAACTTTCAGCCCGGCCGGCAACGGTCGGGCTTTTTTCTGATCGCTTGACGCCGCGCGCCGGATTGCCTATCCGCCGAAGCCTGATTCTTGGCTGGACCGTAAGCATCGGCCCCGTCGCCACTTGGCCTATTACAACAGAGCACCCCGTCATGAAGCGCACTTTTCAGCCCAGTCTCCTCGTTCGCGCCCGTCGCCATGGCTTTCGCGCCCGCACCGCCACGGTTGGTGGCCGCAACATCCTGCGTGCGCGTCGCGCCCGTGGCCGCAAGAAGCTGTCGGCCTGAACGCAGCAGCGCAAGCGTGGTGCGGAATGGGGGCTGATACCCCTGTGGTTGATTCTGCCCCTTTGCGCCTTGATGTGATTCGCAAGCGCGCCGATTTCGTTGCCGCCAACCATGGTTTGCGCGTAGCACGGCCAGGATTCGTGTTGCTGGTGCGGCCAGCGGTGCAAGACCTGCACATCGCGCGGTTTGGTGTGACAGTTACCCGCAAAATCGGCAACGCGGTCTGCCGCAACCGCATGAAGCGGCGGTTTCGCGCGCTGTTGCGCGATATTCTGCCACAGCGCGGCATCGGCGGAGCCGACCATGTGCTGATTGGCCGCGAAGGCGGGGTGGAGCGCGATTTCGCGCTGTTGCGTATCGAGCTCGAAGCCGCGCTGGCACGCGCCGCACAGGGCAAAGGCGATCCCCCGCGCCGCCCGCGTGGCGGTGGCAAGCGGTGATGAAACGCGTGCTGATCCTGCTGGTGCGCGCGTGGCAGATCGGCCCTTCGGCGGTGCTGCTGCCAACCTGCCGGTTTGCGCCCAGTTGTTCGGCGTATGCAATTGCCGCGCTGGAACGCCATGGTGCGTTTAGGGGTGGCTGGCTGACGCTGAAGCGGCTATTGCGCTGCCATCCGTGGGGTGGCAGCGGGTACGATCCGGTGCCCTGACGCAAAGGCATCGCCCGATTTGCGCCCGCCATTTTTGCGAATTCGAACCGAACCAGCCGAGGCATAGTGGAAAATCAGCGCAATTTGATCTGGGCGGTGGTCCTGATGGGGGTCATCCTGCTCGGTTGGGACTATGGTCTACGCTATTTCTATCCGCATCTTGGGCAAAGGCCCGTGGCAAGCGCTCCGGCCGCGCCACCGGCAGCGCCTGCAGGCAGCGATGCCGCGCAGGGCAAACCGACGCGCGAAGGCGGGCTGCAATCGGATGCGGACCAACGCCTTGAAGCGCGCGATCTCAAGGCGGCGCTGGCATCCCCTGCGCGTGTTGCCATTGCCGCGCCGGGGATCAGCGGATCGATCAATCTGGTCGGTGCGGTGGTCGATGATGTGACGCTCAACCGCCATCGCGAAACGGCAGAGCGGGGCAGCCCGCCGGTGCGGCTGTTTTCCCCGGCGGGAACCCCGGCGCAGCACTTTGCCCAAGTCGGCTGGGTGGGTGACAACGGGGTTGAGGCGCCGGGCGGCAACACGCTGTGGCAGCCCGATGGTCGGCGGCTTACCCCGGCCAGCCCGGTGACTTTGCGCTGGACCAGCCCGGCGGGTCTGACGTTTGCGATCCGCTATGCCATCGACGATGATTACATGCTGACCGTGGCACAAAGCGTAACCAACGGTAGTGCCGCTCCGGTTACGCTACGGCCCTTTGCACTGATAAACCGCACCGACCGCACTGCGAGCCTCGATACCTGGCAAGTCCATTCAGGACCGATTGGCGCGTTTGACGGGACGGTCAATTTTGACAGTCATTACAAGGATGTTATCACCGCTGGGCAGGTAACTCCGGCGGGCCGGCCCAACTGGATCGGGTTTACCGACATCTACTGGTTGTCGACGTTGATCCCCGACGCGGGGACACGCCCTGCCAGCAGTTTTCGTGCGCTCGGCGGCGGGTTGTTCCGTGCCGATTTGATGTATCCCGCGGTGAGTGTGGCCCCGCAAGCCACCGCCACCCAATCGGTGCGGCTGTTTGCCGGAGCCAAGGAAAACCGGCTGCTGGAAACTTATGAAGCCAAAGGCATCGCCAATTTTTCGCTGTCGATCGACTGGGGCTGGTTCCGCTGGTTTGAAAAGCCGATTTTCTGGTTGCTCGATGCGCTGTTTCTCAAATTCCAGAACTTTGGCCTGGCAATCATCCTGCTGACGGTGATCGTGCGCGCCATGATGTTTCCGATCGCGCAGCGCCAATTCGCCTCGATGGCGGCAATGCGCGCGCTCCAGCCCAAGCTGAAAGCGGTGCAGGAACGCTACAAGGACGACAAGCCCAAAGCGCAGTCTGAAGTGATGGCATTGTACAAGGCCGAAGGTGTCAATCCGCTGGCCGGGTGCCTGCCGATGTTCCTGCAAATCCCGGTGTTTTTTGCGCTGTACAAAGTCTTGGTGCTGACCATCGAGATGCGGCACCAGCCGTTCGTCGGTTGGATCCGCGACTTGTCTGCCCCCGATCCGAGCCACGTGCTCAACTTGTTCGGGCTGCTGCCGTTTACGCCACCAGGGTTTCTGGGCATCGGCGCGCTGGCGATCCTGCTGGGGGTGACGATGTGGTTGCAGTTCAAATTGCAACCGGCGGCGATGGACCCGTCGCAACAGCAAGTCATGGCGATCATGCCGTGGATGATGATGTTCGTGATGTCGTCGTTCGCATCGGGGCTGCTGCTCTACTGGACCACGTCGAACTTGCTCACCATCGCGCAACAGCGGTTCCTGTATGCGCGCCATCCGCAATTGCAGGCGCAAGCTGACAAGGATCAGACCGACATCGACCGCGCGGTCAAACGCAAAGGCGGCGCGCACCCGCGATGAGTGCAACCGGACCCGACGCTGAAGGGCTGCGTCTCGCCGCCTTGGAAGAACGCGCCCGCGCGCTGTTTTCGGGGCGGGTCGAATTCCTGAAATCCGCGCCCGCGCTCAAATTTCTGCCCGATCCGGAAGAGCCGGAAATCGCCTTTGCCGGCCGGTCGAATGTCGGCAAATCGTCGCTGCTGAACGCGGTGACCGGGCGCAAGTCCATCGCCCGCGCCTCGGTCACGCCGGGCCGCACGCAAGAGCTCAACTGGTTCGAAGTGGGCGATCCGACGCTGCTGCGGCTGGTTGACATGCCCGGCTATGGCTTTGCCAAAGCTCCCCCCAAAGTGACCGAAGCGTGGCGCAAGCTGGTGCGCGATTTTCTGCGCGGGCGGGTGGTGCTGAAACGGACTTTGGTGCTGATCGACGCGCGGCACGGGGTCAAACCGGTCGATATCGAGATGATGACGATGCTTGATGAAGCCGCCGTCGGCTATCGGCTGGTGCTGACCAAAGCCGACAAAGTGCGCAGCGATGAGCTAACCCGCGTCCACGCCGCGACCGAGGCGGTCGCGCGCAAGCATATTGCGGCCTATCCCGGTGTGCTGGTGACATCGGCGGAAAAACACACCGGCATCGCCGCCTTGCGCGCCGCGATCCTGGACGATGCGAACGTTTAGGCGATGATCGAACCGCTCGATCCGGTATGCGTGGCCGAACGGTTGATCGCGTGCGCCAGCGTCACCCCCGCCCGTGGCGCGGTGTTTGCCGAACTGGCGGCGCATTTGATCCCCATCGGCTTTGGGATCGAACGGTTCGTGGCGGGCGAAGCGCCCGATGGACCGGTGGAAAACCTCGTTGCGCGCCGCCCCGGCCCGCCGGGCAGCCGCCATTTCGCCTTTGCCGGGCATCTTGATGTCGTCCCGCCGGGTGAAGGCTGGACCAGCGCGCCGTTTGTGCCCGAACGGCGCGGTGATCTGCTCCACGGGCGCGGCGCAGTCGATATGAAGGGCGCGATTGCCGCGATGGTCGCAGCCGTGGCGCAAATTCCCGTCGAAGCGGGCACGATCAGCCTGCTCATCACCGGCGATGAAGAAGGCCCGGCGCGGTTCGGCACTGTCGCCATCATCGACCATATTCGCGCACAAGGACATTTGCCCGATTTGTGCCTGGTGGGCGAACCGACGTCGGTCCACCAACTGGGCGACATGGTCAAGATCGGGCGGCGCGGCTCGGTCAATCTGTGGCTGACCGCGCGCGGGGCGCAAGGCCATGTCGCGTACCCGCATTTGGCCGACAATCCGATTCCCCGGCTGGTCGCGCTGCTGGCCGAACTCGGCGCGCTGCACCTCGATCAGGGCAGCGACTGGTTTCAGCCGTCGAATCTGGAAATCACCGATATTGCTGTGGGCAACCCCGCCACCAATGTCATTCCCGCCGAAGCGCGCGCGCGGTTGTCGATCCGCTTCAACGATCTGCACAATGGGCCGGACCTTGTCGCGCGCGTCAGCGCCATCGCACAGCGCCACCGGGTGGACACGCGCGCGGTCATCTCGGGCGAAGCCTTTTTGACCCCGCCGGGCGCGTTTTCCGCGCTGGTGGCCGAAGCGGTTGAGGCCGAAACCGGGATCACGCCCGAATTGTCCACCACGGGCGGCACATCGGATGCCCGGTTCTTGCGCGCGGTCTGCCCGGTGATCGAATTCGGGCTGTCGAATGCCACGATGCACAAGTGCGACGAAGCCGTGGCGATGGCAGACCTTGCGGTGTTGACGCGGATTTACACCCGCATCGCGCGCGCTGCGCTGATCTGAAGGTCACCCCTGCTGGGTGTTGACCCGCCCGGTGCGTTCCAGCTTGCCCCAGCCGATGCCAAGCCCTGCCATCGCCGCGCCAACCGCGCGAATCACCACGCCATACATCAACTGCCGATAGACGAAACGCTGCGCCAGCAGCAGCAGCGCGGGGAACCGGCGTTCGCGCACATCAAGCCGCCAGGCGATCCAGCCGCACAGCAGATCGACCGTGGTAAAGGCGATCCAGTACACGCCCATACGCAACACGTCGGTCTGCGTCTGTGCCCAGCCATGCTGCGCCACGCGCACAACCGTGCCAATGATCGAAACCACCAGTGCCAGATCGATCAGGGGGGAGATCATCGCGAACACGATCTGGAACATCCATGCTTGCGGCATTCCGACAAAGGCCAGCCCCGAAGGTGCGCGCAAAGACAGCACCCGGCGGTGTTTCCACAGGCATTGCAACGTGCCGAATGCCCAGCGAAAGCGCTGTTTGCCCAGCGCGCGCAAAGTTTCGGGCGCTTCGGTCCACGCCACGGCGTGTTCGTCATAGGCGACTTTCCAGCCGTGGCGCTGGATCGCGATGGTCAGATCCTGATCTTCGGCCAGCGTGTCTTCGGGATAGCCGCCCACATCATTCAGCGCTTCGCGCCGCCACGCGCCAACCGCGCCGGGCACCACCATGATCGCATCGAACCGGGTCAGCGCGCGGCGTTCGATATTCTGCGCTGTGACATATTCGATCCCCTGCCAGCGCGTGACCAGATTGACCTGATTGCCGACTTTGGCATTGCCCGCCACCGCGCCAATATCGTCGCGCCGGAACCAGCGCACCAGCCGCGCAATCGTCTGTGGTTCGAATTGCGTATCGGCGTCGAGCGCAACGATAATCGTGCCATTGGCCGCTTCGAGCGCGCGGTTGAGCGCGTTCGCTTTGCCGCCATTGACCATCGTCATCAGCCGGACGCGCGGATCGTGCCCGAACACGGCGGAAACGATGGCGCTGGTGCGATCTTTTGACCCGTCATCGGCGACGATCACCTCGATGGGGTGATAATCGCTGGCCAGAATGCGGTGGACCGACGATTCGATCACGCGCTCCTCGTTATAGGCGGGGATGATGACCGAAACCAGCGGGCGCCATGGCGGTTCACCCGACGCACCATCATCGGGCGGCTGCATCGAAGGGTCGCGCCCGGCCAGCAGTGCCAGCACAGTCATGCCCAGCGCGCGGATAACGCCAAGCGCAATGGCGAAAAAGAACAGCCAGTTCAGCCCCGCCAGCAGTCCCGCCAGTACGACGAAAATCCCGACATCGAGCCGCACCGCCACCAGATCCCAGCCTTCGACTTTGGGCATCACCGCATCGCGATCAAGCCCGGCGAGTTGTGACGCCGGCACCAGCGTATAGCCATCGGCGCGCAGCCGTTCGATAATCCGGGGCAGCGCCAGCACGGTCTGGGTGCGATCACCCCCGCCATCGTGGAGCAGCACGACATTGACCGTGCGTTCTGGCGTGGCGTTTTCGACCGCCGCGATCGTGCGCGCGAAAATGTCGTCGGCGGTGCGCTTCTGCCAGTCGCCCGGATCGCCGTGCAGCCCAACGATGGTATAGCCTTGCGCTTGCGCGATCAGCGCAGGGCCAAGTTCGTCCGGCGTGGTCGGTTCGGCATCGCCGAAATAGGGCGCGCGGAACAGCCGGGTGGATCGCCCGGTATAAGCCTCGATCAAGCGTTGCGTGGCATTGAGTTCAAGCCGGATGCCGGTATCGCTGACATCGGCGAGGTTGGGATGGGTGTAGCTGTGGTTGCCGATCTCGCTGCCGCCCGCAAGGATACGGTCGAGCAGGCCGCGGTTTTCAACGCCGTTTTCGCCGATCACAAAGAATGTGCCCGGTGCGTGATAGCGTTCGAGCACGGTCAGAATCTGCGGGGTGAACACCGGATCGGGGCCATCATCGAATGTCAGCGCAATCTGCCGGGGCTTGTCCCCGGTGCGGCGCACGACATAAGGCGTGGGCAATCGGTCATAGCGTTCATCAAGCGCCAGCGCCGAATGCGGATCATAGCTTATGCTGCGCGATCCGGCTTGGGGCACCGCATCGATGCGCAGAATTTCGCCATTGCCTTCGATATCGACGGTGCTGATCTGCCGCAATGGCCCCAGACTGGGGGTAGAGCGGCGCGCGCGCGTGGCGTTCTCGCGCCAGCTTGCCAAAGCTTTCCAGAACCCCGGGTCTTCGGAACCCAGCCGCCATAGCGCCACCGAACCGATGCCCAGTTGCCCCAGCACTTGCATCTGGTTCCAACTGGTCGCGGCATCGAGCAGCCAGACATCATGGCGCACTGGCGGGGTGGCGGGATTGCCGTCGGAATCTTCATCAAAGGCAAACCCGGCGTTGCCGCTGGCGGCATTCCACGTCGGGCGGGCCGAGCTGTCGAGCGCTGACAGCCACGCTTCTTCGATGGTCAGCGGGTCAGCCGCGCCATTGTGCCAGTCATAGGCATAGCTGCCCAGCGCGACGATCACTTTGTCCTGCGGCACACCCTTGAGCGCATCGCTGACATGGCTGACAAACCACGCGTTCGATGCGATTGGCCCGGGCGTTCCGGTCATGTAATGTTCGTCATACGCCATCAGCACCAGTTTGTCGGCGACTTGGGCAAAAGCGCGCAAATTCCATGTTTCATCGTCGATCGGCACCGTGACCGCCACCACCCGGTGGCGGGGTGCCAGCCGCGCATGCAATTCGCCGACAAACTGGCGCAGCAGCACGACCCCGGCGGGTGGCAGGTTTTCAAAATCGACCATCACCCCGCCATCGCCATTGGCATCAAGCGCAGCTTCGACCCCCCGGATGATTGCCGCGCGCCGCGCCGGGCTGGCCAGTGCGCGGGTCGTGCCGGGGCCATCCCACGTGGCGTTCGCTGCGTTTTGCAGCACATCGACAACCAGCGGATGATGGATCTGCCCGGCCAGCACCCGCCGCATCGCGGTATCGTCGCTCGCGCTGAAATTGCCCTGATGATCGATTGCCATCAGCACCGGGGCGACCCAGTCAAGCTGCCCTGCCTGCCGCTTGAGACTATCCACCGCGCCGGGCCCGAATGGGGCGTAAAACCCGACCGTCAGGTTTTGCGCCTGATGCGCCGCAGGCGCTGCGCGCCGCCCGAACAAGCCGGAAATCTGCCGCGACAGCCCGCCGACTTGCGCGCGCAGCGGCAGCGGCTGCGGGCGTTCAAACCCGAGTTTGAGCGGCTGCGATGCTGGCACCGTTGCCACCGTCGTGGCAAAAGCCAGCGCGATCACGATCAGCAGCGCGAGCGCGCCAAACGCCACGCGCCTGGTCAGGCGGCGACGTCGCCCGGTCGGATCGAAGAAAATCGGACGTTGCAAGCGTTGTTCCCGTGCAGGCTCGTTTGCCCTATAGGCCTGCCCGTGACATTACGCCAACCCACGTTCTTTCTGTCGCACGGCGGCGGTCCCTGGCCATGGCTCGATGGCCCGTTCCGGCGCGATTTCGACTGGCTCGAAGCCTCCTTGCAGGCCTTGCCCGCGCAATTGCCCGACCGCCCGCGCGCGGTGCTGGCGGTATCGGGCCATTGGGAAGCTGCGGAATTTACCGTTTCAAGCGCCCGCGCACCGGGCATGGTCTATGACTACAGCGGGTTTCCCGACCATACTTATCACATCGTCTATCCCGCGCCCGGATCGCCCGAAGTGGCCGCTCGGGTGATCGAACTGGGCGCGGCGGCGGGGATCATGATCGCCGATGACCCGGCGCGCGGGTTCGACCACGGCACGTTTTCGATGATGCAGCCGATCTGCCCCGCTGCCGATATTCCGGTGGTCAGCCTGTCGCTGCGGCGAGATTACGATCCGGCGCGCCATATCGCGCTGGGTCGTGCGCTGGCCCCGTTGCGCGATGAAGGCGTGGTGATTCTGGGATCGGGATTGAGCTATCACAATCTGCGGCTGTTCGACGCGCGCGCGGCGGAACCTTCGGCGCGGTTCGATGCGTGGCTCGACCGCGCGCTGACCGATCCCGATCCGGCGGCGCGCGCGGCCGCGCTGCTGGCGTGGGAAGCGGCCCCGGCGGCGCGCATGGCCCACCCGCGTGAAGACCATTTGCTGCCGCTGATGGTGGCGGTCGGTGCCGCCGGAGCCGATCCGGCAACGTGCATCTACCGCCAGAACGACTTGCGCGGCGGGATTACCGTATCGGCATGGCGGTTCAGCGCAGATACTACCCCCACCGGGTTTGACCGGAAGGTGCTTTAACCCCCCAGCGCGCGGTGGCAGGCGATCAGTGCGCCGGTCAGCCGCACCCGCGCTGCCAGCACGGCGCGCGCGGCGTCGATCCGCTTGACGTGCGCGCCGATCAGGTCGGCCTGGCTGATTTCGCCCGCGCGCGCGGCGGCATCGGCATGGGACAGCAGGGCCGCTTGCGCCGCATCGGCGGTCAGGCGCGCGGCCAAAGTGCGGCGCGCGTCGACCAGTGCAACAAACGCGTCTTCGACATCGCCCCCTGCCGCCAGCACTGTGCCGCGATAGGCGGCCAGCGCCTCGCGCTCGGCCCCGCGTGCGGCGGCGACTTCGCCATCGATGCGGCCAAAATCGAACAAGCGCCAGCGCAAACCCGCAGCCCCGGTGATGACATTGGCCGATCCGCTGCCCAGCAGCGACAGATCATTGCTGGAAAACCCGAACATTCCCGACAGGCTGAATTTGGGCCAATATTCGCCCAGCGCCGTGCTGATCCGCGCGTGGCTGGCGCGCAACCGCGCTTCGGCTACCACTATATCGGGGCGCAACCGCAACACATCGGCCGGGGTTCCCGCTGCCGGATCGCCCGGATCAGGCCAAGCCCCGGTTGCGCGCAAACCATCCAATTCGGGCAGCGCCGCCCCGGCGGGTCGCCCGGTCAGGATCGCCAGCCGGTGATGCGCGCTGGCGATGGCGGTGTCGAAATCGGGCAGCGCGGCATCAATCTGCGCAAGCACTGCGCGGGCGCGGTCCAGCTCGCCCCGCCCGGAATCGCCGCGCGCCACTTGCGCCTCGGCAATCCGCAACTGCTGCGCGATCAAGTCGCGCTGGGTGCCCAGCAGCGCGCGATCCGCGCGCGCGCTGCGCCACGCCAGCCAGCTTTGCGCGATTTCCGCCGTGGTGGCCAGCCGCGTGGCGGCGAACGCGGCTTGGGCAGCCACCGCATCGGCCTTGGCCGCGCGCTCCTGCCCCGCCAGCGCCCCGGCGAAGTCGATATCCCAGCTTGCCCCGACGCCGATTTCGCCCTGATTTTGCGTGCGCGACAGCGTGGGGACATAGCGGGTCAATTGCCCCAGCCCCGAATCGAGCGATTGCCGCTGGCGCGCGACGCTGGCACTCGCCTGCGCAGCGGGCAACCGCGCCGCGCCGCTGACTTGCGCCGCCGCCCGCGCCTGATCGAGCCGCGCCAGCGCAACGGCAATATCGCTGTTGTCGGACAGGCCAGCGGCAACCAACCGGTCGAGCGCGGGATCGCCCAGATCGCGCCACCATTCAGCGGCAGGCGCGCGCGGTGTGGCATTGGCGGCGGTCCATGCCGGTGCCAGCGGCAGCGCCGGGGCATGATATGGCCCCGCCCCGGCACAAGCCGTCAGCAGCAGCGCGGCCAGCATGGCGCAAGCCTTGCGAATGGGCAGACCGGTCATGCCACGGCTCCTTTGGCCCGATCTTCGCGCGACAACAGCAGATAGAGCGCGGGCGTGGCGATGCGCGCAAACAGCGTGGAGGTTATCAGCCCGCCGATCATGGTGATCGCCAGCGGGGCATAGAGCCCGCTGCCCTCGATGGCGAGCGGCAGCAGCCCGCCAATCGCGGTGATCGAAGTCAGCAACACGGGCAAAAACCGCGTTTCGCCCGCGCGTTCGACCGCCGCGCGCACCGCCATCCCGTCACGCCGCAACTGTTCGGTAAAATCGACCAGCAGGATCGAATTCTTGATCTCGATCCCGACGAGCGCGATCATGCCGATGGCGGCGGTAAACGACAGGCTGTTGCCTGTTACCCACAGCGCCAGCACCGCGCCGAAAAAGCCCAACGGGATCACCGTGGCAACCGCGAGCACATTGCGGAAACTGCCGAATTCCAGCACCAGCACCGCCAGAATGCCAACCGTGGCGACGACGATGGCAGGCAGCAGCCCGCCAAAGCTGCGGCTGGCGCTTTGCGCCTCACCCCCGATATCGAGGTGGTAGCCCGGCGGCAGCGGCACTTGCGCTTGCAACCGGGCAACGGCATCTTTGGTGGCTTGTGATACCAGCACGCCTTTGGCGACATAAGCCGTCAGCGTGACCGCGCGTTCGCGCTGAAACCGCTCGATTGCGCCGGGGCCGGGTTCGAGCGTTGCGCGCGCCAGCGCGGACAGCGGGATACTGCCCCCGGTCATCGTCGGCACGAACACCTGATCGAGCGCGGCGATTTCGCGGCGTTCGGCCATCGGCAACCGCACGGTGACCGGATAGCTGTCACCATCATCATCGCGCACGATGGCGGGGGTTGTGCCGCCAATCGCCAATTGCGCTGCCTGACGCAGCGCGCCAGGCGCAATGCCGCTGGCGCGCGCGCGCGCTTCATCGACATCAAGCCGCAGATCGGTGCGCGTGGCGCGCAGCGGATTGGCAACATCGCGCAATTGCGGCATCGCGCGCAACACGGTTTCACCGCTATTGGCCAGCCGGGTCAGCACCGCGATGTCCGGCCCGACCAGCCGCAAGGCCAGTGGCGCTTCGATCTGCGAGCCTTGCACAAATTCGATCAGTTTGATCCGTGCGCCGGGAATGCGGGCAAAATCGGCGCGCAACCGCGCCAGCACGGCGGGGCTGCTGCTATCCCACGCATGGAACGCCGCGCCGACTTCACCCAGCGCCGGGTCCTGCGCCGACGAGGGGTTGTTGTAATAGAGCTGCGGACTGCCGCGTCCGCTGTTTTCCGAAGTCCAGGCAATCGACGGTTCGCGCCGCAGCCGGTCGCCCACCGCGCGCACCACGCGGTCGGTATCGGCCAGCGCGGTGCCGCGCGGCATTTCCACGCGGACCAGGAATTGCGGCAGATCGGCGGGCGGAAACAGGCTGCTGCCAATGGCGCTGGTCAAAGGCAATGATAGCGCGGCGATCAGCGCGATCATCCCCAGCGCGCGCCACGGATGATCGAGCGCGCGGTGCAGCAGCGGGCTATAGGCGCGCTCGATCCCGCGATTGAGCGCACGCAACAGCCGATTGCCGTGCACATCGGCGGCGCGCGGCAACACGCGGCTGGCCACAAACGGGATCAGCGTCAGCGAAACCAGCAACGATCCCGCAACCGTGCCGAGCACTGCCACCGGCAGCGAGCGGATGAATTCGCCCGATCCTTCGGGCAGCGCAATCAGCGGCAGAAACGCGAACATCAGGCAGCCGGTACAGCCCAGCACGGCCAACGCGATCTGTCCGGTGCCTTTGATCGCGGCTTCGGTGCGGCTGGCCCCGTCGCGCAGCCAGCGCGATACGTTTTCGACCACCACAATGGCATCATCGACCAGCAGGCCGAGCGACAGCACGAACCCCGCCACCGACAACTGGTTGAGATTATACCCCGCCGCGCCCAGCACCATGACCCCGATCAGCAGCGAAACCGGGATCGCGATCATCACCACCCCCGCCGCGCGCCAGCCCAGCGGCAGCAGCGTGATCCCGACGATCACGAACGCGAGCAGGAAATCGCGCGCCAGCAGCGTCATGCGGTGGTGGACATTGGCGCTTTGCGAAAACCCCATCTCCAGCCGCACCGTGCCCGGCAAAGTGCGGCGAAACGCGGCAGTTTCGGCGTCGATCTGCGCGGCCAGCGTGCCGATATCCTGACGGTCGGTTTGCGCGGCGGTAACCAGCAAGGCGCGATGACCATTGAACCGCACGATATGGCTGGCCTCGCCACTGTTCCAGCCGACTTGCGCGACATCGCCCACGGTCACCAGCTTGCCCCCGGAAACCGGCAGCGGCACCGCCGCGATGGCCGCCGCATCGGGAAAAGCCCCGCCATAGCGCACGGAAAAGCGGCGGTTGCCCGCGTTGACCGAGCCAATCGGGGTTTCGACCCCGGCGGCGCGCAAGGCTTCGACCACGCTGCCCGGCGCGATGCCGAGCGCGGCCAGCCGCGTGGTATCGAGCGCAACGCCGACTTCGCTGGGCGGCGCGCCATAGACTTGCGCCTCGCGAATACCGGGGATGCGCGCCAGCCGGTCGCGCAAGTTGCGCGCCCATTTGTCGAGCGAGCGCATCGGCAACACATCGCTGATTACCGCAATCTGGCTGATCGGCACATTGGTCGGGCGGGCGCGTTCGACTTGCAGCCGGGTGATCCCGGCGGGCAGCCGCGCGCGCAAGGCGTTCACTTCGCGCACGACTTCGTCATATTTGCGGTCGGTGTTGGTGCCGTAAGTATATTCGGTACGAATCACCGCGACACCATCGCCGCTGGTCGATCCGATTTCGCGCACTCCATCCAGCCCGGCGAGCGCGTCTTCGATCGGTTTGGTCACTTGCGCTTCGATATCGTGCGGATTGGCCCCCGGCAGCACGGCGGTTACGATATAGAGCGGGAAATTGAGCTGCGGATCTTCGGTCTGGGGCAGCGATAGCAGCGTCATTAGGCCCATCGCGGCGACGAGCAGCGTGGCGAGCAGCGAAAACTGCCAGCGACCCACGGCAAAGGCGATAATCCGGGTCATGCGCCGATCACCGTGACTGTCTGGCCTTCGCCGACGAAACCCGCCCCGCTGGTAATCACCCGCGCTCCGGCAGGCAGCCCGGCCACCAGCGCGTCGCGGTCATCAAACCCGAAAAAGCGCAAGCGCTGCCGTCGCGCCCGCCCGCCGCCGTCGATCACCCAGACGCTGGCGCTGTTGCCTTGTGCATCGATCAGCGCTTCGGCGGGGATATGCTGGTTCGGCGTAGGTGAGGGCGAGGAGGCCGGGGCAAAGGCCACCGCCGCCGGGCTGCCGCTGGCGAATGGTGCCGGGCCGGTCAGCCGCAGTTCGACCGCGACCAGCCCGGTGCGCGCTTCGGCCCCCGCGCCCACGCGCCAGACCTGTGCGCGCACCGGGGCGCTGGCCCCATCGGGCCAGACTTGCGCAGGCGCGCCGCGTCGCAAGCGTGCCGCCAGCGGCGCAGGCACATCGGCAATCGCCAGCAAGGGCGAAGTGCGATCCGCCACGCGCACCACCACTTGGCCGGGGGCGACGGTTTCGCCCGGTTCGGCCAGCCGCGCCAGTACCAGCGCGGGAAACGGTGCCTGCAACCGGGTTGACGCCAGATCATAGCGCGCTGCGGCCAGCCCCGCCGCGCTCGCCCGCGCCGCATCGCGCGCGGCGGCGGCCGCCGCCGGGCTGGTCGCGCCATCGCCCACCAGGCTGGTGATGCGGTCGGCATCGCGCTGGCTGCGCGCGGCATCGGCGGCACGCATCGCTTCGGCGGCGGCATAAGCGGTCGGCGCAAGGCGTGCCACCGTTGCACCGGCAGCGAGGGTGTCGCCGGGATGCGGCGACAGCGCGGTGATCTGGCCAGGCAAGCGGAATGCCAGATTGGCCTCGCGGTCATAACGCAAGGTTGCGGCAAAGCGCGCAGCTGCCGGGTTGGCGGTATTGGCCGCGCTGCCGATGGTGACCGCGCGCACCGCGAGTGGCGGTGCCGCGCCGTCAGCGGCATGGGGCTGCGCAAACGCCAGCCCCAGCAATCCGGCCGCAACCAGCGCGGCCCCCCCAGCGAGCAAGCGGCGATCAACCACACCAGTTCCCCTTTTGCAGCGCGAATCGCCTTCACCGGGTCGCGCACCCACACCCTATCGTTGATAGGCTATCACTGATAGGGAATCAAGCATTACCTATCAATGATCGGTTGACGCACTGGCCAATCTGCGCAAGATCGCATGGATGGCTCAACCCGTCCGACGCGCGCGCAGCGGTGTGCGGCGCGAACAGATCCTCGATGTCGCGCTGCACCTGTTTGCCGAACGCGGTGCGGGCAATGTGACAACGCGCCAGATCGCCCAAGCGGTCGGGATTTCGCAGCCGTCGTTGTATGCGCATTTCACCTCGGCCGATGCGATTGCCGATGAACTGTGCGTGCGCGCGTTCGATGCCTTGCACACGCGGTTTGCCGCGATGCTCGCGGGGGTCGATGATCCGTGGCAACGCGTCGAAGCGCTGGGCCGCGCTTATATCGAATTCGGGCTGGACCATCCCGATATGTACCGCATCGCCTTCATGCCCACGCGCCCGAACCAGCCACCGCCGGGAGTGACCTTTGATCTTGCCACGACCGATCCGGGGCTGGCGGCGGGTCTGCGCGCCTTTGCCGCTTTGCGCGATCCGATCGTGGCGATCCGGGGGCGCGATGACGATCAGGTCGCGGTGATTGCGCAAGCGATCTGGGCAGCGGTCCACGGACTGACCGCGCTATTGATCTGCAAACCCTATTTCCCGTGGGCCGAGCGCGAAGCGCTGATCGCAGCGGTGATCGCGATGACGCGCGCCTATCTGTCTGAAAACCGCGCGAGTGAATAGCGTTACTGGTGCGGCGCGGTGTCGGCGGGCGGCGCTACCGAGGCGGGGGCCGCATCATCGGCGGTGCGTTCGCGCGCGAGGCGGGCATCGTACTGTTTTTCCAGCGATTCGACCCGCACCTGTTCGGCGGCGGCATCGGCATCGACGGTTTGCAGCCGCTTTTGCCGTTCGGCGTCGATCAACTTGGCAAAGTGCACATCGCTCGCCTGTTTGCGTTCGGCATAAGCCGCGCTGATCAGCCGCGACAGACAGCCGCTGTTGGCACCCGCGCCAATCGGAGAGCACGAATTGATCCCGGTTATGCCCACGGTTTCATAGGCCTTTACCCGTTCGGTCCAGGCCTGGTTCGACGAGGCATTGGGTTTGTCGCGCAAGGGCGCGGGGATGCGAAACCGTTCGCTCTCATTCTTGCGGGCGCAAACGGTGATCTGGTCATCGGTCGACGGCGGGCACGGGTCATCGCCGAACACGATCAACTGGTTGACTTTGTCCTCAGCCGGTGTGGCCGCGCTGACCGGCAGCGCCCATGCTGCAAAGATCGCGCAAGCAGCAACAGCAATTACCCGGTTCATCATGGCAGCCTTCCGAATGGGTGCCCCCCACATGCGGTAGATTGCGATTACCATAGCGCAAATCGCGCCAGGCTTGCGCATCAAATTTTTTCCGACAGCCGGATCGCGGTGCGGCAGCCGAACCGGATGGCGTGAAACAGCAGCGGATAGGCCGGCGCGCGTTCGGCCCCGGCGGCAAAGGCGGCGTCGCGGTGTTCGCGTTCGTCATCGCGGAATTCGCGGATCACGCCTGCCAGTTCGGCATCGTCATCACCCAGTTCGTCCAATTGCGCGGTATAGTGCCGGTCGATTTCGGTCTCGATCGCGGCAGTGCAGGCCATCGCCGCTTCGGGTCCGATCAGCGCGGTGGCCGCGCCCAAGGCAAACCCCGCCGCCGACCACAGCGGTTGCAATAAAGTCGGGCGCACGCCGCGCTCTGCAATCATCGCGTCAAACCGCGCGCGGTGCGCCGATTCCTGCGATGCCATGCGCCGGATTTCGGCAGCATGGGGCGCGCGATCACCCATCACTGCCAATTGCCCGGCGTAGATCCGCGTCGCCCCGAATTCGCCCGCCTGATCGACCCGGATCATCGCCTCGCGCTGCTGTTTGTCCATTGTCCTATCCTCTATCGCCCGCGCCGCGCGAGCGTGGCAATCAGCCCCGCCGCCGCCAGCGATGCGATGCAGTTATAGCCCGCCATGCTGACCCCGAACAGCGTCCACGCGGGCACGTCGCAGCGGATCACCGGCGCGGCAAGGATCGCGGCGAGCGGATCATCCGCCAAGTTCGTGGTCGCACACGTCGTCAACCCCTGCCACCAATGGTATTCGACCCCGGCGTGATAGCCGCCGATCACCCCGCTGGCTGCAATTCCCAGCACTGCCAGCCAGAACAGCCCGGCAGTCGCGCGCGCATCGCGCACCGAGAGCGCCGCCAGCGCGAACACCAGCGCGGCAAAATGCGCATAACGCTGCCACCAGCACATTTCGCACGGGGCGAGCGCAAAGCCATATTGCGCGATCAGCGCAGTCGCCAGCGCCCCGGCGGGCACCAGTACGGCCAGAACACGCGCCATCCGGGGCGCGGCAGCGGGGGTAAAAGCCATTCGTCGCTACCGTTTGCGCGCTGCGAGCGCGGGTGCGGTGGTGCGGCCAATCGTCTGGAGCGCATACCACAACTGGAAATCGTCGATGCCCTTGGCCTTCAACTGGTCGGGAGTCAGCTTGAACCGTGGGTCTTCGTTGCTGTCGGTTTCAAGCTGCTTGTCATCCTTGATCTGGTTGACCAGATGCCCGCGCAGATCGCTTTCGCGATAGCTGCGCGCCGCGCGTTTGCGTGCATCGGGGTCGGACAACTGCGGCACGGCGATATCGGGTGTGATCCCGCCTTCCTGCACCGACCGGCCAGACGGCGTGTAATAGCGTGCGGTGGTCAGTTTGAGCGCGACATCTTTGCCCAGCGGCAACAGCGTCTGGACCGAGCCTTTGCCAAAGCTGCGCTGACCCATGATCAGCGCGCGGTGCTGGTCCTGCAACGCCCCGGCGACGATTTCCGAGGCTGAGGCCGATCCGACATCGATCAGCACGACCACCGGCAGCCCTTGGGCAATGTCACCCGGCGACGCGCTGTAACTGGCGGTATCGCGGGCATAACGCCCGCGCTGCGACACGATCAGCCCTTTGTCGAGAAACAAGTCCGACAAGGCCACCGCTTCATCGAGCAGGCCGCCGGGATCGCCGCGCAGATCGAGGATCAGTCCGGCGGGATGGCCGCCGGTCTCGGACTTGATCTTGTTCCACCCGTTCTGCACTTGCGTCGCGACATTGGCGCTGAAACTGGATACCGAAATTACCCCGATGCCATTGACCACTTTGGCATCGACCGGTTGCAGCACGATGATCTGGCGCGTGATCGTCACATCAATCGGATCATCGCGGCCCGGTCGTACCAGCGTCAGCCGCACGCTCGTCCCCGGAACCCCTCGCATCTGATCGACCGCATCGTCGAGCGATCCGCCATAGATCAGCTTGCCATCGAGATGCGTGATGAAATCGCCGGCTTTGACCCCGGCAAGGTCCGCCGGGCTGCCTTTGGTCGGCGCGATGACTTTGACCGCGCCATCTTCGAGCGAAACGCTCAGCCCGAGCCCGCCATAAGACCCTTCGGTCTGGGTGCGCAAATTGGCGAAATCGCGCGCATCAAGATAGCTGCTGTGCGGATCGAGCGATGCCAGCATCCCGTTGATCGCGCCTTTGACCAGTTTGTCATCATCGACCGGATCGACATAGTCGGCCTTGATCCGGTCATAGACCGCAATCAGCCGGGCAAATTCGGGCGCGGCGCGCGAATCGACCGCCGCCAGCCCCGCCGTTGCCACCGGCACGAGCGCAATTGCGGTGGCCAGCGCACCGGCGCGCAAAGCAAGGGGCAGGCGTTTCGCCATGTGCAACTTTCGTCAAATCCCGCGCGCGGACCGCGCCGCAGCGCTTTAGCGGTTCGGCACGGCGAATACCAGATGCGCGATCAGGGCCGCAGAAACTCGGTCGGGTTCACCGGGGTGCCGTCTTTGCGCAGTTCGACCATCACGCGCGGGTGGCCGGGTTCGGCCACGCCCAGCGGCGCGCCTTGCACCACCGCCGCGCCCACCGCGACATCGATCCGCCCCAGCCCGGTAACAAGCGAAGTCCAGCCGCCGTCGTGCGTCAGGATGACGATCTGGCCATAGCCGCGATAGGCCCCGGCAAAGGCGATCCGCCCTGCCGCCGGGGCGACAACTTGCGCCTTGGCAGCGGGGGCCATTACGACATTGCGCTGCGGCCCGGTCGCCCCCGCTTCGCCAAAACCGCTCAACAAACGCCCCGAAACCGGCAGAATCCCCGAAAAAGCTGCGGGCGCTGGCACGGATGCGTCAGCCGCCACGGGCACCGCCGCCCCCGCTGCACCCAGATCGGCGGGGCGCGGCAAAGGTCCGGGCAAAGCCGCAAGCCGCATGGCCAGCGCATCGTCTTGCGCCAGTTGCGCGATCAGCGCGCCCAGATCGCGCGTCTGTTCGGCCAGCGCCAGCGCGCGATCCGCCTCGCGCCCGGCGCTACCCGATGCCGCGCGCGATGCGATGCGCTGGCGGCTTTCCATCGCCACCAGTTCGGCCTGGCGCGCCGCCAGATCGCGGCGGCTTTGCCCCAGACCGTCGGCCAGCGCGCGCGCCTGATCCTGCAAGCGACGCCCGCGTTCGAGTTCTGCGCGCAAGGCGGCGGTGCGGCGCGTGACTTCGGGCAGCATCGTTTCCAGCGTCGCGCGCAGCCACACGGTTTCGTGCAGATTGTCGGCGCGCACCAGACTGACCGCGAGCGGACGCCGCGCCAGCATCTGCAAGGCGGCGGTCAGGCGCACCAGCGGCTCTTCGCGCCGGGCCAGCCGTTCGCGCAGATCCCGCCGCGCTTGCTCGATCACCGCGATCCGCGCATCGGCCAGCGCGATTTCGGCCTCGGCCTGCTGGATGCGCGCGGCAATCAGTGCCGCATCGCGCGCGGCACGATCAGCCGCAGCCGTCGCTGTCGCGGCTTCGCGGTCCAGCCGCGCGGTGCGCGCCTGCGCATCGGCCAGCGCGCGCGTTGCCTCGCCCATCGCAGCACCCGCTTCGCCCGACGTGGCAAACGGGCTGTCAACCGCCAGCGCCACACCCGCCAGCACGAGCGCGAACCCCGGTATTGCCCAAGCCAGCGCACGGATCACGCGCGGCACCACGCGATCAGCCTTCACGGTGGTAGGGGTGGCCCGCCACGATGCTGGAGGCGCGCCACACTTGTTCGATCAGCATGACCCGCACCAGCATATGCGGCCACGTCATCGGTCCGAATCCGAGCAGCAAGTCGGCAGCGCCGCGCACGGCATCATCATGCCCGTCTGCCGCGCCGATCATGAACCGCACTTCGCGCACTCCGTCATCGCGCCAGCGTTCAAGCTGGTGGGCAAATTCGCCCGACCCCAATTGTCGCCCGCGTTCGTCGAGCACCACATTGCGCCACGCTCCGGCAGGAGGTGGCGGCACTGTTCCGCCCCGGTCGGGCAATTCGGTCACGCGCAATGCACCCAGTGGACCCGTGGCGATGCGCCGGGCATACCGCTGCACCAGGTCCGCTTCGCTGCTTTGGCCGATTTTGCCGCGCGCTATGACGTGCAACAGCATTGCGCAGGCCGCACGCGATCAGGCCGCGCCCTGATCGCCAAACGCCCACATCCGTTCCAGGTTGTAAAACGAGCGCACTTCGGGGCGGAACACGTGCACCACCACATCGCCTGCATCGATCAGCACCCAGTCGGCGGCGGGCAACCCTTCGATCCGCGCATGGCCATAGCCGCCGTGCTTGACCCGCTCGGCCAGTTTCTGCGCCATCGCAGCGACTTGCCGGGTTGACCGGCCCGAAGCGATTACCATGAAATCGGCGATGCTGCTTTTGCCTTCAAGCGGGATCGACACGACATCGACCGCCTGATCGTCATCAAGCGATTGCAGCACCAGATCGTGCAGATTGGCCGGGGCGGGGCGAAGGGCGGGGCTGGCATCGGCCAGAATGGGCTGAACGGTGGTCATGTGCGAATCTGGGTCTTCCCTGGTTGGAGGCAGTCACTACGGTCGGTGCGGAGCACGCGATTGGTCAGCATGTCGCGCGGGGGTAGGGCAGGCGTCAGGCGATGCCAGTCGGGATCGGCGCTGCGGATAGCCGTGGCCGATAGCGGATCGGGATCGAATCGCAACCAATACAGCGCCGGAATGCCCAATCTTGCGCCCGGAGTGCCCGATATCGGCCGATCCTGCCCACGCCGCCGGCGCCAGCGGCGCAGCCAGGCCATGGCGGGGCCCGCCACAGCACTGCTATCATAGCCCGGACGCGCGATCACCGCAATCGGCATCAGCCGGGCGATTGTCCGCCAGTCGCGCCAGCGATGAAACTGTGCCAGATTGTCCGCCCCCATCAGCCAGACAAAGCGAAACCGCGGATAGCGCCGCTTGAGCGCGGCCAATGTCGCGACTGTATAGCGCGTGCCGAAGTCAGCCTCGATTGCGCTGACGCGGATGGGCAGGCCGCGCGCCATGGCCCGCGCCGATGCGGTGCGCGCGGTCAGACTGGCCATGCCCGCCAGCGGTTTGAGCACATTGCCGGGCGATACCAGCCACCACACTTCGTCCAGCCCCAGCGCGCCAAGCGCAAACCGGCTGATCCGGCGATGCGCGCGATGCGCCGGGTTGAAACTGCCGCCCAGCAGTCCGATGGTCTTGCCGTGCGGAGCGAGAATGGAGCGCCCTGTCAGCAGTTAAGGCCGCACTTGGCCAGACCCGCGCACCAGCCATTTGTACGTCGTCAGCCCTTCGACCGCGACCGGACCGCGCGCATGCAGCCGCCCGGTGGCAATGCCGATTTCCGCGCCCAGCCCGAATTCGCCACCATCGGCATATTGGCTTGAGGCATTGTGCATCACGATGGCGCTATCGACTTCGCGCAAGAACCGTTCGGCCACTGCTGGATCGGCGGCGACCACGGCATCCGTATGCCCCGAACCATGCGCGGCAATATGCGCCAGCGCCGCATCCAGCCCATCGACCACCGCCACGGCGACAATGGCATCGAGATATTCGGTATCCCAGTCGGCATCGGTCGCGGGCAGAATGCGCGGATCGATGGCGCGCGCACGCGCATCGCCGCGCACTTCGCACCCGGCATTCAGCAGCGGCGCGATCAGCCCATGCGGATCGGGATAGCAGGCATCGACCAGCAGCGTTTCCATCGCCCCGCACACCCCGGTGCGGCGCAATTTGGCATTGAGCGCAATCGCCGCCGCCATCGCCGGATCGGCGGAGCGATCAACATACGTATGATTGTTGCCATCGAGATGCGCCAGCACCGGCACGCGCGCATCGGCCTGCACGCGCGCCACCAGACTTTTGCCGCCGCGCGGCACGATCATGTCGATCAGCCCCGCCGCCGCGAGCAAAGCCCCCACCGCCGCGCGGTCTTGCGTCGGCAGCAATTGCACCGCATCGGCGGGCACGCCACCTGCGGTCAACCCGGCGATCAGCGCGGCATGGATCGCGCGGTTGGAATGGACCGCCTCGGTCCCACCGCGCAGCAGCACGGCATTGCCCGCGCGAATGCACAGCGCCGCCGCATCGGCGGTAACATTGGGGCGGCTTTCATAAATGATGCCGATCACGCCGATGGGAATGCGCACCCGTTCCAGCACCAGCCCGTTGGGCCGGGTGGTGCGATCAATCACGCTGCCGGTCGGATCGGGCAGCACCGCAACATCCGCCACGGCAGATGCCATCGCCTCCACCCGCGCCGCATCGAGCCGCAGCCGATCGAGCAGCGCGCCCGACAGCCCATTGGCCTGTGCCGTGGCATAATCGTGCGCATTGGCCGCGAGCACGTGCGGTGCCGCCGCGCGCAGGGAATTTGCCGCCAGCTTGAGCGCGGTTTCGCGCTGGTCTGCCGGAATCTGCGCCACGATGCCCTGCGCCACACGCGCCTGGCGAGCAAGCCGGTGGACCAGGTCGGTGACGGTTTCAGCGCCATCGACAGCGGCAGAAACGGTGGCGGTTTCAGCAAGAATTGTCATGAAGCGGCGCGTAGCAGAATCTCCGCCCAATGTCAGCCCCGCCCGAGTTAGACCGATTCGCGCGCTGCGCTGGAGCAACTTGACAAGCGCGGCCTCTGACCAATCCGCCGCAAATCTATCCGAATTGAACCGTTGGCCGTTTGTCAGGCACGGCCCATCGATTCCACCCCCGTCGGCTAGTGCCCTGCGCGCGCGACACCCCTAAGCGCGGCGAGCATTTGGTGAGGCCATTCCCCAAGGGGTTGCGGGCGGCCACCGGGTGCAACGACAGGGGTGCCCCGCTTGCCAGGCCGTCATACCAACAACCCGCGGGTCGCCGCGCGTCGGCAACCGGGCGTTCGGCCGGTTAGCCGTTTGGCGCAGTGGCAGGACCGCATCGGTGAATGGCGCAGCGATCTGGCCGCGCGCATGGTTCGCTGGTTTCCGCAACGCGAATTTTTCATGCGCACCGACGGCCATGTGCGGTTTGTGCGCGTATCGACCCGGTTTCAGGCGAGCATCGCGGCAGCGCTGGGTGCGGCGGCGATGGTGTGGCTGGGGGTAATTGGCTGGGCGCTGCTCGGGCAGTTTCTGATCGGGTCCAACCACCGTTCGCTGCTTGACCGCGAAGCGGCGGTCGCCAGCGCCGAATCGCGGGTATCGCGCTATCGCGGCAATCTGGATGCGGTTTCCGCCGATCTTAAGCGGCGGCAGGATCTGCTGGAAAAGGCTGTCCAAAGCGTGATCGGCCCGATTCCCGATGCCCTGCCCAAAGGCACGGTCAGCGACAGTTCGGGCGAAACTGCCAAAACGGTGAACAAGATTTCGCAAGTCATGCCCGAAGCGGGTGGCCTTGCGCGGATCGAGGCGCGCCAGATTGCCTTTGCCGAACGGCTGACGCGGTTTGCCGATGATCGTGCCAGCGCCGCCAGCGGTGCGATGCGCAAAGTGGGGCTGAACCCGGCCACGCTCGTTGCCGCCGATGCGCTGGCCGAAGGGGGTCCGCTGATTCGGTTGGGCGATGGCGCGAGTGGCCCGCTCGATCCGCGCTTTTTGCGCCTGGCTGCCAGCCTTGGCCGGATGGGCGCGCTCAACACCGGGCTGGCGCATGTGCCCAATGCGATGCCCGCGCGGTTTGATTACATTTCTTCCGGGTTTGGCGTGCGCACCGATCCGATCGAGGGCGGCGCGGCGTTTCACCCCGGGCTCGATTTCAAAGGGCCAAAGGGCGCTCCGATTTACGCCGCCGCCAGTGGCGTGGTCAGCTTCACCGGGCAGCGCCAGGGTTATGGCAATTGTGTCGAGGTCAGCCATGGCAACGGGCTGATTACCCGCTATGCGCATATGTCGCGCATTATCGCGCGCGCGGGCAGCCAAGTCGTCGCCGGGTCGGTGATCGGTGCGATTGGCAGCACTGGGCGCTCGACCGGGCCGCATCTGCATTTCGAAGTGCGTATCAACGACCGTCCGGTCAATCCACGCCCGTTCCTAGAGGCTCCCTTGCCCCATGTTTTCCAAAAAAACCGCACCCCCGTCGGGAACTCAGACCATGGCTAACCGCAGCAATGAGCCAAGCTTTTCGGTGCTTGGTGCCGATCTGACTTTGCGCGGCAGCCTTACCGCCGCTGCCGATCTGCATATCGACGGCACGATTGAAGGTGATGTCGAATGCAAATCGCTGGTGCAGGGTGAAGGCAGCACGATCAACGGGTCGATCCGCGCCGATGCCGTCCGCCTCGCCGGAACGCTGACTGGCCCGGTTGACGCCGCCCAAGTGGTGATCTTGCGCACCGCCACCGTGCGCGGCGATGTCCGTTATGACACGCTGACCATCGAACAAGGCGCCCATGTCGAAGGCACATTCTCCCGCCGCGACGGCGGCGGCAGCCCCGGCCTTGCCCTCCTCGGCTAACCTGTCATAAAAAAGCCCCCGCCCCTTCAGGGGAGGGGGCTGGGGGTGGGGCCTCTCGGCTTGCGACGAGCGCGCCCCCGATCAACTATCCGAAATCCCTTCGGCCCGGCGCGCGGCAAGCCAGGCGGCGGCTTCGGCTTCTTGCGCAGCCTGGCTGGCGACGCGGGTATGGGCATCGCGTTCAGCGCGCAGTTCTTCGATCAGCGCATCGCGGTCAGACCCCAACCGCGTATTCGCAGCCGCTTCATCTTCGGCCACGCCCGCCTTGCGCGCCACTTTGGCGACCAGCGCATCGAGTTCGCGCTGCGAACACAGCCCCAGCGTAACCGGGTCTTTGGGGTTGATATTGCTGATATTCCAATGGCTGCGATCCCGGATCGCGGCAATGGTGTTGCGCGTGGTGCCGATCAATTTGCCGATTTGCGCATCGGAAATGTCCGAATGGTGGCGCAAAATCCACGCAATGCCATCGGGCTTGTCCTGACGCTTTGACACCGGGGTATAGCGCGGGCCTTTGGTGCGGTTAAGCGACAGCGGCGCGCGCTGCATCTTGAGCCGGTAAGTGGCACTGGCCTGGCCTCGTTCGATTTCGCCCTGGGTCAATTCACCCGAATGCAGCGGATCGCGCCCGGTATATTTCGACCCGGCGAGATCATCCGCCATCGCCTGCACTTCCAGAATATGCAGGCCGCAGAATTCCGAAATTTGTTCAAATGTCAGTGCGGTGTTGTCGACCAGCCACGATGCGGTGGCATGAGGCATCAACGGATATGTGGGCTGCTGGCTCACCAGGACCTCTTTGTCAAAAGGCGCAATTGTCAAAAAAAGCGCACAAACAATAATGGCCGCCCTTGCCGGACGGCCTCGATAGCAGCGGTGTAGGGGACCGCGCCGCAAACGGCAAGCCGAAATGGCGCATGACCGCAGCGCCGGGCGGTGGTGCCGCGCGTGATCGGCATGGGATGGCGCGCCCACCCGCGCGGTTGTTTGCGGTATCGCGTCGCTGTGACAGGTTGACAGCGCAAAGGAAGGCGGCAGAGTAGGCCATGCGATGAACAGCGATGATCGCCCGCGCCCTTCGGGGGATCTGGCCAGCCGCCTGGCAAGCGAATCGCTCGACCATTTTTCGCTCGATGAACTGGCGCTGCGGATCACGCTGCTCGAAGCGGAAATCGCGCGGGTTGGCGCGCACCGGGATCGGGCGCGCGCGCACCGCTCCGCCGCAGACGCGCTGTTCGCGCGGGGTTCGACCGCCCCGCCCGCGGCCTCCGGATCATGAACCGCGCCCCGCCCCTTACCGTGCGCGGGTGCAATGACCATATGGCTGTGTGCCCGCTGGACGGCGCGGATCGCAAGGACCGTGCTGTTTGGTACAATCGCGCATATCGCGCTCCAGCGTTGGTCAATCGCCAACGCCTGGACCGTGCCATGCAAACCATCCCCTCGCGGGATTCCACCCGGCACCCGGGCGTTCGCGCCCGGCCTGCCCGTTTGAAGAGCGCGTATTATGCCCAGCTTTGCCCAAAGCCTTGAAAAGACGCTTCATGCCGCGCTCGCCAATGCATCAGAGCGCAGCCACGAATATGCGACGCTCGAACATTTGCTGCTCGCGCTGATCGATGACAGCGACGCGGCGCAAGTGATGCAGGCCTGCGGGGTCGATCTGGGTGATCTGGGCGATGTCGTGCGCCAGTATCTCGATCAGGAATATCAGTCGCTCAAAACGCAGGACAAGGCCGATCCGCAGCCCACCGCCGGGTTTCAGCGGGTGATCCAGCGCGCGATCCTGCATGTCCAGTCATCGGGCAAAGACACTGTGACCGGGGCCAATGTGCTGGTCGCGCTGTTTTCCGAACGCGATTCCTATGCGGTCTATTTCTTGCAGCAGCAGGATATGAGCCGGCTCGACGCGGTGAGCTATATCAGCCACGGTATCGGCAAAGGCGGGCGGCAAGTCGAAACCCGCACCCCCAAAGGGGCCGAGGAAGAAGCGCCCAAACCCGAAGAAAAGCAGGAAACCAAAGCCAACAAGAAAGAATCGGCGCTCGACCAGTTCTGCGTCAACCTCAATGAGAAGGCGCTGCGGGGCAAAGTCGATCCCTTGATCGGGCGCGGGCCGGAAGTCGACCGTACGATCCAGATCTTGTGCCGCCGGTCAAAGAACAACCCGCTCTATGTCGGTGATCCGGGCGTGGGCAAGACCGCGATTGCCGAAGGCCTCGCGCGCAAGATTGTCGAGGGCGAAGTGCCCGAAGTCCTGGCCAAAGCGGTGATCTATTCGCTCGACATGGGCAGCCTCTTGGCAGGCACGCGCTATCGCGGCGATTTTGAAGAGCGGCTCAAACAAGTCGTCAGCGAGCTGGAAAAAATGCCGCACGCGATCTTGTTCATCGATGAAATCCACACCGTGATCGGTGCGGGCGCGACCAGCGGCGGGGCGATGGATGCATCGAACTTGCTCAAACCCGCGTTGTCGGGCGGCACGATCCGCTGCATCGGATCGACCACGTACAAGGAATTCCGCAACCATTTCGAAAAAGACCGCGCGCTGCTGCGCCGGTTCCAGAAGATCGATGTCAACGAACCGAGCGTTGAAGACACGATCAAGATCCTCAAAGGCTTGCGCACCGCGTTCGAAGAACACCACAAAGTGCGCTATACGCCCGATGCGATCAAAAGCGCGGTCGAGCTGTCGGCGCGCTATATCAATGACCGCAAATTGCCCGACAAAGCCATCGACGTGATCGACGAAGTCGGCGCGATGCAGATGCTCGTGCCGCCGTCCAAGCGCAAGAAAACGATCACCGCGCGCGAAATCGAACAAGTGATCGCGACAATGGCGCGCATCCCGCCCAAGTCGGTCAGTTCGGATGACAAGCGCGTGCTCGAACACCTTGAGCGCGACTTGAAGCGGCTGGTGTTCGGTCAGGACAAGGCCATCGAGGTCTTGGCCAGCGCGATGAAGCTGAGCCGCGCGGGCTTGCGCGATCCGGAAAAGCCCATCGGCTCGTTCCTGTTTTCCGGCCCGACCGGCGTCGGCAAGACCGAAGTCGCGCGCAGTCTGGCGCAGATCATGGGGATCCCGCTGCAACGGTTCGACATGTCCGAATATATGGAGCGCCATTCGATCAGCCGTCTGATCGGTGCCCCGCCGGGCTATGTCGGGTTCGATCAGGGCGGGTTGTTGACCGATGCCATCGACCAGCAACCGCATTGCGTGCTGCTGCTCGATGAAATCGAAAAGGCGCACCCCGATCTGTTCAATATCCTGTTGCAAGTGATGGACAATGGCCGTCTGACCGACCACCACGGCAAGACCGTCGATTTCCGCAATGTCGTGCTGGTGATGACGACCAATGCCGGGGCATCGGACATGGCGCGGCAGGGAATCGGGTTTGGCGACGTGTCAAAGGCCGATGCCGGCGATGAAGCGGTCAAGCGGCTGTTCACCCCCGAATTCCGCAACCGGCTCGATGCCATCGTGCCGTTCGGCTATCTGCCGCCCGAAGTTGTCAGCCGGGTGGTGGACAAGTTCATCCTGCAACTCGAACTGCAACTCGCCGATCAGAACGTGCACATCCAGTTCGACAGCGATGCGCGCGCGTGGCTGGCCAAACAGGGCTATGACAAAATGTATGGCGCCCGCCCGATGGCGCGGGTGATTCAGGAAAAGGTCAAAAAGCCACTGGCCGAAGAATTGCTGTTCGGCAAATTGGCCAATGGCGGCGAAGTCCACGTCAGCCTGAAAGACGACGCACTGTCGTTTGAACTGACCCCCGCCGCGCCCAAGCTCGTCAAACAGCGCGCCCGCAAAGGCAAAGCCACCAACACCACGCCGGAACCGAACACTGACGACGCCTGATGCCCCGGCCGGCGCCGTGATCCCCCATTGTGCCGGGGGATTCACACGCCGGTTTTTACCTCCGGTGGCCTGAGGCTCGCAATAAATCACGCGAAAACAAAGACTCAGGAGCGGAATGCGATGCAATCTAATCGCATTCCGCTCTAAGCGCGACTCATACCTCCCGCCCCGCCTCGCCACCCTGATTCGCTGCTATATCCCCTGCCTTTGCGCGGGGCGTGCGGCGCATGGTGATGGGCCCATGTGCGAATTTGCTGGCGCGATTGGTGCTGGATGAAGTGTTGCGCCGATAATCGTGGGGACTCGATAATCCCACTGTCCAAACTTATTGACAATCAAATCTGTCCAGATACAAGTACACATGACAACGGGGTTCGGTCTGAACTTCGGGGGGACGGGGGATGTGCGTGTGAACGCCATGGCGGTCATCATGGAAGCGCCGGAGCAGCTTGCGCTGCGTCCGCTCGCGCTGAAACCGATGGACGCTGGCGATGTTCTGGTCGCAGTGGACTGGAGCGGGATTTCCACCGGCACTGAAAAACTGTTGTGGACCGGCAAGATGCCCAGCTTTCCGGGTATGGGCTATCCGCTGGTACCGGGCTACGAATCGGTCGGGCGCGTCATCGATGCGGGGGCCGATGCCCGCGCGCGAATCGGTGAATGGGTGTTTGTTCCCGGGGCCAATTGCTATCAGGATGCGCGCGGCTTGTTTGGTGGCAGCGCCCGCACAGTGATTCTGCCTGGCTCGCGCGCGGTTACCATTGATGCGGCGCTGGGCCGCGATGGCATCTTGCTCGCGCTGGCGGCAACCGCGCGCCATGCGATTGCCGGGGGCGCATTGCCCGATCTGATCGTTGGCCACGGAATTCTCGGTCGGCTGCTCGCGCGACTGGTCATCGCCAGTGGCGGCCCCGCGCCCGTGGTGTGGGAAACCAATCCCGCGCGTCGCCACGGTGCGGACGGTTATGCGGTGATCGATCCGGCAGACGATGACCGGCGCGACTATCGCACGATCTGCGATGCCAGCGGCGCGGCCGATGTGCTCGACATGCTGATCCCGCGCCTCGGCAAACAGGGCGAAATCGTGCTGGCCGGGTTTTATGACCGGCTCTCGTTCGCGTTCCCGGCCGCCTTTATGCGTGAGGCGCGGCTGCGGATCGCGGCTGAATTCACCCCCGCCGATATCGCTGCAACCACTGCGCTGATTACCCGTGGCGACCTGCGGTTCGACGGCCTGATCAGCCATGTGCGCCCCGCCGCGCAAGCCGCTGACGCGTATCCGCAAGCGTTTGGCGATGCCGATTGCCTGAAAATGGTCCTCGATTGGAGTGACGTATGAACATGCTCGACCCGGGGAAGCTGCGCGATGAAGCGCATGAAGAACCGGATCCCGTTCACACCGGGCCGATTACCAAAGAAACGCAGATCATCGCGATTTACGGCAAAGGCGGCAGCGGCAAATCGTTTGCACTCGCCAATCTCAGCTACATGATGGCGCAACAGGGCAAACGCGTGCTGTTGATCGGGTGCGATCCCAAATCGGATACCACCAGCCTGTTGTTCGGCGGCAAATCGACCCCGACGATTATCGAAACATCGTCGCGCAAAAAGCTCGCGGGCGAAGATATCGGCATCGAAGACGTGTGCTTTCAGCGCGATGGCGTGTTCGCGATGGAATTGGGCGGGCCGGAAGTCGGGCGCGGCTGCGGCGGACGCGGCATTATCCACGGGTTTGAAACGCTCGAAAAGCTGGGGTTTCACGAATGGGGCTTTGACTATGTCCTGCTCGATTTTCTGGGCGATGTCGTCTGCGGGGGGTTCGGCCTGCCGATTGCCCGCGACATGTGCCAGAAAGTGATCGTGGTCGCTTCGAACGACCTGCAATCGATCTATGTCGCCAACAATGTGTGCAAAGCGGTCGAATACTTCCGCAAGATGGGCGGCAATGTCGGCGTAGCGGGCATGATCCTGAACAAAGATGACGGCACGGGCGAAGCGAATGCTTTTGCCGAGGCCGTGGGCATTCCGGTGCTGACCGCGATTCCGGCCAACGAAGATATCCGCAAGAAAAGCGCCAATTACCAGATCATCGGCAAGCCGGGCGGGCAATGGGCAAGCCTGTTTGAGGAACTCGCGATCAATGTCGCCGAAGCGCCGCCGCTGCGCCCGACCCCGCTCGATCAGGACGGCTTGCTCGCGCTGTTCAGCCCCGATGTCACCGGCGCGGAATATTCGCTTAAGCCTGCGACTCAGGCCGACATGCGCGGCGCGGCTTATGTCACCAAGCCCAGCCTCGAAATCGTGTACGACACGGTCTGATGGCAGGCAGCGGCCATCCTCCACGCGATCGCGACCGCATCGATCTGGCGCAAGTGCCGGTCGAAGGCGGCTGCGCATCGAAAGACACGATGCGCGCCGCCGCCGCGAAAGCCGGCAAGTCCGCTGTGCTGGATCGCTATGCAGCCGATTATCCGCAAGGCCCGCATGACCAACCGCAATCAATGTGCCCCGCCTTTGGCTCGTTGCGCGTGGGCCTGCGGATGCGGCGCACCGCCAGCGTGCTGTCGGGTTCGGCCTGCTGCGTTTATGGGCTGACTTTACCGCGCACTTCTATGGGGCCAAGCGGAGCGTCGGCTATGTGCCGTTCAGCTCCGAAACGCTCGTTACCGGCAAACTGTTTGAAGATATCAAGGAAGCGGTCGAAGGCCTTGCCGATCCCGCGCTCTACGACACGATTGTCGTAACCAATCTGTGCGTCCCCACCGCATCGGGAGTGCCGCTGCAATTGCTGCCCGCGCAGATCAACGGCGTGCGCGTGATCGGGATCGACGTGCCGGGGTTTGGCGTGCCCACGCACGCAGAGGCCAAAGACGTGCTGGCAGGCGCGATGCTCGCTTATGCGCGCAAAGAGGCGCAAGCTGGCCCCGTCGCTGCCCCCAAGGAACGGCCCGACCGCCCGACCGTAACGCTGCTGGGTGAAATGTTTCCCGCCGACCCGCCCGGGATCGGCGTGCTGCTCGCACCCTTGGGGCTGGCCGCCGGGCCGGTGGTGCCGACGCGCGAATGGCGCGAATTGTATTCGGCGCTCGATTGCGCGGTCGTCGGTGCGATCCACCCGTTCTACACCGCCAGCGTGCGCGAATTCGAAGCGGCGGGGCGCACGGTCGTCGGCTCCGCGCCGGTCGGGCGCGATGGTACGGCAGCGTGGCTCGATGCCATTGGCCAGGCCTGCGGCGTGGCCCAAGCCACGATTGACGCAGCGAAAAACCGCTTTCTTCCTGCGATTGCCGGGGCGCTGGCAGCGCGGCCGATTGCTGGCCGGATCACTGTATCGGGCTATGAAGGCTCCGAACTGCTGGTCGCGCGGCTGCTGATCGAAAGCGGGGCGGATGTTCCTTATGTCGGCACCGCCTGCCCGCGCACGGTGTGGTCCGATCCGGACCGTGAATGGCTCGAAGCGCATGGTGCGCGCGTGCAGTACCGCGCCAGCCTTGAACAGGATATTGCCGCGATTGAAGAATATGGCCCGGCGCTGGCCATCGGCACCACCCCGGTGGTGCAATATGCCAAGCAGAAATCGATCCCCGCGCTCTATTTCACCAATCTGATTTCGGCGCGGCCTTTGATGGGCCCGGCAGGTGCGGGCAGTCTGGCCATGGTGGTCAATGCCGCGCTGGCGAACCAGCACCGGTTTGACCAGATGAGCGCATTTTTTGAAGGTGTCGGCACCGGGGCGACCGCCGGGGTGTGGGAATCGACGCCGGTCGATCACCCCGAATTCCGCGCCAAATATGCCGCGCGCCGGATCGCTGCGGCCAAAGCCGAAGAAAGCGTCGGGGTATGACGCTGATCCTCGATCACGACCGGGCGGGCGGCTATTGGGGCGCGGTCTATGCCTTTACCGCGGTCAAAGGCTTGCAAGTCATTATCGATGGCCCGGTGGGGTGTGAAAACCTGCCGGTGACATCGGTGCTGCATTATACCGATGCTTTGCCGCCGCACGAATTGCCCATCGTTGTCACCGGGCTGGGTGAACAGGAACTGGGCCGCGATGGCACCGAAGGCGCGATGAAACGCGCGTGGAAGACGCTCGATCCCGATCTGCCTGCGGTGGTCGTGACCGGGTCGATTGCCGAAATGATCGGCGGCGGGGTGACTCCCGAAGGCACCAATATTCAGCGCTTTTTGCCGCGCACGATCGATGAGGATCAGTGGCAATCGGCAGACCGCGCGCTAACCTGGCTGTGGACGCAGTTCGGGCCGAAGAAAGTGCCCGCGCCGCGCGCGCCCAAGCCGGGCGAAAAGCCGCTCGTTAACATTATCGGCCCGATGTACGGCACATTCAACTTGCCATCGGACCTTGCCGAAATTCGCCGCCTGATCGAAGGGATTGGGGCGCAAGTCAATCTGGTGTTTCCGCTCGGCAGCCATCTGGCGCACGTGCGCAAGCTGGCCAATGCCCAAGTCAACGTCTGTATGCACCGCGAATTCGGGCGCGGGCTGTGCGAAACGCTTGAACGGCCCTATTTGCAGGCCCCCATCGGGCTGCAATCGACGACGTTGTTCTTGCGCAAGCTGGGTGAATTGACCGGGCTTGACCCCGAACCGTTCATCGAGCGCGAAAAGCACACCACGATCAAGCCGCTGTGGGATCTGTGGCGCTCGGTCACGCAGGATTTCTTTGGCACCGCCAGCTTTGGCATTGTCGCGACCGAAACGTATGCGCGCGGCATCCGCAAATTCCTTGAAGACGATATGGGCCTGCCGTGCCATTTCGCGGTGTCGCGCTCGGCAGGGACAAAGTCGGACAATCAGGCGGTCAAAGATCTGATCGCCACCAATCCGCCGCTGATCGTGTTCGGCAGCTTTAACGAGCGCATGTATATGGCCGAAACCGGCGCGCGCGGGGTCTATATTCCCGCCAGCTTCCCCGGCGCGGTCATCCGTCGGCACACCGGCACCCCGTTCATGGGCTATTCCGGCGCGACGTATCTGGTGCAGGAAGTGTGCAACGCGCTGTTCGATGCGCTGTTCCACATCCTGCCTTTGGCCGGACAGCTCGACAAAGCCGAACCGACGCCCGCGCGGATCGAACGCGAACTGGCGTGGGATGAAAATGCCAAGTCAGAGCTTGATGCCGTGGTCGAACGCGCGCCGGTGCTGGTGCGCATTTCGATGGCCAAGCGCATCCGCGATGCCGCCGAACGCGCCGCGCGGCGCGCGGGCGAAGCCTCTGTCAGTTCCGCCCGCCTTGCGCTCGCGATCAGCGAAAGCCGCGAGTGATGCGCGCGACCACCCTTTCCCGCTTCGATCCGTCGAAATCGCGGGTGAACCGATCCCCACGGGTGCTTGGCCCGCGTGGATGCCGCCGGGGAGCGCGCGTTGCGCTCCCGCCCTCGTCGGGAACAATGGAGACGAAAACATGAGCGATCCAAACGAAAGGCTGGGACCGGGCACGTACCTGACCCCTGAAGAAGCAAAAGAATTTCACAAGCTGTTCGTAAGCAGCTTTGCGATATTCACGATCGTGGCGATCATCGCCCACGTGCTCGTGTGGAACTGGAAACCCTGGTTCTGAAACCTGAAAACCGAAACCGGTTATCGGGCTTCGGATACATTAGAAAAGGAGCCACGTTATGTGGAGAATTTGGTTAATCTTCGATCCGCGCCGGGCGCTGGTCGCATTGGCGATCTTCCTGTTCGTGCTGGCATTGTTGATTCATTTCATCCTGCTCAGCACCGATCGTTTCAACTGGCTGGATGGCCCGCACAAACATGCGGCGGCGGCTGCACCGGCGGCACCAGCGGGAACCTGATCGGGGTTTCCCAACGCGCTGATGCGCCAATTCGGGTGGACGAGACCGGTATTGCAGGCCCGGCCTCGTCGCTCGACACAGGATTGATAAGCAAAGATACCCGGCATCTGCCGGGAGGCGGAGAATTGCTATGGCGCTGCTGAGCTTCGAGCGAAAATATCGGGTGCGGGGAGGCACGCTGATCGGCGGCGACCTGTTCGACTTTTGGGTTGGCCCCTTTTATGTCGGTTTCTTCGGCGTCACGACGGCGATTTCGGCACTGTTGGGAACTTTGCTGATCTTCTACGCGGCCTCGCTCGGGCCGACATGGAATCCGTGGCTGATTTCGATTGCGCCACCGGATATCAGCTATGGGTTGAGGCTGGCACCGCTGCGCGATGGCGGCTTCTGGCAGATCATCACGATCATGGCGATCATCGCCTTTGTGTCGTGGGCGCTGCGAGAGGTCGAAATCTGCCGCAAGCTGGGGATCGGCTATCACGTGCCGTTTGCGTACGGTTTTGCGATCTTTGCTTATGTTTCGCTCGAAGTGATCCGGCCTTTCCTGCTCGGCGCGTGGGGTTTCGGTTTCCCTTATGGCATCTTTAGCCACCTCGACTGGGTGTCGAACACCGGATACCAATATCTGCACTTTCACTACAATCCTGCGCATATGATCGCTGTCAGCTTTTTCTTCGTTACGGGGGGTGCGCTCGCGTTTCACGGCGCGCTGGTGCTGTCGTCGGTCAATCCCGCGCCGGGTGAGGCGGTAAAATCGCCCGAATACGAAGACGCCTTCTTCCGCGATACCATCGGCTATTCGGTCGGTACGCTGGGCATTCACCGGCTCGGCCTGTTCCTCGCGCTGTCGGCGGGTTTCTGGAGCGCCATCTGCATCATCATCTCCGGCCCGCTGTGGACACGCGGCTGGCCCGAATGGTGGACGTGGTGGCTCAATCTGCCGATCTGGTCCTAAGGAGGGGCATCCGCGATGGCACGCTATCAAAATTTGTTCACCCAAGTGCAATTGCGCGGGCCGCTCGAAGCCGGGCCACCCTTGCGCGATTCCACTTTTCAACGCAGCGGCAAGGGGTTTTACAACTACTGGCTGGGCAAATTGGGCGCGGCGCAAGTCGGGCCGGTCTACCTCGGCACGCTGGGCATGGCATCGTTGCTGTGCGCCTTTCTGGCGTTCGAGATCATCGGGCTCAACATGGCGGCAAGCGTCAATTGGAACCCGGTGCAGTTCGTGCGGCAATTGCCATGGCTGGCGCTTGAACCTCCGGGGCCGGAATGGGGATTTACCCCGTTCGTGCCGCTGGCCAAAGGTGGCTGGTGGATCATTGCCGGGTTTTTCATGACTTCGTCGCTGCTGCTGTGGTGGCTGCGGACCTATCGCCGGGCGCGCGCGCTGGGTATGGGTACCCATGTGGCCTGGGCATTCGCCGCGGGTATCTTCCTCATCATCACGCTTGGATTCATCCGGCCGATGCTGATGGGAAGCTGGGCTGAAGCCGTGCCATTCGGCATCTTTCCGCACCTTGACTGGACCGCAGCGTTTTCGATCCGGTATGGCAATCTGTTCTACAATCCGTTCCACTGTCTTTCGATCGTGTTCCTCTATGGATCGACGTTGCTCTTTGCGATGCACGGCGCGACGATCCTTGCGGTCGGGCGTTATGGTGGCGAACGCGAAATCGAGCAGATCACCGATCGCGGCACCGCGTCGGAACGTGCGGCTTTGTTTTGGCGCTGGACGATGGGCTTTAACGCGACGATGGAATCGATCCACCGTTGGGCGTGGTGGTTCGCCGTGTTGACCCCGCTGACCGGCGGCATCGGCATCCTGCTGACCGGAACGGTTGTCGATAACTGGTATCTTTGGGCGGTGACGCACCATTATGCGCCGGGCTATCCTGGCACCGGTGTGATTGATCCCGCAACTTTGCCGGGAGCACCAAAATGAGCCGCATTCTTGTAAAGGCAACGATCACCGCGATCAGCGGGCTGGGTATCATGCTGCTGGGCGGGTGCGAACCCGGCCACAAGCAGACCAGCCAGAACGGCTATCGCGGCGCAGGCCTCAACCAGATCGTCGATGCCAGGCACGTGGTACCCGCAGCCGTGATCCCGCCCGAGGCTTATGCACTGCCGCCAGACGGCGGACCGTTGGCGGGGCAAAGCTATCAGAACCTCAAAGTTCTTGGCGGGATCAGCAAGGACCGCTTTGACCATCTGATGGCAAACATAAACCAGTGGGTCGCGCCACCGGCAGCGGGGTGTACCTATTGTCACAACCCCGCCAACATGGCCTCTGACGAAAAATATACAAAGGTTGTCGCGCGGCAGATGCTGCTGATGACCCAGACGATCAATTCGCAATGGTCGCCGCACGTCAAGCAGACGGGCGTGACGTGTTACACCTGCCACCGTGGCAACGCGGTTCCGGTGAACAAATGGGCCAATGCGGTGGGCGCGCCAAACCCGGATTCGATTACCGGCAACCGCTACGGGCAGAACGCGCCCAATGCCGATGTCGGCTATGCGTCGCTGCCATCGAACGGCTTTGCCGAATATCTCAATGGCGCGAAAAACATCCGGCTGGCGGCGGATACCGCATTGCCATCAAAGGATCATGTCGTGTCGGTCAAGGATGCCGAAAAGACATATGGCCTGATGGTTCATTTGAGCACGGCGCTGGGGGTCAATTGTACGTATTGCCACAATACCCAGTCGTTCCGCGCCTGGAACCTTAGCCGCCCGCAACGTGCAACGGCATGGTATGGCATTCGCATGGTGCGCGATATCAACCAGCACCATATCGGCATCCTGCAATCGGTGTTCCCGGATTACCGCAAGGGACCGCTGGGCGATCCGTACAAAGTGAACTGCACGACTTGCCACCAGGGCCAGGCCAAACCGCTCGGCGGGGTCAGCATGATTGCCCAGGCACCGGCGCTGAAAGGACCAACACCGGCGGCTCCGACTGTGGTGGCGGTCCCAGCTGCGCCGTCAGCCCCGCTGGCGCTCAACGACGCACCGGCGTTGCTCGCCCGGAAATGACCGGTTCCCGCGCCGCCGTGCTGCGGCGGCGCGGGCCACTGCCGGAAAGCGATTGACCGCGCATGACAATCCACGATCATCCTTTGCGCGGTGCTTTGTCGGCGGAAATGCACGTCCGCCGCTTGCCTCGCTTGTCGGCACCCTGCCGCCTGATGCAGATTGTAACGGTATTGGGCGAAGCTGCGACCGACGCAGCGCGTGCCCATATCGAGGCGCTGATCGACCAAGCTGAAGTCGTCGTGCCACTTTCGGCCAAATATGGTGTGCTGGCTATCGACGGCGTGACAGTGGTGTGGGAGCGCCACACCGAGTTCGCCAGTTATACGCTGCTGCGCGCCGGGCGCACCGCCGAACTGTTTGATCCGGCTGATTTCGATCCCGTGCGCGCGCTGGTCTATGCGGGAATGCCGGGTGAAATCATCCGCGCGACACAGATCGCGCTGGTCGATGCGCCCGAATTTGACCCTGTCACGATGGATCTGCCACGCTGGTTTTCGGATGAAGCGACGATCGTTTGCGACGTGGCCGACGCGATGGCGCGCATCGCTTCTGATTTTCGGCTTAATGACGATGGCTATGGCCGGTTGTTGATCCATGATCGCGGGTTGTTGCATGACGAAGCGGGCCAATTGGTGCTGCGGTTGCAGGAACTGGGCAATTACCGCAACATGGCCTTGCTCGGCCTGCCGCTGGCGCAACGGCTGACTCCTGCGGTTACCCGACTGGAGGCGCGACTGGCAGAATTGAACCAGGCCGTATCACAGCGCGCGTCGGAAGATGATCGCTTGCTGGATGAGCTCAGCTTTCTGTCGGCAGAATTGGCGCGCCTTGACGCCGAAACGCGCTATCGCATGAGTGCGACGCGGGCTTATGCGCAATTGAGCGAGGACCGGCTGGGCAGTCTGAACATCGGTGCGGTGCGCGGCTATCAGTCGCTCGATGATTTTACCGAGCGACGGCTGGTACCGGCGTTGCGCACGTGCAATTCTTTTTCCGCCCGGCTTGATGATCTGTCGCGCCGCGCGGCGTGGACCAGCGATTTGCTGCGCACCCGCATCGACATCGCGCTGGCGCGGCAAAATCGCGATCTGCTGGCTTCGATGGACAACCGCACGCATCTTCAATTGCGCCTGCAACAGACGGTCGAAGGGTTTTCGGTGGTCGCGATCAGCTATTATCTGGTGTCGCTGATCGGTTACCTGCTGGGTGCATTTACGCTGGTGTCGCACGAAGTGGTGATGGCGATCACTGTGCCCGTGGTGATCGTGTGTGTCGGCGTGGGACTTTACCGGATGCACCACCACGCGCTGCGGTAAGTATTATCTGGCGGCTGGCGGTGTCGTAACCGTGGCCTGATCGGCATCATATGTTTTGCCTCCGCCGACCCACGTTTGCCACACTTTGGTCGCGCGGATCGCTTCAGCGCTGGCGGTTAGCGGGTCGGTATCGACCAAAATGAAATCGGCGCGCAAGCCCGGTGCGATCCGGCCAAAGCGCGCTTCGGCAAACCCGGCCCACGCCGCCGCGCTGGTATAGCCCGCCAGCGCGGTGGTGCGATCAACGCGTTCCTGCGGTTGCCAGCCGCCGGTGGGGGCCCCATCGGCACCCTGCCGCGTAAGCGCGGCGGCCAGCCCGGCCCACGGGTCGGGGCGTTCGACCGGGCTGTCCGACCCGAATGCCAGCACCGCGCCCTGCCGCTTAAGGCTGGCCCAGGCATATGCGCCTGCCAGCCGGTCTGGCCCCAGCCGCGCTTCGGCCATCGTGCGGTCAGACGTCTGGTGCACTGGCTGCATCGAGGCGACGAGCCCGCCTTGCGCGGCAATCCCGGCGATCATCCGCTGGTCGCTGGGGTCGATCACTTGGGCATGTTCGATGCGCCAGCGCCGGTCGCCGTGATAAGTCGGCGCAAGCTCGGTCATCGTGGTCAGCAGCGTGGCATTGGCCGCATCGCCGATGGCATGGACCGCCACTTGAAACCCGTCCATGGACGCGCGGCTCATCACATTGCCCAATTGCGTGGCGTTCAGCAAGGGCGTGCCCCGGTTGCCGGGCTGGTCGGCATAATCGGCCTTGAGCGCCGCGCCGCGCGATCCGAGCGCGCCATCGAGGAACAGTTTTACCCCGCCCAAGCGCAGCCGGTCGGCATAGAGCCACGGCGTCGGGCCGCTGCCGCCGATGGCCGCCATCGTATCGGTGCCGCGCGCATAAGCCATAATGCGCACATAGAGCCGGTTGGCATCACCCGCGCGGCGAAACGCCAGCCAGTCATCGACCGAAGTGCCCATATCGGCCACTGCGGTCAGCCCGCGCCGCGCAAATTCGGCTTGCGCGGTGGCGAGCGCCAGATCAATATCGCGCGGCAATGGTGCAGGAATCGCTCTGGCAACGAGCGCGGTGGCATGGTCAACCAGCACGCCCGCCGGGCTGCCATCGGCCAGCCGCTCGATTGCGCCGCCATCGGGCGTGTGCGTTGCGGCACTAACCCCTGCGGCGCGCAGCGCGGCGCTGTTGGCCCAGCCTGCATGAAAATCGGCGCGGTCAAGCCACACCGGGCGGTCGGGCACCACGCGGTCGAGCTCTGCCGCCGTCGGAAACCGGCCCAGCCGCCAGCGTTCCTGATTCCACCCGCTGCCGCGAATCCACGCCCGCTCCGGGTGGGCGCGGGCGAACGCACCGATTTTGGCGAGCGCATCGTCGAGCGAGGTCGTGTCCGCCAGATCGAGCGTGAGCAGCGCAAACCCGGTCTGGACCACATGGACATGGGCATCGATCAGCCCCGGCAGCAGCACATGGCCTTTGCCATCGATATGGTATTGCCAGCTTTTGCGCGCGGGCAGCCGGTCACCGGGGCGATAGACCGCGCGGATCACCCCGGCATTATCGAACAGCAGCGCGGTAAAGCGTTGCACCGAACCATCGGCAGCGATGGTTTCACCGTGCACATTGTCCACCAATGTATCGGCGTGCGCCACGGGGGCGATCAGCAGCGCGAGCGCGGCGGCAAACCCACGAAACCGGATCATGCGCGGTCGCTCCTTCGGGGCAAGCGGCGGATCAGCGCGCTGGTATCCTGCCGCGCGCCGCCCAGCGCCTGCACATCGGCATAGAACTGATCGATCAGCGCGGTAACCGGCACGCTTGCGCCCAGCCCGCGCGCCTCGTCGATGGCAAGGCCGAGATCCTTGCGCATCCAGTCCACCGCAAAACCAAAGTCGAATTCATCGCGCGCCATGGTCGCAAAGCGGTTGTCCATCTGCCACGATTGCGCCGCGCCACCGCTGATCGCCTCGAACACTTTATCCAGATCGAGCCGCGCGGTCTGGGCAAAGCGGATCGCTTCGGCCAGCCCCGCCAGCGTTCCGGCGATGCACATCTGATTGGCCATTTTGGCGGTCTGCCCCGCGCCCGATTTGCCGACATGGACCACGCGGCTCGCATAAGCCGCCAAAATCGGGCGCGCGGCATCGACCGCCGCTGCGCTGCCGCCGCACATGATCGACAAAGTGCCCGCGGTTGCCCCTGATTGCCCGCCGGTGACCGGGGCATCGACGCACAGCAGTTCCTTGTCGCGCCCTTCGACCGCAATCTGCCGCGCGATCCGCGCCGATACGGTGGTATGGTCGATGAACACGGCCCCGCGTCGCAGCGTTGCAAACGCGCCTTTGGGGCCAAGCACGACATCGGCCAGATCATCATCGTTGCCCACGCAAGTAATCACCGCATCGGCCCCGGCGGCGGCTTCTGCCGGGCTGGTGGCGATCCGCTCAGCCAGTCCGGGATGCGCCGCCTGCCACGCTTGCGCGCGCGCGAGCGTGCGGTTGTAGATCGTCAACCGGTGCCCCGCTGCACCCAGATGGCGCGCCATTTGCGAGCCCATCACGCCAAGGCCGAGAAACGAGATATGGAGCGGTTCGGTCATGCCCTGACGTTTAACCGGTTTGGCGCGCGGTGCCAGTGGGTTTCGTGGTGCTTGTCGGCATAAGCGCAGGCGGTTAGGGGCGGTGCCAGGTCATGAGCGAAAGAACCGTGGTGCAACCGAATGAGCCTGTCACGCCCCCAACCACTCCCCGCGCGAACGGATTGACACGGTCGGTCGCGTTTTGGCTGTTCTGGATCGCGCTGGCAGGCGCGGTGACGCTGGCGGTGTTGCCGCATCCGCCGCAATTGCCGCTGGACCGGCTGGGCGACAAATTCAACCATATGCTGGCATTCGCCACGCTGACCGCGCTCGCGGAATTCGGGCTTCCGGCAGAACCGCGCTGGCGGCTGGCCGAGCGGCTGTCGTTTCTGGGCGCGCTGATCGAAGTGGCGCAGTCGATCCCGGCGCTGCACCGCGATTGCGATATCCGCGACTGGGTGGCCGATACGCTGGCGATTGTGGTGGTAACCGTGCTGATGGCAGCGGTGCGCGGCGCGAAACGCGGCCAGCCGTAAAGCCCGTTTCCATCACCGCCGGTTTCGACTAGGGCCCGGCCATGACCGCTGTTGCTTTATCCCCCGCCCCGCCCGGCCTGACGCTTGATGATGTGCGCGCTGCCACGGCCCGCATCGCCGGGCACGTGGTGCGTACTCCGACGCTGCACAGCAAGACATTAAGCGCGATTACCGGCGCGGACATCTGGCTGAAGTTTGAAAACCTGCAATTCACTGCCGCCTACAAGGAACGCGGTGCGCTTAACGCGCTGTTGCAACTGACCGCGGATCAGCGGCGGCGCGGTGTCATCGCGGCTTCGGCGGGCAACCATGCACAAGGCCTGTCGTACCACGGCACCCGGCTGGGAATGCCGGTAACGATTGTCATGCCGCGCACCACGCCAACCGTCAAAGTGATGCAAACCGAAAGCGTCGGCGGCACGGTCGTGCTCGAAGGCGAAACGTTTGACGATGCTTATGCCCATGCCCGGGTGCTTGAACACGATCTGGGCATGACTTTCGTCCATCCGTTCGACCATCCGCATGTCGCGGCTGGCCAAGGGACAGTGGCGCTCGAAATGCTTGAAGACGTGCCTGATCTTGACATGCTGGCGGTGCCAATCGGCGGCGGCGGGCTGTTGACCGGGATGGGCACGGCGGCGCGCGGGATCAATCCCGCCATCGGGCTGATCGGGGTGCAGGCGCAACTGTTTCCATCGATGTACAACAAGCTCAAAGGGCAGGATCTGCCCTGCGGCGGGGACACGCTGGCCGAAGGGATCGCGGTCAAAGAACCGGGCCTGTTTACATCCGCCGTGATCGCGGGGCTGGTTGACGACATTGTGCTGGTTGACGAAGCGCAGCTTGAACAGGCGGTATCGCTGCTGTTGCAGATCGAAAAAACCGTGGTCGAAGGCGCAGGGGCGGCGGGGCTGGCGGCGGTCATGGCCCATCGCGCGATCTTTGCTGGCAAAAAAGTCGGCATCGTGCTGTGCGGCGGCAATATCGACACGCGGCTGCTCGCCAATGTCTTGTTGCGCGATCTGGCGCGGTCGGGGCGGCTGGGCCGCTTGCGCATTACGCTGCAAGACCGACCCGGTGCGCTGTTCAAAGTGGTGGAAGAATTCAACCGCCATCAGGTCAATATTCTCGAAGTATGGCACCAGCGCATCTTTACGTCGTTGCCCGCCAAAGGCCTGACCGCCGAAATCGAGTGCGAGGCGCGGGATCGCGAGCAGATCGACCGGCTGGTCGAGGCGCTGCGCGCGCGCGGCTATGCGGTTGAACAAGTCGAACTGGGGTAGCGTGGGCGGGCTGAAACTTTTTTGCGCAGCCGCGAGTCCCCACCAATCCTATAGGCCCCACCCATCCTATAGGCCCCACCCATCCTACAGGCCCCACCCCCAACCCCCTCCCCTGAAGGGGCGGGGGCTTTTTGCGGGGGGCTGCGGGCGTCGGTAAAATTTTTCATGATAATCGTGGTTAACCGACTTTAACCGCGTTGATAGTTGCGGCATTGTCGCTTTGCCCGGTTGGCGATCAGCCGGTTGCAGCACAGGACAATGCTTGCGTCGTGACCGCCCCGGTACGTTTTCCGCGCTTTTTCGTCACCAGCCCGATGCCGTGCCCTTATCTGCCGGGCCGCACCGAGCGCAAAGTGTTTACCGAGCTCAAAGGGCCGGGCGCCGATGAACTCAACGATGCGTTGAGCCGGATCGGGTTTCGCCGCAGCCAGACGGTGGCCTATCGGCCAAGCTGTGCGGGCTGCACCGCATGTGTTTCGGTGCGCGTGGTGGCTTCGCAGTTTTGCGCTTCGGCCAGCCAGCGCCGCACTTTGCGCGCCAATGCCGATCTGATCGTGTCGGTCTGCCAGCCATGGTCGACGCCCGAACAATATGGCTTGTTGCAGGACTATCTGGCGGTGCGTCATCCCGGCGGCGGCATGGCGACGATGGATGATATCGATTTTGCCGATATGGTGGAACATACTCCGGTAACCAGCTACGTCGTTGAATATCGCGAACCCAATGCCGATGGCACGCCCGGGCGGCTGGTCGGCGCATGCCTGACTGACCATCAGGGCGATGGCTTGTCGATGGTCTACAGTTTTTACGACCCCCATCATCCGACACGGACCGGGCTTGGCACATTCATCATTCTTGACCATATCCGACAGGCGAACCGTATTGGCCTTGCCTATGTCTATCTTGGCTATTGGGTCGAAGGTTCGCCCTGCATGGAGTACAAAGTGCGGTTTCGCCCGCTGGAGCGGCTGGGCCGCGATGGCTGGGACCGTTTCGACCCCGCCGATCAGGTCAATGCCATCAATCGCGTTGGCGCGGGAGTGTGTGCTGCGGCACGACGTGAACCGGTCCATGGCGCAGCCGATCCGGGCAAGGACGGTCTGGCCGGGATGGTGCGCCAGTATAACTGAACGCCGCCTGGCCGCGCTGGTCGCGCTGGTGTTGTCGCCGGCGCAGGCGCTGGCGCAGACTTTGCCGCCGATTGCGCCGGATGCCGATGCCGCGCTGGGCGCGCTGATCCCCGACAGCGCGGTCGCAGACCCCGCCACGTGGGCGCTCGATACCGAAGCAGCGCGGCATCCGCCCGATCCGCGCAGTCTGCCGCCGGTCGCCTGGCCCGTCACGGGTCCGCCACCCGACGCGCTGCCCGTGCCGATCCCGGGGTTGACGATTGGCTGGCCTGACAGCTTTGCGGTTCCGCCGATCACGCTCTTGACCGCCGATGCCGACGCGACACCCGCGCAGGCAAGCCCGCCGACAGCCGGTGCGGCGCGCGATGTGGCGCTGCCGCGCGGGGGCTGGCGCGGCGCGGCGGGGGATGGTGCGCGGGTCTGGCAGGCTGCACCGGGGATCACGGTGGCGATCGCGGCAACGGCGGCCGTGCCTGAAATCCAGGATATCGTCCACCGGTTCGGTGCGCTGTCCAGCTTGCGTGCGCTGGCGCGTGGCGATGACAATCTGGCGCAAGTGTCGCGCCGCGCCCACGATGACGCGGTGCTGCTGCAACAGATCATGCAACTCTATGGCTATTATGATGCGCAAGTCAGCCCTGATTTGCTGGCGCTGTTGCCCGGTGCCGACCCATTGCACAATGCGGGTGCGGTGCGCTTTGATGTCCAGCCGGGTACCCGGTACCGCCTGACCGCGATCGATCTGGGCGATCTGGCCACAAGCCTAGAGCGTGATGCGAAAAAGTGGGAACCGGTTTTTCGCAATAAATCACGCGAAAACAATGACTCTAGAGCGGAATGCGATTCAATCTCATCGCATTCCGCTCTAGACCACGCCGCCTTGCTCGGCGCATTTGCGCTCAAGCCCGGCGATGCGGCCAATAGCGAGGCGATTGTGGCAGCGCGCGACCGGCTTGAGGCGATGCTTGGAACCAGTGGCTATACGTTTGCCCGGCTGGGACAACCCGCACTGGTGGTCGATCATGCCACTGCCGGGGCTGATCTGACGGTGCCGCTGACGACCGGGGGCACATACGTATTTGGCCAGATAACCAGCTCGCTGCCCCGGTTTCTCAATGCGCGCCATTTGCAGCGGATCGCGCGGATGCGCCCGGGCCAGCGTTATGACCAGCGGCTGGTCGATGATTTTCGCCAGGCGGTGCTGACCACCGGGATCGTTGGTGGGGTAACCATCACCCCGCGCGAAGCCGTGGCTCCCACCGCCACCACGCCGGGCGTCGCCGACCTTGATGTCGTGCTGACCAAAGGCCCCGAACATACTGTGGCGGGGCAAGTCGGGCTGTCGAGCGGGCAGGGTTTTGAAGTCGATGCCAGTTGGGAAGACCGCAATCTGTTCCCGCCCGAAGGCATGGTGCGTTTGCGCGGGGTGCTGGGGACGCGCCAACAACTGGCCGGGGCGACATTCCGCCGGTCGAATTTCATGGCGCGCGATCAGGCCTTCAGCCTCAATCTCTATGCCCAGGCGCTGATTACCGACGCCTATGATGCGCATACGCTGTCGGCCATCGCCAGTCTGGACAAGACCAGCACACTGCTGTTTCAGAAAAAGTGGGCGTATTCGGCGGGGCTGCAAGTGATCGCCACCCGGCAACTCGCGGCCGGTTCGCCCACCGGTACGCCGTTTACGACGTATTTCATCGGGGCATTGCCGTTGAAGCTGGCATTTGATGGCAGCAACAATCTGCTCGATCCGACCAGAGGGGCGCGGATCGCGCTGGCGGCATCACCCGCGATCTCGATTCAGGGCGGGCCGCGATCATCGTATATCACCACCCAGTTCGAGATCAGCGGCTATCAGCCGGTGTCATCGCAAGTGGTGCTGGCGGCGCGCGTGCGGGTGGCGGCGATCAATGGCACCAGCATTGCCAATATTGCGCCGTCGCAGCGGCTTTATGCAGGCGGCAGCGCGTCGATCCGGGGCTATGGCTATCAGGCGGTCGGGCCGCGCGATGCCGCCAACAATCCGACTGGCGGGCGCTCGCTCAGCGAGTTTTCGCTGGAGGCGCGATTCAAGACCGGGCTGTTCGATGGCGCGCTGAGCGTGGTGCCGTTTCTTGATGGCGGCATGGTCGGCACCACGCCCACCCCGACGATGCGCGGGGCCAAATTCGGGGCTGGCTTTGGCATTCGTTACCAGACCAATTTCGGACCGATCCGTTTTGATATCGGTACCCCACTCAACCGGGCGGCGGGCGACAGCCGCATCGCGGTCGCGATTGCGCTGGGGCAGGCGTTCTGATGGCAGGGCGCTGGCTGCGGCGGCTGATGATCGGCGTGCTTGGACTGGCCGGGCTGTCAGCGGCGGCGCTGCTGGTGCTCGATTCGCCGCTGGGGCATCGGCTGGTGGCTGATCGGCTGGCAGCAGCCACGTTGCCCGGCGGGCTGCTGCTGCACGTTGGGCGGATCGAAGGGTCGCTGTTTACCGTCAGCCAGTGGCACGATGTGGTGCTGTCCGACCCTGCCGGGCGGTTCATGACAGTGCCCGAAGCGCGGCTTGACTGGCGGCCGATCCCCGCATTGCGGCTGCTGACCGGGTTTGGCGGGGGGATCGATATTCGCGATCTGACGCTGCATCATGGCGTGCTGTGGCGGGTGCCGCGGTTTACCCCCGGTGAGCCGGATGCGCCGATGCTGCCGCAATATGCCGTTCGTGTTGATCGCTTGCGGCTCGATGCGCTCAGCGTGGTGCCCGGCATTGCCGGGGCGCGGCGGCGGGTCGATCTGGAGGCGCGGGCGCTGGTTCGCGACGGGCGGATCACGCTCGATTGCGACACCCGGCTGGGCGGGCGGGACACGCTGGTGCTGCATCTGGACAGCGCGCCGGATCATGATCGCTTTGCACTCAATCTTGATTATCGCGCGCCAAAAGCCGGGTTGCTGGCCGCGCTGACCGGGGTGCGCCGGGATATCGCCGTGCGCGCGGGCGGAGCCGGTCGCTTTGCCCAATGGCATGGCTGGGTGTTGGCCGATGCCGACGGGCAGCGGCTGGCGCGGGCAGAGATTGACCGTGCCGGTGCAGCATACCGGCTGGCGATGCTGGTTCACCCGGCAGTGGCGAGCGGGGGGCTGATCGCCGCGCTGGGGACCGACCGGCTGGAAATGACATTTGCCGGATCATTTGCCGCTGGCCGGATCGACGGGCGCTATCATGCAGCCAATGCGCTTGCGCGGATAGATGGTACCGGCGTGATTGATCTGGCGCATAACCGGGCAGAAGCGCTGGCGCTGACGCTGCGGCTGGTGCGGCCCGATTTGTTGCCTGCCGCCTGGCGCGCGGCGGCTCAGCCTGGCACGGCGACGTTGGTCGCGCGGTTCGACGGGCGCTTTGCGGACCTGGCGGTAAAGCATGACTTGACGCTAACCCGGCTGTCGCTTGGCACGGTTCGGCTGGAGGGACTGCACACCGCCGGGGTGGCGCGCTGGCGCGGCGGGCGGCTTGATGCACCTGTGGCCGCCACGGTGGCACGCGTCAGCAGCGGTGCGGGGTGGCTGGATCAGTGTTTGACCGGCGCGCGGCTGACCGGCGCGTTGCGGCTCGATCACGGCGCGTTGTCGGGCGACGGGTGGCATGTGGCGGCGCGCGGGCTTGCCGCCAATCTGGCATTGCGGGGTGATCTGCGGCGCGGCAGCCTGGCACTGGCCGGGCGGGTCGATGGCCACGGACTGGTGGTGCCGGGGGTGGGCGTGGTCGATGCGCAAGCCAAAGCGGTTTTGGCCACCGGGAGCGGGGTGCCGTGGTCGCTGGCGATGAACTATGCAGGGACCGTCGGCCAATTTGCTTATACCGGTTTGACCACGCTGGCGGGGGATCGCGCACGCGTGGCCGGCAGCCTGCATGTCGGTGCACATCGGCCTTTGCGGTTTGCCGACATACGCGTGACCGCGCCCCGGTTAAGCCTGACTGCCGATGGCAGCTATGGCGCGGACGAACGGCTGGTGCTGGCGCTGGCCGGGCAGCACACCGTCTATGGCGCATTTGCTGCGCAGGGCACATTTGGTGCCGGTTTCACCCATGCAGAAGCGCAGTTGCCCAGCCCTCTGCCTGCCGCCGGGCTGACCGGGGTGGCACTGGTGATCGATGACGCGGTCGGCGGTTATCATCTGAATTGCAGCGGCAACAGTATGGCCGGGCGGATCGCGGCGTCGGTCGATTTTGCGGTTCCGCCGCCTGGCGACACGCGCAGTCCGGCGCGGATGACGCTGTCGGATGTCCGGGTCGGCGATACCCGTCTGACCGGGGTGGTCAGCTTCGCTGCAAGCGGGCTGGCGGGCGATATTCGTCTTGCCGGTGGCGGGCTTGATGGTTCGATCCATTTGGCCGGGCGCGATGACGGGCAAGCGGTCATGGCGATGATTGCGGCGCATGGCGTGCGCCTGGCGGGGGACCGGCTGATTACGATTGGCACGGGGCGGCTTTCGGCCAATCTGCTGCTGGCACCGGGCAAATCCAGTGTTGCCGTGGGATTGCAGGCGCAAGGCGTGGCGCTTGGCGGGTTGTTTATCGGGCAATTGACCGCCGATGGCGCGCTGGTCAACGGCGCGGGTACGGTTACCGCCGCGTTGACCGGGCGGCGCGGCACCCGCTTTGCGCTGAATGGCAGCGCCGCGATTGCGCCCGACCGGGTGGCGATCAGCCTGGCCGGCGATTATGCCGGTACCGCGATCGCGATGCCGCGCCGCGCGGTTTTGACTCACAGCGGCGATGGCTGGAAACTGGCCCCGAGCGAGGTCAACTTTGGCAGCGGCGTGGTGATTGCCAGCGGCAGCGCGGGCGTGGCGCTGACCGAACTGCATCTTGCGGTGTCGCGGATGCCGCTGTCTGCACTCGATATCGTCTATGCCGATCTTGGGCTGGGCGGGTTTGCATCCGGCGTGATCGACTATCGCAATGACCATGATGGCGCGCCGCATGGCCGCGCCGCGCTGACCATCGCGGGATTGACCCGTTCGGGACTGGTACTGACCTCGCGCCCGCTTGATCTGGCGGTGGTTGCCGCGCTCGATGAACGCGCCTTGCAAGTGCGCGCGTTGGCGCGTGAAGGCACCCAGCCGCGTTTGCGGTTGGAGGCGCTGGTCGCCGATCTGCCGCGCGGCGGCGCATTGCTGGCGCGGTTGCGCGCCGGGACGGTGCAGGGGCACTTGCGCTTTGCCGGACCAGCCGATGCGCTGTGGCGGCTGGCGGCCATCGATGCCTTCGATCTGACCGGGCCGGTCGGGGTGGCGGCGGATATCACCGGATCGCTCGATCAGCCGGTGGTGACCGGCGCAGTGGTCAGCCATGATTTGCGCGCGCAAAGCGCGGTCAGCGGGTCGGATGTCCAGACGATCGACGTGGTCGGCAGCTTTACCGGCGCGCGGCTGGCGCTGGCGCGGTTTGCGGGCACGACTGCGGGGGGCGGGCGGATCGTCGGCAGCGGTACGATTGATTTCAGCGATGTGTCGAACGAACGGCCACGTATTGACGTGCGGCTGGCCGCAACCCAAGCTGCGCTGCTTAATCGTCCGGAAATGGCTGCCACGATCACCGGGCCGCTGCGGATCGTGTCTGACGGCCATGCCGGTACGATTGCCGGGCGGTTGCACCTTGACCGCGCACGCTGGCAGCTTGGCCGCGCCAGCGCCGCACAAAGCCTGCCGCTGCTGGCGGTAACCGAACGCAATGCCCCCGCCGATGCCGCGCCGCCGCCGTTGCGCGGACCGCCGTGGAAACTGCTGATCGACGCTGCCGGGGCCAACCGCATCGATGTGCGCGGGCTGGGGCTTGACAGCGAATGGCAGGCCGATCTGCGTGTGCGCGGCGATACCGCCAACCCGCAGATCTTTGGCAGCGCCGATGTCGTCCGAGGCAGCTATGATTTTGCCGGAAAACGCTTTGACCTGACCCGCGGGCGCATCCGCTTTACCGGCGAACAGCCGATCAATCCGCAACTCGATATCATCGCGACCGGTGATGCCAACGATATTTCGGCCACGATCAGTATCAGCGGATCGGCGCAACGCCCGCAGATCAGCTTTTCCTCGGTGCCATCGCTACCCGAAGAAGAACTCGTCAGCCGTATCCTGTTCGGCAGCTCGATTGCGCAGATTTCCGCGCCAGAGGCGGTGCAACTGGCAGCGGCGCTGGCGGCCTTGCGCGGGGGCAGCGGGCTTGATCCGATCAACCGTTTGCGCGGTGCCATCGGGCTGGACCGGCTGCGCGTGTTGAGCGCGGATCCGACCATCAGCCGCAGCACCGCGCTGGCAGTGGGCAAATACCTGGGGCGCAAATTCTATGTCGAACTGGTTACCGACGGGCACGGTTACAGCGCCAGTTCGATCGAATTCCGCCTGACCCGCTGGCTGTCGCTGCTGGGCACCGTGTCAACGCTTTATGACCAGTCGATCAGCCTGAAAGTCAGCAAGGATTATTGAGCAGGGCACGATCCGGGCGCTCCGCTGACACCAAAAGATACACTTTGCGCAATCGTGGCGTCACCACGGTGTCATATGCTGCGCGTTGAATCGAACGGTGACAGCCATCGACCAGCGGCGTTTCCTGTGTGATCTGACTCAAAGCTACGCGCCGGTGGGCGGGGGCGGGGTAGGCACGTATTTGCGCGAAAAGCGCGACTATGTGCTGGCACGCAGCGATCACCGGCTGTTGCAGATCGTGCCCGGCGCAGCCGACCGGGTGATCGACAATGGCCGCCACATCTGGGTTGAAATCGCGGCGGACCAGGTGCGCGGCAGCCCGCATTACCGCTTTATCACACGCACCGCAGCGGTGCGCGCGGTGCTGGAACGCTATCAGCCGCAGATCATCGAATCGCAATGCCCGTGGGTCTTGCCGTGGACCGCGATCAACTATCGCCGTGCGCATCCCGGCACCGCACTGGTGGCGGGCTATCACACCGATTTTCCCAACACCCATGTCTATCGCGTGGGCGCGGCGCTGTTTGGCGATCCAGTTGCGCGCGGGCTGCGGCAGTTGGCGGCGGGCTATGCCCGGGTTACCTATCGCGAATTTGACCGGATCTATACGCTGGGGCACGACATGCGCGCGGTGCTGCACCGCTATGGCGTGCGCCATGTCGATGTCGTCGGGCTGGGGGTCGATGCGCACATATTCAGCCCGGCACGCCGCGATCCCGGCTTGCGCGCCGAACTCGGACTGCCCGCAACCGGTCCCTTGCTGGTCTATGCCGGGCGGCTCGACAATGAAAAGCGCGCCGATCGGCTGATCGCGATGTTCCGCGCGCTGCCGCCCGCGCTTGGCGCGTCGATGATTCTGATTGGCGAGGGCAAGCTGCGCGCCGCGCTCATGCAAGCCGCGCAAGGGCTGCCGGTGGTGCTTCCCGGCTATTGCGCGGATCGCGTCGCCTTGGCGCGGATGCTGGCGTCGGCGGATATTTATGTGTCGGCGATGGCCGATGAAACATTCGGGCTGTCAGTGCTCGAAGCGCAAGCCTGCGGATTGCCCGTTGTGGGATTTGCTTCGGGCGCGATGGTCCACCGGGTGTTGCCCGGGCTGGGGGAATTGGTGCCGCTTGACGATGTGGCAGCGATGGCGCGCGCGGTGGCCAAAGTATGGACCGGTGATCCTGCCGCAGCGGGCGCACGTGCCCGCGCGCATGTCATCGCGCAGTTTTCATGGGACCACACATTCGCCACGCTGTTCGGCGAAATCTATCCCCGCGCGCTCGCCAGCGCCCGGCGGCGCGAACAGCGCGCAGGCTGGTTCCGACGCAATCCGGACCAGCCGCTGCTGTCGGGCAGCCGGGTTGGCTGATGCGCCCCCTCCCCTTGAGGAAAGGGGGCTGTACGGGATCACGCGTTGACGATGGTTTTTACTTCCATGAAGTCTTTCAGCCCGTGGCGACCGCCTTCGCGGCCATTGCCTGATTGCTTGTAACCGCCGAATGCGCCGCCTTTGACACCGCCCCACTGGTTGACCGCGATCAGGCCTGCGCGCAATTTGCCCACTACGGCTTGCGCCGCCGCACGGTCGCCCGTTACCGTTGCCGACAGGCCATAGCTGGTGCGGTTGGCCAATTCGATGGCATCATCGATATCGGTATAAGTGGTGATCGTCGCCACCGGGCCAAAGGTTTCTTCGTAAAAGATCGTCATGTCGGGCGTTACGTCGGAAAACACCGTCGGGCGGATGTAATAGCCGCGGTTGACATTGTCGGGCAGGCCGGGTCCGCCTTGCAACAGGCTGGCCCCTTCGGCGATGGTGGTGTCGATCAGGCCCTGGATCTTGGTCCATTGCGCCTTGTTGACCACCGGGCCGATATGGCCGCCCGCTTCCGCCGGGCTGCCGACTTTGACCGCGGCGAAATAGTCACGGACGAAAACCTCCGCTTCCTCTTTGCGCGCGGCGGGCACCAGAATGCGCGTGGGCGCAATGCAGCTTTGCCCGGTATTGGCAATCACGCCCGACAAAGTGGCGGGCAACTGCGTGGCAAAATCGGCGTCTTCGAGCACCAGGTTGGGCGATTTGCCACCCAGTTCCTGATGCACCCGCTTGACCGTGTCGGCGGCATTCTTGGCAATCTGGATGCCCGCGCGGGTCGATCCGGTAAAGCTGACCATATCGACATCGACATGTTTGGTCAGCGCCACGCCCACGCCCAGCCCGTCGCCTTGCACCAGATTGAACACGCCCGGCGGAACGCCTGCGGCATCGAGCACTTCGGCAAAGATCGCGGCATTCGACGGGCATTCTTCCGACGGTTTCAACACCACGGTATTGCCCGCAAGGATGCACGGCGCGATTTTGGCGCAGATCTGGTTGAGCGGCCAGTTCCACGGGGTGATCGCCGCGACCACGCCGACGGGTTCGTACACGATCCGCGCATCGGCACCGGGCACCGCTTCTTCCCACACAAAGCCATCGAGCGCTTCGAGCGAGCCAGCGAGATAGCTGATGCCCGCGCCGGTCTGTGCGGTCGCGGCATAGCTGATCGGCGCGCCCATTTCTTCGGAGATGACTTGGCCAAAGTCGGGGATGCGCTTTTTGTATTCGGCGATGATCCGCTCGAGCAGCGCCTTGCGCTCGGCGAGCGGTGTCTGGCTATAGCTGACAAAGGCGCGCTTGGCGGCAGCAACCGCCTTGTTCACGTCGGCCTCGGTGCCGAGCATGATGGCCGCACAGGGTTCTTCGGTGGCCGGGTTGATCACTTCGTAGCGGCGTCCGCCTTCGCTCGCCACCCATTGGCCGTCGATGTAATGGTTCAACAGTTCGCGCATGATACCTCCGGCGGCGCGAATCCGGGTGCGCCGTTCCGCGCGCACATTGGCGTTATGCGGGCAAATTGCAAGGTCGCCGTCTGGTCAGGTGGCCGGCGCGGGAACCGGTCGGGCCAGCCACGCCAGCAGCGCGATTGCCGCCAGCACACCGGTCGCCCCGGCCAGCGTAAAGGCGGGCAGATAGGACCCCGTCACCTCGCGAATCAGCCCGGCCCCGAATGCGGCACTGGCCGCGCCAAGCTGGTGCCCGGTCTGGACCCAGCCGAACACGATGGGAGCATCGCGTTCACCAAACGCCAGATTGGCCAGCTTGACCGTGGGCGGGACAGTGGCGATCCAGTCCAGCCCGTAGAAGATCGCAAAAATCGTCAGGCTGGTGGCATCGAACTGCAAAAATGGCAGCGCGATCAGCGACAGCCCGCGCAAGGCATAATAGACCACCAGCAGCTTGCGCGGATCGTAGCGGTCGGTCAGCCAGCCCGATGCGGTCGTGCCGATCAGGTCAAACAGCCCCATCAGCGACAACAGCCCGGCAGCCGCAACCGGCGCGATACCGTGATCGCCGCAAAACGCGATCATATGCGTGCCGACCAGCCCGTTGGTGGTTAGCCCGCACACGAAAAACGTGCCGAACAGCAGCCAGAACACCGGGCGGCGCGCGGCGCGCAGCAGCACGGTGATCGCCAGCCCCGCCGTGCCCGCCTGCCGCAGCGGCGCGGGCGGTGGCGCATCCGGCGCTTCGCCAAACCGCCCGGTGCCAATATCGCCGGGGTGTTCGGGGATGGTCAGCCAAACGACCGGGATCAGCAGCAGGCAGGCGATGCTGACCGCCAGCACCACGGGTTGCCACGCGCCCGACCGTGATAGCCATGCGAGCAATGGCAGAAAGATCAGCGCGCCGGTGGCAGTGCTGGCGCTCAACAGCCCCATCACCAGCCCTTGGCGCGTGGCGAACCAGCGATTGACCACCGCAGCCCCCAGCACAGAGGCAACCGCGCCGCTGCCAATGCCCGACACGATCCCCCAAGTCAGCACATAGTGCCACGGTTCGGTCATCCACAGGCTGGCAAATGTGGCCGATGCCATCAGCATCAGCCCGGCAAGCATCGTGCGGCGGATGCCATACGTCATCATCAGCGCCGCTGCGAACGGCCCGACCAGTCCGTACAGGCACAGCCCGACCGCCGCCGCAAAGGCAATCGTCGCGCGGCTCCAGCCGAAATGCACGTGCAGCGGCACCATCAGCACGCCGGGCGTTGCGCGCAGCCCGGCGGAAATCAACAGCGCCACGAATGTCACCGCGACCACCAGCGCAATATGCCGCCGGGGTGAAACCAAGCCCGACCGGTGGAGCAGCGATGGCGTGTGCAATGCTCGGTTCCTTGTCCGGCTGATAGGATCGCGCTGCGATAGCAGACTCTGCCCGCCCGCAACAGGCCCGCGCGCAGGCAGCCCCGCCTTGCGATTGGCGTGGTTCCCGGCTAGGGGCGCGGGCAACGGGCCGGCCCGGCGGGCGGCCTGCCGTTTTGTACAGCAACAAGGATTTTGACCATGGCGGTAACCCGCACGTTTTCGATCATCAAGCCGGACGCCACCCGGCGCAACCTGACCGGTGCGGTAACCGCCAAGCTGGAAGAAGCTGGCTTGCGCGTGATCGCATCAAAGCGCCTGCACCTGACCCGCGCCCAAGCCGAAGGATTCTACGCCGTCCACGCCGCGCGCCCGTTCTTCAACGATCTGGTCGAATTCATGATTTCCGGCCCGGTGGTCGTGCAAGTGCTCGAAGGCGAAGACGCGGTCAAACGCAACCGCGACGTCATGGGCGCAACCAACCCCGCGAATGCCGATGAAGGCACGATCCGCAAGGAATTTGCCGAATCGATCGAAGCCAACACCGTGCACGGTTCGGATTCCGAGGACAATGCGGCGGTTGAAATCGCCTATTTCTTCACGCCCGAAGAAATCGTCGGCTGAATTTTTTCGCAGTCAAAACCACCGCAAACCCGGCACGTTTTCCTCGCCTCCCCGCTCGCGCCAGTTCCTCCCCTTTTGGGCTACGGGATGCACACATCGTGCTCTGCACGGGGATGACCGCCCTAAATAGCCCTCCTCCTGAAGGGCAGGGCAATCGCATAGGGAATCTAGCTCCTCCCCCTTTGGGGGAGGTGGCAGCGCGAAGCGCTGACGGAGGGGGTACGACGGCCAGAATATCGTGCGATTTCGTTAAGTTGCGCCCCCTCCGTCAGCCCTGCGGGCTGCCACCTCCCCCAAGGAGGGAGGACCTAGCGTAACTCACGCCGAACTCTCCGTCAGCGTGCTTCGTATTTTTTGTGTCAGACGTCATATGCGATAGCCCTGCCCATTGGGGGAAGGCTTTGGCTGCACTGCGCATCGGACGCGCAAGATGAAAAAAGGGCCGTGGTGGCGTTTGCTCGAAACGCCACCACGGCCCGGTATTTCTGCGATGATTTCAGCCCAAGTTAGCGCGAATAGAATTCGACCACCAGATTGGGTTCCATCTTCACCGGATAGGGCACTTCGTCGAGCGTGGGCACGCGCACAAATGTTGCCTTATCGGCTTCGGCGGCGACATATTCGGGGATATCGCGTTCGGCCAGCGCTTGCGCTTCGGCGACGAGCGCCATTTCCTTGGCCTTGTTGCCCAGGCTGATGACATCACCGGGGCGCACGCGGCGGCTGGCGATATTGCAGCGCACGCCGTTGACGCGGATGTGCCCATGGCTGACGATCTGGCGCGCGGCGAAGATCGTCGGCGCGAATTTCGCGCGATAGACCACCATGTCGAGCCGCTGTTCGAGCAAGCCGATCAGGTTCTGCCCGGTATCGCCCTTCAGCCGCGACGCTTCCTGATACGTCGCCTTGAACTGCTTTTCGGTTACATCGCCGTAATAGCCTTTCAGCTTTTGCTTGGCGCGCAACTGGATGCCGAAATCGGACACTTTGCTCTTGCGGCGCTGGCCATGCTGGCCGGGGCCATAGCTGCGGCGGTTGACCGAGCTTTTCGGACGGCCCCAGATGTTTTCACCCAGACGGCGGTCAATCTTGTACTTCGATGCCTTACGCTTTGACACGCGGCGGTTCCCTTCATTTGCATCAGGCGCGGCACGATTGCCGCAAGTCCTGCCAAGACCCGGATTCGCACCATGGACGCCCAACTTGCGCCATGCGGCCGCCGCTTCACCGGATGTGCGGGGCCAATCGGACCGTGATCCAGCAGCCAAAGCTGCCGGGGTTCGCGTGGGAGAAGGGCCTCAACCAGACTTGGGTTAGGATGTCAAGCCTAGAGCGTGATGTGAAAAAGTGGGAACCGGTTTTTCGCAATAAATCACGCGAAAACAAAGGTTCTAGAACGGAATGCGATTCAATCTAATCGCATTCCGCTCTAGCGCCATGCGGATCAGCGGCCAGCCTTGGCAACGGGGCGCGGCCGTGCACCAAAACCCGGTCGCGCGGGGCGGGGGTTGCTTGCGTATATTCCGCTGTTGGCAGCGCTCAGCAACACGGCGTTGGCTATCAATGCCTGATGAAACTGGCGGTAACCCGCCTTATCATAACAGACTGAGCGCCATTTTCGCTCGAGCAGACCGCTCAAGGCGCTTATGACAAATCTTTCCTGACATATTTCGGCATTCGCTTCGTCAAAAAATGATCGCGGGTGCACCGTGCTTGCGCGCCGACCTGATTTCCGAATCTGTGCGCAAAATCCGATTTCTTTGACAGAAAATTGGCAAATGCGAAAAAATTTGGTGTTTAAAATCTGCAAATAATGGCTTAGTCCCCGCTCGCAAGATGAACATCATCGATTCGGAGGGGCGCAGGCATGGCGGCAGGGGACAATGCGGATGCGCAGAGCGCCGCTGACGTGCCCAACCCCGGCGCTGACAGCGGTGCTGACCCGACTTTCGTTGCTTTGACCGGACCCGCCAGCGCTTTCGCGATGGGTGAGCGCGATGGCATACGCCGGTTTCTCAATGCCCCGGCCGATCTTGCCGTAATGATCGAGGCGGCACGCCGGTTTGGCGCGCAGACCTGCGTGGTCGACTTCGATGAAACCGGAGCGGAGCGGCGGCTAAGCTATGACGCGATTTTTGCCTGGCGTGACCGGTTGGTGCCGGCCTTGCGCCTTCGCCGGGGCGATCATGTTGCAATCGCCATGCGCAACAGCGCAGAATGGATCGTCGGCTTTCTTGCGGTGATCGAGGCGGGTGGCGTGGCGGTGCTGGTCAACAGCCGCGTCGCCGCGCCGGAATTGCTGGCCATGATCGAGGATACCGATCCCGCCGTGGTGCTGACCGACCGGGCCGGTGCGGCGGCGCTGAACACGGGCGGGCGGCGGATGATCGACCTGACCGTGCCGCTCGATAGACCGCTGCCCGCGATGCGGCCAGCCGATCCTGAGCGGGCGCAGGCGGATGATCCGTGCGCCATCCTGTTTACATCGGGCACGACCGGGCGGGTAAAAGGCGCGGTGCTCAGCCATAGCAACCTGATCACCGGGCTGATGAGCACGCAGCTTGCGGGCATGATGGTGATCCACAATCTGGCGCGCCACTATGGTATGCCGGTCGATGCCTTGCTGGCGCAACTGCCGCAACAGGCATCGCTGCTGGTTGCGCCGCTCTTTCATGTGTCGGGGCTGGGATCGGCGTTTCTTTCGCCCTTTATGGCCGGGTCAAAAGTGGTGATTATGCGCCGCTGGGATCCGGGTGAAGCGGCGCGGCTGATCGCGCGCGAAGGCGTTTCGATGTTCAGCGCGGTACCGACGATGCTGTGGGACATTCTCCAGTGCGCAGGGCGGGATCAGTTTGATCTGTCAAGCTTGCGCAATATCGGTTGCGGCGGACAGGCGCTGCCGGTCAACTTGGTCGAGGCCGTCCACGCGGTCTGCCCGCAGGCGCAGATCGGGACGGGATATGGCATGACCGAATGTGCGGGTGCCATTGCGCAAGCGGTGGGTGCGGATTTCTTGCGCCGTCCTGCCGCCGCCGGGCGTCTGCTGCCGATCGTGGATGTGCGGATCGAGGCAGAGGACGGCAGCCTGCTGCCGGTTGGCGCGGCGGGAGAGATCGTCGTGCGCGGCGCACAAGTCATGCGCGGATATTGGAATCGACCGGACGAGACCGCCGCCGTGCTGTCGCCCGATGGCTGGCTGCGCACGGGCGATATCGGGATGGTTGACGCCGAAGGCTATGTTACGATCGTTGATCGCAAGAAGGACATGGTCATTTCGGGCGGCGAGAACATTTATTGCGCCGAAGTGGAACGTGCCTTGGGCGAAATTGGCGCGGTGCAGGAATGTGCCACATTCGGCGTGCCGGATGACCGCTTGGGCGAACGGCTGGTCGCGGTGGTGGTGGCGCAGGGCATGACCGAAGCGCAGATCATCGCGCAAGTCGCCCAGCGCCTCGCGCGTTACAAAGCGCCGACGCGCGTGGCGTTCAGCGCAGACTTGCTGCCGCGCAATACGGTGGGCAAGATCGACAAGCTGGCCTTGCGCAAAGCCTGGCCGCAGCTTTCAGGAGAACAGTGACATGGGAATGCCGGACACGATCGGAATCATCGATTGCATGATGGGCATTCCCGACGCGGAAGACCGGAGCGAATGGTTCGCGCCATTCCGCCCGCTGATTAAGGACGCGCAGACGTTGCAGCAGTTCGCCATGCCGGCGCAATATATGTTCAAGGATATCCCGCAATCGGGCCAGCAGGACGACTTTTTGCGCTGGATCGTCGAACAGATGGACAAACATTCAATCGAACGGGCGCTGGTGGGGTGGAACGACAATGCCATCTCGCGCCGCGCGCGCGATCAGTTCGGCCACCGCTTTTTCTTCGACTTGCCGATCGATCCCAACCGGGGGATGGAAGAAGTGCGGCGGATCAGGCGCATTCACGGCGAAATCGGGCTTTCTGCGGTCAGTTGCTTTCCGGCGGGAACGCTGCCGCAAGTGGCAATCAACCACAAATACTTGTTCCCGATTTATGCCGTGTGTGAAGAACTGGGCCTGCCGATCTGCCTCAATGTGGGCATTCCGGGGCCACGCATCCCGATGGAGACGCAGAAAGTCGAACATCTTGACGAAGTATGCTGGTTTTTCCCCGATCTGAAAGTGGTGATGCGCCACGGGGCCGAACCGTGGGAGGCGCTGGCGGTAAAGCTGATGCTCAAATGGCCGAACCTCTATTATTCGACCAGCGCCTTTGCGCCCAGGCATTACCCCAAGGCGATTATCGATTACGCCAATACGCGCGGCAGCGACAAAGTGATCTATGCCGGATATTTCCCCATGGGGCTGAGCCTTGATCGCATTATGGGCGATATGCCGCAGGTGCCGTTCAAAGACGCGGTTTGGCCGAAATTTCTGCGCGAAAACGCGATCAAAGTCTTCAATCTCACATAAGTTCATGAGCGGGAGAGCCGATATGTCCGACACCGCAACCGATGCTCGCACCGCGCCTGTGGCGGTGTGGCAGATTCTCGAAAACCTAAAAGGGCAGGATTTGGCCGACTGGCGGCTGGCCGAAACCGCCGGGCGCGCTTCGGTCAAAGCGCGCAATCTGGACATCGGGTTTCCGTTCGGCTGGTACCCGCTGATGCAGTCGGCAGAACTTGCCGTGGGTGAGGTCAAACCGCTGCGCTATTTTGCCCAAGATCTGGCAATCTGGCGCGGTGAGGACGGGCAAGTCCGTATGCTCGATGCCTATTGCAAGCATCTTGGCGCGCATATGGGCCATGGCGGCAAAGTGCATGGCAATCTGCTGGAATGCCCGTTTCACGCCTGGCGCTATGATGGCGCGGCGGGCGTGGTCAGAGATATACCATATGCCCGCGCCATTCCGCCGCAAGTCAAACGCAAATGCACGCGCACTTGGACCATGACCGAGGCGAACCGCTGGATCTGGGTGTGGTATCACCCCGAAGATGCGGCACCGTTGTGGGATGTGGTGCAACTGCCCGAATGCGCCGACCCGGCATGGACAGACTTTGACGTTTACGAATGGAACGTGTGGGGGTCGATCCAGAACATGGCGGAAAACGGCGTCGATGTGGCGCATTTCCGCTATATCCACGGCACCGCCAATGTGCCGCTGGGCGAATTGCGCTGGGGAGAATGGGGCCGGGGGGCCGACGTGCGCGCAAAAATGGGCACGCCATGGGGCGAAGTCGATGGCTGCATCAGCTATGACACGATGGGCCCGGGGCAAAGCTGGACACGCTTTACCGGGATTTCGGAAACCCTGCTGCTGGCCTGCATCATTCCGGTCGAACTGGACCATGTCCACGCGCGGTTCTGCTTTACCCAGCCGCGCGCCCAGGCCGAGGGCGAACGGGCGGGCGTGGCGCGTGCGATCATTCGCGACATCTGCAAACAGTTCGATCAGGACAAAGTGGTGTGGGACCGGCAGAAGTATGAGCCCGAGCCAGTAATCTGCGACGGCGACGGGCCGATCCCGCAGTTCCGCAAGTTTTATGCGCGCTACTACGCTTAAAGGTGCCGGGCATGATGACGATGACGGCTGCCGGGCTTTCGGCAGGGACACAAGCGATGGCACATGGTCTGGGCGAACACGATGCGCTGGGGCTGGCCGCGTTGGTCAAGGCCCGCAAAGTTTCTCCGGCCGAATTGCTTGAAGCTGCGATTGCACGTGCCGAAGCGCTGGACCCGGCGATCAACTTCATGGCGCAGCGCCATTATGACCGCGCGCGTCAGGCCGTCGCAGCCGGATTGCCCGCAGGGCCATTCCACGGGGTGCCATGGCTGCTCAAGGATCTCAACACCACGATCGCGGGTGAAGTAACCGAAAACGGCAGCAGGCTGTATAAAGGGCAGCGCGCGCGCGTGACATCGGAACTGGTCACGCGGATCGAGCGCGCCGGGTTTGCCATTTTCGGCAAGACCACGACCCCCGAATTCGGCCTGACCGCCACCACGGAAAGCGTGCTCAAAGGGGCCACCCGCAATCCTTGGAACCTTGGGCATATCGCCGGGGGATCATCCGGCGGGGCGGCGGCAGCGGTGGCGGCGGGGGTGATCCCGGCGGCCCATGCCACCGACGGCGGCGGATCGATCCGCATTCCGGCATCGTGCTGCGGCTTGTTCGGTCTGAAGCCTTCGCGCGGGCGCGTGCCGATGGGTCCGCTGCACACCGAAGGCTGGGGCGGGATGTCGGTGCACCACGCGGTTACACGCAGCGTGCGCGATTCCGCAGCAATCCTTGATGCGACCCACGGGATCGAGCCGGGTTCCCGCTATGGCGCGCCCAGCCCGGAGCGGCCATTTCTGGCCGAAGTCGGACGCGATCCGGGAAAATTGCGGGTTGCGCTGATGCTCAAACCCTTTTCCGGTGCGCCGGTCGATGCCGAAGTCGTGGCAGTAACCCAAGCCGCTGCGCGATTGTTCGAGGCGCTGGGCCATCATGTCGAAGAAGCCGCGCCGACCATCGATTTTGCCGCTGTTGCGGCGGGCAGCTTTGCGCTGATGGCCTCATCGGTGGCGGCTGATTGCCTTGACCGCGCCAGCATGCTGGGGGTCACGCTGGGGCCAGACGTGCTTGAACAGACGACGCTCGATATCGTGGCTTATGGCAAGACCTGCACCGGTATGGATTTTGTGCGTGGTAATGCCGCCTATCAGGCGGCGGCGATTGCGATTGCGCACTTCATGACGCGGTATGATGTCATTCTCTCGCCCACACTGACCGCGCTGCCGCCGCCGATTGGACAGATCGGGCTCAACTCTGGCCGCAGTCTGGCCGAATGGGGGCAAGAAGCGGGTGCCTTCACCGCATTTACCGGCATATTCAACGGGACCGGGCAACCATCGATGTCGTTGCCGCTGGGCATGTCCGCGCCTGGCCTGCCGATAGGCGTGATGGTGACTGGCCGCTATGGCGATGAAGCGCTGCTGTTCCGGCTGGCGGCGCAAGTGGAACAGGCCGCGCCGTGGCAGGCGCGTCGGCCGACCATGGCATGAGCGGTTGTTGGGAAAATCACCTGAACGCGATATCTGGCCACTCCCTGCCGGTTGGCCGGGCGCAAAGCCCACGCGGAACAGCATCGGACGAAATCCTGATATTTCGGGCAATGCGTTTGTTTATGGGTGGATGGAGACGCAAAGTTGGCTATAAAGGCTCTTAGACTAACGGATGCGCAGATTTTAATTTGATGACGTGCGCATCGCAGAGCGGGGAGAATTCCGATGGCAATTTCCACAGCCACGCTGGAACTGGTGGCCGCGCGGGCGGATGAGGGTCGCAAGGCGCGCCGCATTTCGTCTGACGTGGTCGATGCGCTAACCGCTGACGGCTTTTTCCGCCACTTCACCCCAGCCAGCCATGGCGGCAAGCAGGGCCGCCCGCAGGACTTTTTCCTCGACCAGATTGCCATTGCCGAACGCGACATGAGCACGGCCTGGGCGCTGGGGATCGTGGCCGTGCACAATTACCAGATCGCGATGATGGAACCGCGCACCCAGGCCGAAGTGTTCGCCGATGGCCCCGACGCGATGATTTCAAGCTCGTACAACCCGGTCGGCGCAAAAGCCGAAAAAGTTGATGGCGGCGTGATGCTGTCGGGCCGCTGGGGCTGGTCGAGTGGCAGCTTGCACTGCAACTGGGCGCTGCTGGGCGGAGTGGTGCCCGGAGAAGGATATCGCACGTTCCTAGTGCCCGCGCGGGAATACCGGATCGAAGATACCTGGTTTACGATGGGGCTTCAGGGCACCGGATCGAACGATATCGTTATCGACTCGCCGGTGTTCGTGCCCGATCACCACACCCACCGGCAGATGGATGGGTTTAACAGCGTGCATTTTCAGGGGCCGGGGATTTATGACCTCCCTTGGGCGCAAGTGTTCATTCGCGTGGTCAACACCAGCGCAATCGGCGCGGTGCGCCATGCCTTGGCGCTGATGCGTGATCGCGTGGGCCTTGGCACCACCGATCCGACCAAGAATTCCACCGATCCCGATGTGCTGGACCGCATTGCCCGCGCCGCCAACCTTGCCGATGAAGCCACGGCGGTCATGCTGCGCGCCTATGACCTGATGGAAGCATCGAACTGGAAGCCATCGCTGCTTGACCGTGTCCGGTTCCGCTATCAGGCGAGCCTGGTGGGCGACCGCTGTATCGAGGCCATGGACCTGCTGATGGATATTGCGGGCGGACGTTCGGTCTATGCCGGAAATGCGTTTCAGGATCTGTGGCACGACGTGCGAATGGCGCGCGCGCACGTGGCCAACAATCCGGCAGGCTTTGCCCGCAACTATGCCAACATGCTGATGGGCGGAGAAAACGCCGATATGTTCCTTTAGAGCGTGATGCAAAAAAGTGGGAACCGGTTTTTTGCAATAAATCACGCGAAAACAAAGACTCTAGAGCGTGGTGACAATTTAATCCTCGAGGGATTCCCTATGCGGTAGATA
>CAINGT010000008.1 GCA_903848655.1 uncultured Sphingomonadales bacterium
CCCAGCGCCTCCACTCCGCGCTCGGATACAAACCGCCGGTCGAGTTCGAAGCCGAATTCGACCACTCTAACAACCCGCCAAAATGTGGCATTATGGGAGTGTCACTCAATTAGGTGTGTCTCGCTAATGGGGTGCAGTCCAATACTGTCATGTCTGGACGGCGCTCCTCGCGCAAGGATTAATCAAGTCAGGGAATGCGAAAAAACTGGGTGCGGTCATGTCTTCGGCCTGTTTGGTGCGGGGTTATCCGCTGGCCCTGATGATTGTCCGCTTGCGGGTCGCGTGCCCCATCACCGTATCGCGCTGTTTATGCGCAGACAGTATAACGGGCTATACGTCGCTGGTATCCGTTTCTCACATCACTGCATGAGCACCCTTGAACGATTGCGGTAAAGCGTAATTCCTGCACGCGCGCTCAGGCGGCTGGCGCGGGCTTGGGCGCTGCATAATCCGATTGGCTCGACAGCAGCGCGAACACGATGCGCGCCATCTTGTTGGCGATGGCGACTGCGACCAGCTTGAACGGCTTTGCCACCAGCAGCGCCTTGGCCCACGTGCGCAGCGGATCGGTGTGCCGGGCGCTGTGGTGCAGCACCGAATGCGCGCCCACCACCAGCAACTTGCGCAGATAGGCATTGCCCATCTTGGTGATCCGCCCGAGCCGCTGTTTGCCTCCGCTGGAATTCTGACGCGGGACGAGGCCGAGATACGCGGCAAATTCGCGCGGGGATTTGAACTGGCTGATACCGTCGGGGCCAAGCATGGCGATGATGGCGTGGGCGGTTTGTGGGCCAATGCCGGGGATGGTCATCAACCGTCGCGCCTGGACGTCGGCCTTGGCGGCGGTGGCCAGTTCCTTGTCGAGCGCGTCAATGGCGATATCGAGCTCTGTGATCTGCTTGGCAAAGGGCAGCAACGCCTGTGTGACGCACAACGGTACCTCTGGATGCCCATTGGCAAGCAAATTTGCCAACGCCCGCGCATTGTTCGCGCCTTGCGCGGCGATCACACCGATTTCAGCCATGTGCCCACGCAACGCATTGAGCAATTGCGTGCGCTGCGCCACCAGCGTTTCGCGCACGCGGTGGCGCATCAGCAGCGCCTGATTGTCAACCGTGCGCACCGCGACAAACCGCATTGATGGCCGCGTCACCGCTTCGGCAATCGCCGCAGCATCGGCGGCATCGTTCTTCTGCCGCCGGACATAAGGTTTGACATAAGCCGGCGGGATCAGCTTCACATCGTGGCCCAGCGCCAACAACCGTCGGCCCCAGGGTGCGACGACCCGCACGCCTCAAGCCCCACCAGACACGGTGCTAGCTTGCGAAAGAACTCCGCCACCTCGCCCCGCTTCAGCGAGCGATTGACCACCACTTTGCCCGCCGCATCAAGACAATGGACCTGAAATATGCGTTTGGCCAGATCAAGACCAACAACCGTGACAGACGAAAGATCGCGTGCTAATTTGCTCATCGGATGGTGCTCCCTTTTTGTGGACCTCAACAGTCACACCGTTCTGGGGTTTCGCTCTGTGCGAATCAATTCCCCAGTTGGAGCGCCGTCCACACCATCACCATAATCCATTTTCTTTGTTGCGGTGTTTGCTCTAAAAAGCAGGGCATGAATTGATTCGTCAAGAGGTGAGAGTCATGCAGCAATGGCATTTTGTGTTGGGGGCAAAATCGCTGATGGAATTCACATATATTTCTGGAGATTACTCACCAAACCAACGTTATAACGTTCTGGAAGTGTTGGGTGGACAATCTGGCCTTGCGTGGGGACCAATTATCCCTTCGTCGGGCCATGTGCTTGTCATTGAAAATGGCTTTCCGACGCCTGTGGCATATTCAGCAAAGATAAGCTCGCGGCCCAATTCAAATTCTGGCGAAGAACGTATCCTTGACATGACAATAACCGGCGAATTGCCTACCATATCGATTACTGCCCCAACTGGTGATATCGATCAATTTGGTCAACCAGAATACGTGACTCTATCAGTCCTCGTCAAGCCAGCTTGAATACATACCTGCATTCGCTAAACGAGTTTAGACACGAATTCAACACTTTATTCATAGTGACAGGTGCGTAAACCCCCAAAATTACTCAAGCAAATTCCAATGCTGCTCCTTACGATAATCAAAGTCTCATTTAGAGCGTGATGCGAAAAAGTGGGAACCGGTTTTTCGCAATAAATCACGCGAAAACAATGACTCTAAACAAGCTTCAACCTCACCCCCCAACCCCCCGCTGCCGCATCGCCCAGCGATACAGCATCAGCACCGCGCCCACCGTCACCCCCACCGCCAGCGCTGCGCTCCATGGCGCAAAGCGGTCGCCGACCAGGGCGAGCGGCCAGTCGCTGTCGGGTACGGTCAGGAATCCGGTTTTGGCGGCGGCGGTCAGGCCGGCGAGGACGACATTGACCAGGCTTTCGCCCACGATCAGGCCGGAGGCGAGGATTACGCCCAGGCGGCGGATCAGCGCGGCGTGGCGCGGGGTGGTGGCGTGTGTGTTGGCGTGGCGGTCGAACCCGTGGCCGGCCAGCGCGCCGATGATCACGATGCTGATCGTGCCGGGGGGGATATAGCCGCCGAAGGCGACGGCCAGCGGGGCGAGGCGCCAGCCGCCGCGTCGTTCGCGCCATATGTCGAACACGATCAGCGCGAGGCCGATCAGCGCGCCGCTGCCGAGCAGGCGCCATTCGACCGTGCCGTCGATAAATTGCCGCCCGAGCGCGGCGATGAGTACCGCTTGCGGCGCGGCGAGCGCTTTTGGCCCTGCGCCGGACACGCCTGCGTAGCCATAAGCATGGCCCAGCACCATCATCACCGGCGGGATCACCAGTGCGCCCGCAAGTACGCCGATAATCAGCGCGACTTGCTGCCGCCACGGGGTCGCGCCGACCAATTCGCCGGTTTTCAGGTCTTGCAAATTGTCATTGGCAATCGTTGCCACGCCCAGCACCAGCCCGGCCACCAGCAGCGCCAGCGCGAGCAGCGCGGGCCGCGCGTCTGGTGCCAGATGCGGTTCGACCAGAATGGACAGCAGCCCCGCTGCCGCCACCACGCCGATAATCGCAAGGCTGGAAATCGGGCTGTTCGACGATCCGATCAGCCCCGCCATATAGCCGCAAACCGCCGCCACCAGAAACCCGGTGAGCGCCACGAACGCCACCCCGGCCACGATCAGCGGCGCTTCGAGCGGGGCGAGCGGGGTTCCCGCGATGAACCCGTGCAGCAGCACCGCCACTGGCACCAGCAGCACCAGCACCAGCGTGGCGATCCAGCCGAACGGCATATCCTGTTCGGTGCGGTCGAGCGCTTCGCCCGCGCGGCGGCGCGCTTGTGCGGCGATGGCCGAGCCGATCCCGCGTGCCACCGGGCGCGCCAGCCGCACCAGCGTCCACAGCGCGGTGACCGCCATCGCGGCGGCGAACACGAAGCGCACTTTGTGCCGCCACACTTCCATCGCCAGATCAGCCGCCGGCCCCGGCGCTGGGTGGAGCAGCGTCATCACCGGCACCCCCACGCCCCATGCGAGCGCCAGCCCGGCGAGCATTGCCAGCCCTCCCGCGCGGCCCACCAGATGGCCCGCGCCAAACAGCGCCAATTGCATATTGACCGTCATCCCGGTGGCGGCACCGCCCAGCCGGACAAACCCCGCGACTTCGCCCGCCAGCAGCCGCGTGCCCACGAGCAAGGCCATTGCGCCCGACGCCAGCGACCCGGCCAAGACCGCGCGCAACCCCAACCGCGCTTCACCCGTATCGCCCGTGCCGCGCGTGCCTTCGCCCACGCGCAGCACTTCGGCGGCGGCGATCCCTTCGGGATAGGGCAAGTCCGACCCGGTCACGAGGCTGCGGCGCAGCGGCACCGAATAGACCACCCCCAGCACGCCCCCGGCGGCGCAAATGCCGAATGCGGGCCAGAACGGAATGTCGGCCCAATGCCCGATCATCACGAAGCACGGCAGCACAAACACCATGCACGACAGCGTTCCCGCCGACGAGGCAATCGTCTGCACGATATTGTTTTCCAGAATGCCCGAATCGCGAAACGGCCGCAGCACCGCCATCGCGATCACCGCTGCCGGGATCGATGAGGCAAATGTCAGCCCCGATTGCAGGCACAGATAGATATTGGCGGCGGTAAACACCACGCAGATCAGCGCGCCGAGGATAATCCCGCGTGCCGACAGTTCGACCGGCGCGCGGGAGTCTCGCACCCCTTTACAGCCCGAGGTCAGCGGCAACCCGGTCGAGCGCGACGGCAAACGCCGCAAGGATCGCGTCGATCTGTTCGCCCGTCACGATCATTGGCGGGCAGAAAGCGATGGCATCGCCCGCCGCGCGGCAGATTATCCCGCCATCCTGCAATGCCTTGTTGACCAGCGTGCCTAGCGCGCCTGGTGTGTCGAGCGCGCGTTTGGTGGCTTTGTCGGTGACCATTTCCACCGCCGCGATCATCCCCACGCCGCGCACTTCCCCGACCAACGGATGATCGGCGAGCGCCGCCAGCCCGGCGCGCAGCCGCGCGCCTTGCACTCGGACATTGGCGACCAGATCGTCGGCCTCAATAATGCGCAACGTTTCGAGCGCGACCGCCGTCGCCACCGGGTGGCCCCCTGCGGTAAAGCCATGGCCAAATGTGCCGATCCGCCCGGTTTCATCGAGCACCGGCCCCATCACCCGCTCGTTGGCGACAAGCGCGGCAATCGGCATATAGGATGATGACAACTGCTTTGACACCACCATGATATCAGGCTGGATGCCAAAGGTTTCGCAGCCGAACATGTTGCCGGTGCGGCCAAACCCGCAGATCACTTCATCGGCCACCAGCAGAATATCGTATTTCGCCAGCACCGCCTGGATTTTTTCCCAATATGTCGCGGGCGGCACGATGACTCCGCCCGCGCCCATCAAGGGTTCACCCCAGAATGCGGCAATCGTGTCGGGCCCTTCGGCCTGGATCAGCGCATCGAGCTCTTCGGCGCGGCGCGTGGCGAATTGCTCCTCGGTTTCGCCCGGCAGGCCCTCGCGCCAGAAATGCGGCGATCCGACGTGGAGCACGCCCGCCATCGGCAGATCGAACGAGCGGTGGTTGTTGGGCAGCCCGGTCAGGCTGGCCGAGGCGAGCGTGATCCCGTGATAAGCGCGCTGGCGCGAAATCAGCTTTTTCTTTTCGGGCTTGCCCAGCGCGTTTGACCGGTACCACACCAGCTTTATCGCAGTATCATTGGCTTCAGAGCCGGAATTGCAGAAAAACGCCTTGCTCATACCTCCGGGGGTCAAGGGCGACATCATCGTCACCAGCTTTTCCGCCAGATCAATCGCCGGGTTGTGCGATTTGTGCGTAAACGTGTGATAGAACGGCAGCTTGTTCATCTGTTCGGTGGCGGCGGCGACCAGCCGCTGTTCGCTGAACCCCAGCCCCGCGCTCCACAGCCCGGCCATCGCCTCGATATAGCGCCGCCCTTCGCCGTCGATCACATAGACCCCATCGCCGCGTTCGATCACCAGCGGCCCGATGGTCTCGTGCAGGCGGGCATTGGTATAGCCGTGAAGGTGGAAGCGGATGTCGCGGGCTTCGGCCGAATTCGGCGCGGTCAGGGTGGTTTGGGTCATGCAGCCTTCATGCTTAAAGTGCGGGGCAAATGCCATGCCTTAATTGCAGTGCGCGCCCGATTAACCCCGCCCGCGATAGCCCGGCACGGCTTGATCGGGCAGCCACAGGCCATCGGGCACTGCGCCCGATTGCCAGAACACGTCAATCGGGATGCCGCCGCGCGGATACCAATAGCCGCCGATGCGCAACCAGCGCGGGGCCATTTCGGCAAACAGCCGCTGCCCAATGCCGACCGTGACATCTTCGTGAAACCCGGCATGGTTGCGAAAGGCGCCCAAAAACAGCTTGAGCGATTTGGATTCGACGATGGTGGCGGCAGGGGCATAGTCGATCACCAGATGGGCAAAATCGGGCTGCCCGGTGACGGGGCACAGCGACGTGAATTCGGGCGCGGCAAAGCGCACCGCAAACAATGCACCCGCGCGCGGGTTGGGCACATAGTCGAGCACGGCAGCTGCGGGCGATTCGGGCAGGCCGCTCGACCGACCCAGATGCAGCGGTTGCAATTCGGCCATCATGCGTCCTTTCGTTATGCGGCACCGGGGGCACGTGCGCGCACCGGTGAAACTGCCTCGACGGCTGCTGTAGGGTTGTTTAAGCACGGTCACAACACCGCCCGCGCCAAGACGGGCACAGCAGGCAGGAGCAGACCGTTCGATGGATTCGCTGGTTACCACCCAATGGCTGGCCGCAGAGCTGGGCGCGAGCGATCTGCGCGTGGTCGATGCTTCGGCGTTTCTGCCCGAACATCAGCGCGATGGCGCGCGCGAATACGAAGCGTGCCACATTCCCGGCGCGGTGTTCATGAACCTTGACGATCTGGTCGATCCGCACGCGCCCACGGCCAATACCCTGCCCCCGCCGGAAAAATTCGCCAGCCGGATGCAAAGTCTGGGGCTGGGCGATGGCAGCCGGATCGTGCTGTATGATGACAGCCCGATCCATTCGGCCACGCGCGCGTGGTTTATGCTCACGCTGTTTGGCGCGCAGAATGTCGCGCTGCTCGATGGCGGCATCGCCAAATGGAAAGCCGAAGGGCGCGCGTGTGCCCAAGGGCGCGAACAGTTGCGCCACCGCCATTTCACCGTGTGGTGCGATGACCGACACGTGCGCAGCAAGGCGCAAGTGCTGGCCAATCTCGCCAGCGCGACCGAACAACTGGTCGATGCGCGTGGGGCGGGGCGGTTTACCGGTGCAGTTCCCGAAGTGCGGCCCGGGCTGGCCAGCGGGCACATTCCCGGCGCGCGCAACGTGCCTTATGCCAGCCTGTTTGCCGCCGATGGCACGTGGCTTGCAGTTGATGGCTTGCGCGCGGCGTTTGCCGCTGCGGGGGTCGATCTGGCCAAGCCGCTGATTGCCTCATGCGGATCGGGCATGACCGCCAATGTCGTGCTGTTCGCCGCGCATCTGCTCGGCAAGACCGATGTGGCGCTTTATGATGGTAGCTGGGCCGAATGGGGTGCCGATCCGGCGCTGCCGGTCGAAACCGGCCCGGCCCGGTGAGCTCGGCTGACGACAGCGCCTTTGGCCCCGGAACGCGGGTGACCATCGCGGGGCGGCGGGCCGAATGGACCGGCACCCCGGCGCATCCCGGTGCGGTGGTCAGCCCGCCGGTGTGGCGCGCGAGCACGCATCTCTACCCCGATATCGCCGCCTTGCGCGCGCATCATGCCAATGCCGATGGCGAATTCTATTACGGGCGGCGCGGCAGCCCGACGCAATGGGCGCTGGCCGAAGCGTTGACCGGGCTGGAGCCGGGGGCAGCGGGCACGGTGCTCTATCCGTCGGGCGTGGCCGCCATCGCAGGCGCGCTGCTGACCGTGCTGCGCCCCGGCGATGTGCTGCTGATGACCGACAATGCCTATGAACCCAGCCGGGCAATGGCACGCGGGCTGCTGCGCGATTTTGGCGTGGAGCCGCGCTGGTTCGATCCGCTCGATCCCGCCAGCCTGACCGCCGCGATCTGCCCGCGCGCGCGCGCGGTGCTGATCGAATGTCCGGGCAGCCTGACGCTTGAGGTGTGCGACGTGCCGCAACTGGCGCAGATTGCGCGCGCGCACGGGCTGATCAGCGTGCTCGACAACACGTGGGCCACCCCGCTCGGGTTTGCCGCGTTGCGCCACGGGGTCGATATCGCGGTGATGAGCCTGACCAAACATGTCGGTGGCCATTCCGATGTGATGATGGGATCGGCCAGCGCGGGGGCCGACTGGTACCGCAGATTGCGCTTGCGCGCGCAAGCCATGGGCACGGTGGTTTCGCCCGACGATGCCGCGCTGGTCTTGCGCGGGTTGCGCACGATGGATGTGCGGCTGCAACGCACCACGGCGACCGCGCTGGACCTGGCGCGGTTTCTGGCGGCGCGGCCCGAGGTTGCGCATGTCGCCTGCCCGATGCTGCCGGGCGCGCCGGGGCACGATCTGTGGCGGCGCGATTTCACCGGCGGCTGCGGGCTGTTCAGCTTTGTGCTCACAGGCGGGACGGGGGCGCAGCGCGATGCGCTGATCGATGCCTTGGCGCTGTTTGGCATCGGCTATAGCTGGGGCGGGTTTGAAAGCCTCGCCACCCCGGTCGATCCCGCCGCGATGCGCAGCGCCACGCCGTGGCCGCCCGCCACGTGGGACCCGGCAGACCGGTTCGGCGTGCGGCTGGCGGTGGGGCTGGAAGATCCCGCCGATCTGATCGCCGATCTGGCGCAAGCGCTGGCAGTCTGGAGCGTGGCATCATGATCGGCTTGCGCCATCTCAATGCCCGGCTGCACGATGTGATTGCCGCGCTCGATGATATCAGCATCGATGTCGGGCGCTATCATGTCTCGCTCGCCACCGCGATCTGGATGCTGCTGGTGATCGTGGCGGCGTTCGGGCTGTCACAAATCGGCGGGCGGATCGCGCGGCGGCTGGTGCGCGGGATGAGCGGGCTTGATACCGCGCAAATCTCGCTCGGCGAGAAGCTGGTGACACTGGCGATCTGGGCTTTCGCGTTCTTTGTCGCGGTCGATATGCTCGGCATCAGCCTGACCGCGTTTACGGTATTTTCGGGCGCGTTCGGGCTGGCCATCGGGTTTGGTCTGCAAAAGACCTTTGGCAATATGATCGCCGGGATCATCCTGCTGCTCGACCGCTCGATCAAGCCCGGCGATGTCATCGCGGTCAGCGGCGGGGCGGGCAATTCGATGGGGGTGGTCAACAAGATCGGCATCCGTGCGGTATCGGTGACCACGCTCGACAACCGCGAATATCTGATCCCCAACGAAATCCTGATGACCAGCCAGGTTGAAAACTGGTCTTATTCCTCGCACGAAGTCGCGCTGTCGATCCCGATCAGCGTGGCCTATGGCAGCGATATCGATCTGGTCGAAGCGCTGCTGATCGAAGCGGCGGCGGCGGTGCCGCGCGTGTTGAAGGAACCTCCGGCAACGGTGCAACTGACCTCGCTGGCCCCCGGCGCAATCGAGATGCTGGTCAGTTGCTGGATCAACGATCCCGAACAAGGCATCGGCAATATCCGCTCGGCCGTGCTGAAAAACGCCTGGCACTTGTTTCGTGAGCGCGGAGTCGAAATCCCGGTGGCGCAACAGGATGTGCATTTGCGCGATTCAGACGGGCTGCGGCATTTGGCCGATGTGCTCGCCGCGCGTGGCGTAAAGCCTGACTAGCCGGTGCCCAAGGCTTTCTCGCTGGTGCAAGGCGCGCGTTCGCGGCAAAGCGCGCGCCATGGATGATTCGCCTGCCGCTTCTGCCGCCCGCATCGGCACCGTCTATCTGGTCGGTGCCGGGCCGGGCGATCCCGATCTGCTGACGCTGCGCGCGGCACGGCTGATCGGCGAAGCGCGGCTGATCGTGCACGACGGGCTGGTCGATCCGGCGATTCTGGCGCTCGCCCCGGCGGATGCGCGGCTGGTGTCAGTGGCCAAGCGCCGGTCGCGCCATACGCTGCCGCAAGATGCGATCAACGCGTTGCTGGTGCGCGAGGCTTTGGCGGGCCACGATGTGCTGCGGCTGAAAGGCGGCGATCCACTGGTTTTCGGGCGCGGTGGTGAAGAGGCAGAGGCCTGCCGCGCGGCTGGCGTTCCGGTGGTGATCGTGCCGGGGATCAGCGCCGCGCTCGGGGCTGCTGCCGCCGCCGGGATCGCGCTGACGCATCGCGATGCTGCCTCGACCGTGTCGTTCGTCGCGGGCCAGTGCCAGACGCTTGCCGATCAGGACTGGGCGGGGTTGGCGGGCAAAGGGCGGACTTTGGTAATCTATATGGGGATCGCTACCGCGAGCGCGATCACCGACAAGCTGATCGCCGACGGGCTGTCGCCCGATGTGCCGGTCGCGGTGATTGAAAACGCCACGCGGCCCGCGATGCGCGTGCTGCGCGGGGTGCTCGCCGGGCTTGATGCGCTGATCGTGGCGCACGCGGTGCGCAGCCCGGCGCTGATCGTTATCGGCGATGTCGCGGCGCGGGAACCCGCCGCTGCGCTCGCCCGGCTGACGGAGACTGTGGCGTGACGGGTCAGCGGTTCACCATCTTGAGCGGCAACGATCTGGTCACCGGCGATGTGACATGGTGGACCGGATCGGGCTGGTCGCGCCATGTCAATGACGCGGTGGCGGTGGGCGCTGATGCCGGGGCGATTGCGACGCGCGAACAGGATGCCTTGCGCGTGGTTGGCGCTTATGAAGTCAACGCGACGCGCGACAGCGCGGGCATCAGGCCGGTGCATATCAAAGAACGGATGCGCGCGCTTGGCCCGACCGTGCGGCTGGACTTGTCGCTGCGGCCCGATGACCCTGCGGCCATCGGCTGGATCGCTTGACGGTGTATGTGGGAAAAGCCTGACCGATGTATTTGTATGACACGTATGACCAGGCAATGGTCGATGCCCGCGTTGCGGAGTTTTCCGATCAGGTGGCGCGACGGCTGGCGGGCACGCTGAGCGAGGAGCAGTTTCGCCCGCTGCGGCTGAAAAACGGGCTCTATCTGCAATTGCACGCCTATATGCTGCGCGTGGCGATTCCCTATGGCACGCTCAATGCGCGCCAGATGGAGATGCTCGGCCAGATCGCGGACCGCTATGATCGTGGCTATGGCCATTTCACCACGCGGCAGAACATTCAGTACAACTGGATCAGGCTTGACGATGCGCCCGCGATTCTGGCTGATCTCGCCAGTGTCGGGATGCACGCGATCCAGACCAGCGGCAATTGCATCCGCAACACCACCGCTGACCATTTCGCCGGGGCCGCCGCCGACGAAGTGGCCGACCCGCGCCCCTATGCCGAACTGTTGCGCCAGTGGTCGACGTTTCACCCCGAATTCGATTATCTGCCGCGCAAGTTCAAAGTCGCGATCATCGGCAGCGAGACCGACCGCGCGGCGATGAAGCTGCACGATATCGGCATTCAGGTGGTCAAAAACGCCGCTGGCGAAACCGGTTTGCGCGTCCATGTCGGCGGCGGCATGGGGCGCACGCCGATGATCGGCCCGGTGATCCGCGACTGGCTGCCGCCGTTGCAGATGATAAGCTATCTCGAAGCCGCGTTGCGCGTGTACAACCGTTATGGCCGCCGCGACAACAAGTACAAAGCGCGGATCAAGATCCTGGTCCACGAACTGGGCGCAGCGGCCTATGCCCGCGAAGTCGAAGCCGAATTCGCGCATATCCTGACACTGGGGCTGGAACCGCCGCAGGCCGAATTTGACCGGATCAAGGCGCAATTCGCCGATCCCGCTTTCGATGCCGCCGCGCCGCATGACATCGATCTGTCCGACCCCGATTTCGCGCTGTGGGTCGATCAGAATGTCCATCCGCACAAGGCCCCCGGCTATGGCATTGTCACCATCAGTCTGAAACCGGTGGGCGGTATTCCCGGCGATGCCAGCGCCGATCAGATCCGCCTGATGGCGCGGCTGGCGCGCGCATACAGCTTTGACGAATTGCGCGTGACTCATGCGCAGAACATCGTGCTGCCGCACGTGCGGCGCGCCGACCTTTATACCATCTGGCAGGCGCTCGACGGCGCGGCGCTGGCGAGTGCCAACCTCGATCTCATCAGCGATATTATCGCTTGTCCGGGACTCGATTATTGCAGTCTGGCAAATGCGCGGTCGATCCCGCTGGCGCAGAAAATTTCGCAACGCTTTGGCGATATTCAGCGCCAGCGTGATCTGGGCGAGCTGAAGCTGAAAATTTCGGGCTGCATCAATGCCTGCGGCCACCACCATGCAGGGCATATCGGCGTGCTCGGGGTGGATCGCAAAGGGCTGGAAAACTATCAATTGTTGTTTGGCGGGTCCGAAGGCGCGGATACCTCGCTGGGTGCGATCATCGGCCCCGGCTTTAGCGAAGACGGCGTCGTCGATGCCATTGAAGCCGCCACAAACGTCTATCTCGCGCACCGCAGCGGCGATGAACGCTTTCTCGATACGTACCGCCGCATCGGCAGTGCTCCGTTCAAACAGGCGATTTATGGCTGATACGCTGATCCGGTTGCGCGACGATGCGGCGAGCACTGCGCCGGTGCTGACTCTTGCCGAAATTGCCGGGGTAAGCAATGCGGCTGCGGTGCGGCTGGTGCCCGGCGATGACGCGCGCGCGCTCTTGCCGCTGATCGATCAGCTTGAACTGGTTGAGATCGCCTTTCCGGCTTATACCGACGGGCGCGGCTATTCGGCGGCGCGGATCTTGCGCGAATATGGCTATCGCGGTGAACTGCGCGCGGTTGGCGATGTGCTGGTCGATCAAATCAGCCATTATGCGCGCTGCGGGTTCGATGCCTATCAGCCCGATCAGCCGCTGACCCGCGCGGCGGTGGATAAAGCCATCGCGACTTGGCCCGAAGTCTATCAGCGCACCGTGGACGGCCGCGTGCCGATCTGGGCGCTGCGCCATGGCTGACACCGCCACGCGCTTTGGCGCTGGCGATGCCGCCGCGCTCAACGCGCGTTTTGCCACCAGCGATACGCAATCACTGCTGCACGCGGTCCTGACCGGGGGTCTGGCGGGCGAAGTGGCGGTGGTGTCGAGCTTTGGCGCGGACAGCGCGGTGCTGTTGCACCTGATTGCGCAAGTCGATCCGGCGCTGCCGGTGCTGTTTCTCGATACGTTCAAGCATTTTCCCGAAACGCTGGCCTATCGCGATGCGCTGGTTGCGCGGCTGGGGCTGACCGGGTTGCGCGTGCTGACCCAGGCTGCCGACGTGCTGGCGGACAAAGATGACAAAGGCTTGCGCTGGTCGTGGGACCCCGACGGGTGCTGCGCGATCCGCAAAGTCGCGCCGCTGGCGCACGCCTTGGCGGGGTTTGACGCGACCATCACCGGGCGCAAGGGGTTTCAATCGCGCACCCGCAGCGGGCTGCCCCGGTTCGAGGTCGATCATGCTGGCAATGGCGGGCGGCTGAAAATCAATCCGCTGGCTGATTGGAGCCAAGCCGATATCGACGGCTGGTTCGACCGGCACGACTTGCCGCGCCACCCACTGGTCGCACGCGGCTATCCGTCAATCGGCTGCGCGCCTTGCACCAGCCGCGTTGCGCCGGGCGAAGACCCGCGTTCGGGGCGGTGGAAGGGGTGGGACAAGACCGAATGCGGCATCCATACGCCGGGCCAAGCTGAGGGCGATCTGCCCCCGGGGTTCGAACCGGTGTTTTAGCGTAACGCGGGGACAAGGCGATTTTCACCAGTCCAGTGCCATGCACGGAACCTGATGATTATCCGACAAACCCCGCGAGAACCCCGCCAATGGCCGTACCTGCAAACCGTTTGCTCCGCTTTTTCACGTCAGGATCGCCCGAAGAGCCCAAGGCGGCCGGGCCTGCGCCGCTGCAACCGCCATCCGGCCCGCCGCGCACCGCCATCGACCGCGCCAACGAACGGCTGATCGGCGAAATCAGCGAATTTCTGGTATCGAGCCGTCTGGCAGTGACTTCGCGCAATCTGCTGATCGCCCATGCCGCGTTCAGCGGCGAAGATCCGCAACTGGGGCGCGAAATCGGCCAGCGCCGGCTGGCGGGCGAAGCGATCACGCAAGAATGGCTCAACGAGCAAGCCGCAACCGAAGATCAGGAAGGCACGATCCGGTCGCTGATCGCGCAATTGGAAGATTCGCTCGACCGCTTCACCAAGACCGCGCGCAAGGCCCGCACCAACACCGCCAATTGCAACGCGGCATTGGCCGAACACGTTGATCGCGCCAAGGATACCCCCGACAGCCTAAGCTTGGCCGACGTGCTCGGACTGGCCAACGCCATCCTCGATCACAGCCGCAAACTCGAAGCCGATATCCACGCCAGCGAAAAAGAATCGCGCAATCTGCGCGAACGGCTGGTGCGCGCGCAACGCGATGCCGAAATCGACCATCTGACCGGGCTGCCCAACCGACGCGCGTTCGAAGCGGTCTATGAACGCCATTACCGCGAGGCAAAGGCCGATATCGACCAGTTGTGCGTGGCGTTTTGCGATATCGACCATTTCAAGCGGGTCAACGACACTCACGGCCACGAAACCGGCGACCGCGTGATTCAGGCCGTGGCCGAAACGCTCAACCGGCTGAGCAACACCCAATGCCACGTATCGCGCCATGGCGGCGAAGAATTCGTGCTGATGTTCCGGGGCATGAACAAGACCGAAGTGCGCGACAAGCTTGACGCGGTACGCGAAAACTTTGCCGAACGCCGCTTCGTCAACCGCGACACCGACGAACCCATCGGCCAGATCACTTTTTCCGGCGGGGTGGCCGATGTCTTCGCCTACCCCAACCCGCGCGAAGCCTTACGCGCCGCCGATCAGGCGCTCTATGCCGCCAAAGAACAAGGCCGCAACGCGGTGCTGGCGGCACCGTGACATAGAGCGTGATGCGAGCCGCAGGCCACCGAAGGTAAAAAGTGGGAAC
>CAINGT010000009.1 GCA_903848655.1 uncultured Sphingomonadales bacterium
ATAAGCGCCGCTTAGCAACACCTGAAGGTAGCCAAGCCCCGTGTCAAGCACGGGGCGACGGTGGGTTTTTGATGGCAATTTGGTGTACCATAATGGCTCGAAGTGGTGGGGAGCGGACACCTCTGTAAACACCCCGCCCGTCGCCCCGTGCTTGACACGGGGCTTGGCTTTTATCGCAACCTCGCGTCTGGCATGAGCGAGCGGTGGGAAAAGGTGGTTGGGTCTACATCATGGCGAACCGATATCGCGGCGGGACCTATGTTGGCGTTACCTCCGATCTGATCCGCCGGGGAATTACCGTGACAAGCGCGAAAACCCCGAAACCAAAGATTATTTAGGGGTTTTCGCACCTGTCACGGTAATTACCTGTCACGGTAATTACACACCATCATCGTAACCTCCTCGCGTGAAGTTCGTGGACTTTGAGCTTAACGCCAAGTAGCCGGGCACGATCTTTCAGTTCATAAGGCAGATCCTCCTCGGTAAGAAGTATTGTGCGAACATTGACCTTCACCGGCAATTCCTGTGCTTCGAGTACAGAGCGATATTTCACACATTGGTAAATTCCACGCTGCCAATCATCATCCCCCGAATGGATAGATTTGACTTCAACGGCAACGTAACTCTTTCCGTCCGTGAACAGCACATCGATCAGGTCACCTGATAGTAAACTCGCCTCGATTTCACCCGTCATGCCTGCGCGAATTTTCAATGCTTGCGGATTGTCGCAGGCCCACTTCTTTAACGCCTTATGCTCGTTGCTCTCGCCTGAGCCCCCCTTCTTTCCCGTATCAGGCAGATTACCGTCCTTCTCGGTAAAGAGCTTCGGCTTTGCGACCTTGGGCGGACTCTCACCGTAAAGTTCTTTGTAGATTGCATCCCACTTTGAATATCCGCGCACCTCAGCCCTAATGTCGGCGACGACTTTTAATTGATCAACTTCCACCAGATTAGCCCATTGGCACTCACCTGCCTCGCAGAGATGTTCGTCGTAGAAGCCACCGAAGCCACTACCGGGGAGGCCGTTTGGGCGGGTCACCAGCGCGTTGATCAATGGGGCATCCCGAGATTCTTTCGAGATGCTCTCCATTAAATGACCGGCGACATGGCCAATATGGGTAGGGAAGATCTTGGTAATAATCAACTTTTCCTCAAGAAATTTGGCGATTGCCCCGTATGTGACGAACGGCTCGCCGCACCTGATATGCTGAAGAAGGAGCGCAAAAGCATGCTTCGCACCGTCTTGTGCGAGCTTCTCGACTGTATAGGTAGACATTGTCTTCGCATCTTTCTTAGGCTTTGACCTGCCCCCCGCTGGTCCCGCAGTCATAATGAGAGTCTGCCGGTTTGATATGCCGGCTGCGTTGCCAGTTCAAGCGCGTCGGGCGTGGAGCCCTCAACAAGCTCAAACGTCCGGCGCGCTTGAACTGGTGTGCGGTTCGGTTGTTGATCGCCGAGTGCGGGCTGACGTTGTTGTAATTTACTGTGATGGTGTGGACCTCAACAGTCACACCGTTCTGGGGATTCGCTCTTTGCGAATCAATTCCCCAGTTGGAGCGCCGTCCACACCATCACCGTAACTCGCATTACTTCGAGTTCGCTAGCCATCCTCGCGAACTCGATAGTTGAATGCTCTAATTTGCGCAGCGTCGGGAAAGGTAGGTAACTTTTGCAAGGCACGACGAGTCTCCTGCAATTTCAATATCCGCTTTGTTTGGTCTGGTATTATTTCTAACCGCAGAACGTCGTCAGAAAACGGTTCAAATTGATGCGTGTCCGCGTTCAATCGTCCAGGCCGCTGCGCATCAGTTTCAATACGAAAAAGTAGATCAATCTCCCGTATCTCATCGAGGATCGCACACATAACTTTAAAAAGTATTTGAAGTGCCTCTAAGGACACAATTATCTGAAAAGACGAATTGGATTCGTCGATGTAGGAACCAATGCCCTTTTCATGGTCGAATATATGATGGTGAATAATTGCGTTGCGGTACATCCGACATTGCGCGACCTCAGAAAAGCAATCATGAATGCACTGCTTCGCTTGTTCGTCGAGCAATGTGGAGTTTGCAGAGCATTGTTGTAGAAGACGCAGTTTTGCATTTGTGCCAATTGCACCATCGACGGCCAACTTAAGCCAGAACGGAGTTTTGGCGAACAATATATGTGAGCCTATAAAATCAATATGCCCCTCAATTTGATTCCACTTTAATGTTATCGCGCCAATTTCAGCTAGTTGATTGAAAGAATAAGCTTTCTTCGGATCAGATTCAAACTTACTAGGCTGAAAGCTAAGGTCCTTCGGTGCGCGGCGCTTCATGACCTCTCGGCCACTTGGTAATTTGGGTGCAGATTTCTTTGTGCCTCGGCGATCAGTCATCGCGCTTGCCGCCTGCCCAAAATTGGCCTCAAGTTCAAATACGGCGACATAAAACGAATAAGCGGTGAGAAAGCGCAAATTTCAGTGGAACCGATTAACCGCTCCGTCACGGCTGCGGCACCGTGCTGCCGGCAGCGCCATGCGTGACGCAGTTTTTGTCCATGGGCGTTACCTTGAAAACCGGGGTTGATTTTCAACTAATTGGACAATTCGTTGAAAATGGGCAAGGGGCTTTCAACGCGGGTTGAATATGCTGCGTTTGTCTGCGCCGCGCCTATCAGCAAGCGCTGATCCGCCAGCACTCCCCTCACCGCGCCATGCCCACCGCTGCAATCCATTGCGCGGTGGTTTCGGGGTGGGTGAAGGGGAGCATGTGGCCGCCGGGGATCAGGTCGCAGCGGGCGCTTGCTACGCGGGTGGCGAATGTTTCGCCGTGGAGTGTGGGGTTCAGGATTTGGTCGCCGGTGCCGAACAGCACGTGCACCGGGCGGTCGATGGTGGGATAGGCGGCGACGATGGTGGCGAGGGCGGCGGGGACGGTTTGCAGATCGCGCGATGCGGCGTCGAACGCGCTGGGGCGGAACAGCAGTGCGCCGCCGCCTCGGCTGGCGAAATCGGGTGGCATGGCATCGGGAGCGAAGACCGGGGATTGGCGGGCCAGCCCGGCCAGCAGCCCGGCGGGGGCGATCACCGTCCATGCGATCAGGCGGCGTAGCCAAGCCGCGCGGATGGTCAGGATGGCGAAGTGCGGCGGCATCGTGTCGGTGGGAAGCGTCAGCGGCGCGACCAGCGCCAGCTTCGCCACGAGGTCGGGGCGCGTCGTGACCAAGGCCAGTGACAGCGCCCCGCCGAGCGAATGGCCGACGAGCGTGACCGGGCCAAGCGACAGCGCCTCGATCAGCGCGGCGATCATCCTTGCCTGGCCGTGCAGATCGGGAAACGCGCCGTCATAGGTCGAATAGCCCGATCCGGGGCGGTCAACCGCGATCACGCGGTGCGATTGCGCCAGATGATCGACCAGCGGCGTGGCGAAATTGCGCAATTGCCCGCCCAGCCCGTGGATCAGCACGATGGCCGGGCCGGTCCCCTGATCGGTATAGTGCAGCCGCCCGCCCGGCACGACGCGGAACTGGCCATCGGGCGGGGCCAGCCGCTGCGCGCGCGCCCCAGCCAGCAGCGTGACTGTGGCCAGTATCAGCGGCAGAGCCAGTACTGCCGCCCCAATCATCATGCCCATGCCGCGTTACTCCCCCGCTTTCACGTCTTCGACCGGCAGGCCCAGGTGCGCCAGTTGCGGGCGGATTTTGGCGGCATCGCCGACCACCACCCACACCACGCGCGCGGGATCAAAGCTGGCGCGTGCGGCGCTGTCGAGCGCGGCGGGGGTCATCGCGCGATAGCGGTCGGGCAGGCGGGTGTACCAGTCATCGGGGCGGCGCAATTCGATCACTTTGGCAATGCCATCGAGCACCGCGCCCGATGTTTCGAACATGCCGGGCAATTGCCGCGCATTGCCCGTGGCGGCCAGCGTCAGTTCGGTTGGCGTGGTGCCTTTGGGGCCAAGGTAGCCGGCGATTTCTTTGCGCAATTCGGCGATGGCGGGGCCGGTCTGATCGGTCTGGACCGGGGCATAGATGCGCCACGCCACGCGGTCGTGCCGGTCACCGATGGCGCTATACGTGCCATAGGACCAGCCTTTGTCTTCGCGCAAATTGGTGGTGAAGCGCGCGAGGAACGATCCGCCCAAGACTTCGTTGGCGGTGCGCAAAGTGAGCAGATCATCGCTGCCGCGCGCCGCCAGCACTTCGCCGCCCGCAATCTGCGCTTGCGGCATTCCGGGGCGGTCGATCAACAGCACGCGTTCGCGCGTGGCGGGTAGGGGCACGGCGAAATTCTTGGTCGGTGCAGCGCCAGCCGGAGCCTGCCAATCGCCAAAGCTGCGGTCGAGCAGCGCGGTCACTGCTGCCAGCGTCGTGTCGCCAACCACGTAAATGCTGGCGTTTGATGGGTTTATCCACCGCCGGTGCCAGTCCGCCAGATCGGCGCGGGTCACCCGCGCGACCGCCGCTTTGTCGCCGATGCCGCTGGGCGCGGTGCCATACGGATGCGCCGGGCCATAGATCGTGCGGTACAGCACGCGCAGCGCGGCGCTATCGGGGTCTTGCGCTTCGGCGGCGATGGCGGCGAGCTGCTGGTTGCGCACGCGCGTCAGATCAGCCGCTCGCAAGCCCGGATCGCGCACCACATCGCGCAACAGGCTCAGCGAAGCGGCCAGATTGGGCACCAGCGCATTCAACTGAAACGAGGTCGTATCGGGGCCAGAACCGCTGCTGATGGTCGCGCCGAGCCGTTCGCGCGCGCGCGCCAGATCGGTCGCGGTCAGCGTGGTGGTGCCTTCGTCCATCAGCCGTAGCGCCAGCGCGGCGGTTCCGCGCGCTTGGGCGGGATCGGCGGCATAGCCCGCATCGAACGACACGCGCACGTGCACCACCGGCACCGCGCTGCGCCGCGCGAAATAGACTTTGATGCCGTTGCGCAATGTCGCGCGTTCGATGGCGGGAAAGGGCAGCGATGGCACTTCGGCGGCGACGGGTATCTGGCTGCGATCCCCGCCACTGCCGACCGCTGACAGGCCGGGGCGGACTGGTGACGGCGCGGGCGCGGACGGCAGCGCGGCATCGCCACCGCGGTTTTCACCGCCGCCGGTGCGCGCGCCCGGCTTGATCGTTAGCGCCAGGGCCGGGCGGCGCAGCCATTTTTGCAAGGCATCGCGCACGTCTGCCGGGGTCAGCCGCGCGGCATGGTCGAGTTCGGCGCGGAAATAGCCGGGATCGCCCGAATAGAGCAGCCCTTCGGCCAGTGTCGGGGCCGCCCCGGTGCTGCCGCCCATGCTTTCGAGCGCGCGGATCGTGCCGCTGACATAGGCCATCGTCGCGCGCTGCAATTCATCGGCATTGGGCCCTTCGGCGATCAGCCGGGCGATTTCGGCATCGAGCGCCGCGCCCGCGCGCGCGGGATCGACCCCCGGGCGAACATCGAGCGACACCATAAATTGCCCGGCTTGCGCATGGGCTTGCACCCCGGCTCCGCCATCGACCGCCAATTCCTGCCCGCGCACCAGTTGATCGGCAAGGCGCGAACTCGCCAACCCGCCCAGCACCGTGCCACCGATGGTCAGCGGCAGATAGTCCGGCTGATCCAGCCCCGGAATCGCCCAAGCGCGGATCAACCGCGTGGTGGCAACCTGATCGGTCAGCGTGCGCATGACTGGCGCGGGAAGGGTCGGCACCGGAGCGCTGACCGGCGCAACGTTTGGCCCCGGTGCAATCGCGCCGAACCACGTGGTCACTTTGTCGCGCGCGGTGGCGAGATCGATATCACCTGCCAGCACGAGAATGGCGTTGTTGGGGCCATAATGATCGTGGAACCAGCCTTTGACATCGTCGAGCGTGGCTTTGTCGAGATCGTCCATCGAGCCAATGGTCGAATGGTGATAGGGATGCCCGCCGGGATAGAGCGTTTCGAGCTGTTCGTAATCGACCAGACCATAAGGCTGGTTATCGTTTTCGCGCTTTTCGTTCTTCACCACCGCGCGCTGCGCATCGAGCCGCGCTTGCGTCATCGCCGGCAGCAGCCAGCCCATGCGATCACTTTCCATCATCAGCGCGCGATCAAGCGCGCCTGTCGGCACGGTTTCGTAGTAATTGGTGCGGTCAAACCAGGTCGTGCCATTGGCATCGGTCGCGCCCACTTCGGTCAGTGGCGCAAAGAAATTGCCCGGCACGTGCTGCGAGCCATAGAACATCAGGTGTTCGAACAGATGGGCAAACCCGGTGCGCCCGCGCGGCTCATGTTTTGACCCCACGCCATACCACACCGATACTGCCACGACCGGGGCTTTGCGGTCGGTATGGACCAGCACCGTCAGCCCATTGGGCAGCGTGAACCGGTCATAGGGCAAGTTCAACCCGTGCAGCAGATCGGCGACCGGTGCCGGTGTGGGGACCGGTTCGGCGCGCGCAGGCGCGGCGATCAGCACGGTGAGCGGGATGAGGGTGGAGGCAAGCAGAGCGATGCGGCGCATGGAATTCCCGTGAGGCTGGGGTGGTTGCACCTTGTTTCAGACCCGATGCGCGATGAACAGGGGCAAAATCGGGCTGGAGCGTGATGCGAAAAAGTGGGAACCGGTTTTTCGCAATAAATCACGCGAAAACAAAGACTCAAGAGCGGAGTGCGATTCAATCTAATCGCATTCCGCTCTTGGTGCGGGGGAGAATTTCGCGTCAGTTCCGCCACCTTTGGGGGAGGTGGCCAAAGCTATCGCATATGACGTCTGACACAAAAATACGAAGCACACTGACGGTGAGTTCGGCGTGAGTTACCCTAGGTCCTCCCCCCTTGGGGGAGGTGGCAGC
>CAINGT010000010.1 GCA_903848655.1 uncultured Sphingomonadales bacterium
GAAAGGTTTTTCAATAAGCTCAAACACTTCAGACGAGTCGCAACTCGATATGATAAGCTGCTCGCAAACTTCATGGGATTTGTTAAACTCGCGGCCATTGCGATCTGGCTACGATAGTTAAATTGTCACCACGACCTAGCACGTGGCGCGCCTGTGCGGCAGAAGCGCTGGGCAGCGCGCTGCTGTTTGCCACGTGATCGGATCGGGCATTATGGGCGAACGGCTGGCGGGCGGCAGCGTGGCGCTCGCCTTACTGGCCAATACGGTGGCGACCGGCGCGATGCTGTTCGTGCTCATCACGATGTTCGGGCCGATATCGGGCGCGCATTTCAACCCGGCGGTCACGCTTGTGATGCACTGGCGCGGCACCATCGGCACGCGCGCGGCGCTCGGCTATGGCGTGGCGCAAGTCTTGGGCGGGATTGCCGAGGTGTGGATCGCGCACGCGATGTTCGATCTGCCGGTGTGGCAGATTTCACAGCATCTGCGCGCCGGGTCGGGGCAATGGCTGGGGGAAGCGGTGGCGACATTCGGGCTGGTCCTGACCATCCTTGGCACTGTCCAGTCACGCCCGGCCTGGGTTCCGGCCAGCGTGGCGCTTTACATCACCGCCGCCTACTGGTTCACATCGTCGACCAGTTTTGCCAACCCGGCGATCACCGTGGCGCGCGCGCTTAGCAACACCTTCGCGGGCATTGCGCCAGTCAGTGTGCCGGGTTTCATTGCGGCGCAACTGGCGGGGGCGCTGGCGGCGCTGGGTGCAGCGCGCGTGCTGCTTGCGCCGGGCGATTACCCCATCAGCCGATAGCCCACGCCCGGCTCGTTGCGCAGCAGGCGCGGGATGGCCGGATCGGCTTCGAGTTTGCGGCGAATGCCGCGCGCGGCCACACGCAGATATTCGACATCGCGCTCGTGCCCCGCGCCCCACACCGAGCGCAGCAATTGGGCGTGGGTGATCACGCGCCCGGGGTATCTGGCCAATTCGGCGACCAGCGCATATTCCTTGGGCGTCAGGTGCACTTCGGCACCCGCGCGGGTAATCAGCCGCGCCGCCAGATCGATGATGACATCGCCCAGCACGATCCGTTCGGCGCGGCTTTCCGCTGCCAGCCGGTGGCGCAGCGCGGTACGCAGCCGCGCGAGCAGCTCTTCGGTGTCGAACGGCTTGTTGACATAGTCATCGGCCCCAAGGTCGAGCGCGGCAACTTTGTCCGCAGTCTGCCCGCGCGCCGACACGACGATCAGTGCTGCCCCCGCTGCCTTGACCGGTTGCACCAGTTCCAACCCGTCGCGGTCGGGCAACCCCAGATCGAGCAGCACCGCCACCGGCTTGTCGATGGCCAGCGCGGCCAGCGCGGCGCGCGCATCGGCGGCCTGAATCACGTGATAGCCCGCTCGCGTCAGCGCCGCCTGCAACAGGCGGCGGATCGCGGCATCATCTTCGACCACCAGTATCGGCCAGCCCGTCACGCCGCCCCCGGCGCTTCGGCGCTGGTCAGATGCGCTTCATCGAAAGTGATGGCGAAACACGCGCCCGATTGACCGGCTGGCAGATCGGTGCGGTTGCTCGCCGCGACGGTCAAGCCCATGGCAGTGCAAAATCCGCGCACGATGGCCAGCCCCAGCCCGGTCCCGCCTTTGCGGTCAGACCCTTCGATCCGCGCGAAAGTCGCAAATATCCGCTCCTCCTCGCCCGGCGGCAGCCCCGGTCCGTGATCGAGCACCATCAGCCGCAGCGAGCCGGGCGAACGCCGCGCGGCCAGCGTGATCGGTGTGCCCGGCGCGCCATGGCGCGCGGCATTGTCGATCAGATTGACCAGGCATTGGTGGAACAGTTGCGGATCGACCCGCACGAACGGCAGATCGGGCGAAACGTCCATTGTGATCGGGTGCGCGGTCAGCACTTGGCGCAGATCCTGCACCGCGCCGGCAATGGCATCGGCCAGATCGACCGGTTCGCTGATCCCGCTCAGCACCCCGGCCTCGATCCGCGCCATATCGAGCAGATTGGCAACAACGCCGCGCAACCGGTCTGCTTGCGCGCGTGCGCTGGCCACTTGGCGCGCCTGCATGGCGTCAGCCGGGGTGATTGCGTCAAGATTGCCGATGATCGCGGTCAGCGGTGTGCGCAGATCATGGCTCACCGAAGACAGCAGCGCGGTGCGCAACCGGTCTGCTTCGCGCAATTTGACCACGTCCGCCATTTCCGCTTCGAGCATGACCCGTTCGAGCGCCAGCCCGGCCTGATCGAGCAAGCTTGACAGCAGCGGCAATTGATCGGCGCGCAACGGCATTCCGGAATCATCGCGCGCGATGCCCAACACCCCCAGCACTCGCCCCCCGGCCTGAATCGGGGTAAACAGCCATTCGCTCGCGGTCAGCGTGTCGGACCCGCGCCCGGCACGCCGGTTGGTGTCAAATGCCCAGCGCGCGGCGGCGTGTTCGAGCGTGGCCATGCGATCTTCGGGAGGGATCGCCGCACGCACAACCAGCCCGCCGTCTTCGGGCAGCAGCAGCACCGTGCGCACCGCGATCAGCCGCGCGACTTCGGCGCACAGCACCTGGCCAAGTTCGGTTTCGCTGGCAAGTGCGGTCAGGTGCCGGGCAAACCCGGCCAGGGCGCTGTTTTGCGCCGCGCTTTCGCGCGCCAGCAGGGCATGATCGCGCACGCGCGATGCCATCTGGCTGACCAGCACGGCAATCCCGAGCAGCACCATGACGGTAATCAGGTTTTGCGGATCGGCGATGGTGAACGTATAAAGCGGCGGAATAAAAAAGAAATTATACGCGAGCGCGCTGGCCAGCCCGGCCACCAGCCCGGCGCGCAAACCATAGCGCGTGGCCGCCACCACCACCGGCAGCAGATAGAGCAGCGCAATGTTGGTAACATTGCCCAGCATGGCCACCGACTGCCCGATCAGCGTGACCAGCGCCACCAGCGCGAGCACAAGACTATGCCCGGCGAGCGTGCCCCACCGGTCGGGCCTGACCGCGCGCGCGCCCGACCCACGCGGGCTATCGCCCGCCAGCGTCAGAACGTGCACCGCCACCCCCGATCCGTGGCGCACCATGCGGTCCACCACTGATCCGTGCCGCCATTCGTGCCAGCGTGATCGGGTGGCTTTGCCGAGAATAAGCTGCGTGGCGCGCGCATCATCGAGATAGGCCGCCAGCCCTTCGGTCACCGCCGCCGCCGGAATCGTTGCGGTCTGCCCGCCCAAGTGTTGCGCCAGTTCGAGCGTTGCAGCCAATTGCTGCAATTGCGGTTCACCCAGCGTCAGATCGCGCGTGGTCTGGACATGGAGCGCGGTCCACGGCGCGCCCAAGGCATCGGCCATGCGTTTGGCGCTGCGCACCAGTTCTGCCGCGCCGGGATGGTCCGACACCGCCACCACCAGCCGTTCGCCCGCCGCCCACTTGCCGCCCAGCGCATGGGCGCGCACGTGGTCGAGCATTTGCGCGTCGATGGCTTGTGCCGCGCGCCGCAGCGCCAGTTCGCGCAAGGCCGACAAGTTTGATTTGGAAAAGAAATGCGCCAGCGCCCGGCTCGCTTCTTCGGGCACATAGACTTTGCCATCGCGCAACCGTTCGATCAGTTCATCGGGCGGCAGATCGACGATTTCGATTTCGGCGGCTTCGAGCACGCGGTCGGGCAGCGTTTCGCGCACGCGCACGCGGGTGAACGAGGCGACGACATCGTTCAGACTTTCGAGGTGCTGGATATTGAGCGTCGAATAGACGTCGATCCCGGCATCAAGGATTTCATCGATATCCTGATAGCGTTTGTCGTGGCGGCTGCCGGGCGCATTGGTGTGCGCCAGTTCGTCAATCAGCACGAGCGCGGGGCGCCGCGCGAGCACTGCATCGATATCCAATTCGTCAAACATTCGCGCGTGCTGGTCGATCTGCCGCCGCGCGATCACCTCAAACCCGGCGGTGCGCGCCACTGTTTCGGCGCGCCCGTGCGTTTCGACCAGCCCGATCACGACATCGAGCCCGGCGCGGCGGCGCGTGGCGGCATCGTCGAGCATCTCGCAGGTCTTGCCGACGCCGGGGGCGGCCCCCAGAAACACTTTCAGCCGCCCGCGTGGCCGATCCTCGCGCCCGCCGCTGCCCAGCGCGAGCGTGCGCATCAGGGCATCGGGGTCGGGGCGCGGGTCTGGCTTCATCGTGTGCTATGTGCGCCCGTGCCAGCCAGCTTGTCGAGCGCGAGATTGAGCTTCAGCACGTTGATATGCGGTTCACCCAAAAACCCCAGAAGCGGGGTTTCGACCGAGGCAGCCACCAGACCTGCGATCCGTGCTTCGTCGATATGTCGCGCGGCGGCCACGCGGCGCACTTGCCACTGCGCGGCCTGCGGGCTGATATCGGGATCGAGCCCCGACCCCGACGTGGTCAGCAGATCGGCAGGCGCACCGGGATTGGCGCGCACATCGGCGGCCACCCGGTCGATCAGCGCGCGCGATGTCGGGCCAAGGTTCGATCCGCCCGATGCGGTCGGATCATAGCCTTTGCCCGCTGCTGACGGGCGCGGGTGGAAATAGCCCGGCGCGGCAAAGCCTTGCGCGATCAGGCCAGACCCGATGACCCGGCCATCGCGCACCACCAGCGATCCATTGGCGGCATCGGGAAACAGCGCTTGCGCCACAGCCGTGATCGCAGCGGGATAAGCCAGCCCGGTCAGCGCGAACAGCAGCACGGTCAGCACGAGCGCGGGGCGCAAGGCGCGAACCAGATCATCGAACATGGTCAAAGTTCCTTTGCAAACATCACACGAGGTGGAGCGCGACTACGCCGAGGTCGATTGCCTTGATCCCCACGAACGGCGCGATCAGCCCGCCCGCGCCATAGATCGCCAGATTGCGCGCCAGCAGCGTGCCCGCCCCGGCAGGGCGATAGCGCACACCTTTGAGCGCGAGCGGCACCAGCGCCGGGATAATGAGCGCATTGAAGATGATTGCCGACAAGATCGCGCTGTGCGGGCTGGCCAAATGCATCACATTCAGCGCGCCAAGACCGGGGTACAGCACCACGAACATTGCCGGGATGATCGCGAAATATTTGGCGACATCGTTGGCCACCGAAAATGTCGTCAGCGCGCCGCGCGTCATCAGCAATTGTTTGCCGAGGCCGACGATCTCGATCAGCTTGGTCGGGTCGCTGTCAAGATCGACCATATTGCCCGCCTCACGCGCGGCCTGCGTGCCGGTGTTCATCGCCACGCCGACATCGGCTTGCGCCAGCGCGGGGGCATCGTTGGTGCCATCGCCGCACATTGCCACCAGCCGCCCGCCTTGCTGTTCCTTGCGGATCAGCGCCAGCTTGTCTTCGGGCGTGGCTTGCGCGAGGAAATCATCGACCCCGGCTTCGGCGGCGATGGCAGCGGCGGTCAGCGGGTTGTCGCCGGTAATCATTACCGTGCGGATACCCATCCGCCGCAATTCGACAAAGCGTGCGCGCACCCCGGCCTTGATAATGTCCTTGAGCGCGACCACGCCAAGCAGCCGCCCGTTTTCCGCGACGCCGAGCGGGGTCTGCCCCAGCCGCGCAATTTCGTCGGCATTGCGTGTCAGTTCCGCTTTGCTCGCATCGCTCGCTTGGGGATTGGCGCGGATTACCGCATCAATCGCGCCTTTGTGGATCAGCCGGTCGGCGGTTTGCAGCCCCGACAGCCGGGTCTGTGCGCTGAATGCGATCACTTCGGCCCCGGCGGGCAAATCGGCCACGAGCGCGTGCAGATCGCGCGCCAGCACGACGATGCTGCGCCCTTCGGGGGTGGGATCGGCAAGGCTGGCGTAGAGCGCGGCATTGGCGAGATCGACCGCCGCTACCCCAGGCAACGGGCGGAATTGCACGGCGGCGCGGTCACCCACGGTAATCGTGCCGGTCTTGTCGAGCAACAACACATCGATATCGCCCGCCGCTTCGACCGCGCGGCCCGATTTGGCGAGGACATTGAACCGCACCAGCCGGTCCATCCCGGCAATGCCGATGGCCGACAGCAACGCGGCGATCGTGGTGGGGATCAGCGTAACGAGCAAAGCCGCCAGCACCGCAATCGCGATCTGCCCCCCGGCATAAGCGGCCAGCGCGGGGATTGTCGCCACCGCGATCAAAAAGATGATTGTCAGCCCGACCAGCAGGATCGTAAGCGCGATTTCATTGGGGGTCTTGCGCCGCTCCGCCCCTTCGACCAGCGCGATCATGCGGTCGAGAAAGCCCTGTCCCGGCTCTTGCGTCACGCGCACGCGGATGTGGTCTGAAATGACGCGCGTACCGGCGGTTACCGCGCTGCGGTCGCCGCCCGCCTCGCGGATGACGGGCGCGGATTCGCCGGTGATCGCCGCTTCGTTGACCGATGCGGCCCCGGCTATGACTTCGCCATCGGCGGGGATCAGATCGCCGGTTTCAACCAGCACCACATCGCCTTTGGCCAAGGCGCTGGCGGGGACCAGCGTAAACGCATCGCCCGCGCCGGTCAGGCGCTTGCCCGCCAGTTCGCTGCGCGATGCGCGCAAGCTGGCGGCTTGCGCGCGCCCGCGCCCTTCGGCGAGCGCTTCGGCAAATGTTCCGAACAGTACCGTCAGCCATAGCCACCCGATCAGTTGCAGCTCAAAGCCAAGGCCAAGCCCGCTTTGCCGCAGCAGCGCCAGCACGGTCAGCAGCAGCGCAACGACTGCCGTGGCAAACATCACCGGGTTGCGCACCAGATCGCGCGGATCAAGCTTGCGCAGCGCGGCTCCAAACGCGGGCACCACCAGCGCGGGCGAAAACAGCGAAGTCGGGGTGGCAGTCATGGTCACAAAATCCCTGCGTCATCAAAATAGGGTACCGGCCAGCATCGCGCGGTATTCGGCAATCGGCCCGAGGGCGAGCGCGGGCAGGAACGTCAGCCCGCCAACGATCAGGATCACCGCGACCAGCAGCCCGACCCACAGCGGCCCGGTGGTGGGGAACGATCCGGCAGAGGCGGGGATCACCCGTTTGCCCGCCAGCGATCCGGCAATCGCCAGCACCGGCACGATCATGAAAAACCGCCCGATCCACATCGCCACCGCGAGCAAGCCGTTATAGAATGGCGTATTCGCGCTGATCCCGCCAAAGGCCGACCCGTTGTTGCCGGTGGCCGAGGTAAAGGCATAAAGAATTTCGGAAAACCCGTGCGGCCCGTGGTTGAGCGGACCTGCCAGCCCCGCAGGCAGCACACTGGCAAGCGCGGTTCCGCCCAAGATGCACAGCGGCAGCACGACAATCGCCAGCACCGCGAGCTTCACCTCGCGCGCCTCGATCTTTTTCCCGACATATTCCGGCGTGCGCCCGACCATCAGCCCGGCGATAAACACCGCCAGCAGCGCAAACAGCAAGAACCCGTAGATGCCCGATCCGACCCCGCCAACCACGACTTCGCCCAGTTCGATATTGAACAGCGGGATCAATCCGCCCAGCGGGGTAAAGCTGTCGTGCATGGCATTGACCGCGCCGCAGCTTGCCGCTGTCGTGACCGTGGCGAACAGCGCGCTGGCTGCCATGCCAAACCGCAGTTCCTTGCCTTCGAGATTGGCCCCCGCCAGCCCGGCCTGATGGAGCAACGGATTGCCCACAGATTCCGCGCTGTAAACCACCGCCACCCCGCCCGCGAACAGGATCAGCATCGCGGCCAATATCGCCCAGCCCTGACGCGGATTGCCCACTGCTTTGCCAAAGCACCATGTCAGCCCGACGCCGATGGCAAAGATCGACAGCATCTGCACGAAATTGATCAGCGCAGTGGGGTTTTCATACGGATGCGCGGAATTGGCGTTGAAAAACCCGCCGCCATTGGTGCCGACCATCTTGATCGCTTCCTGGCTGGCGACCGGGCCAAGTACCAGCGTCTGCTGCGCGCCTTCGAGCGTGGTGGCGTCAACCGTGCTGGCGAAAGTTTGCGGCACGCCGCCTGCCACCAGCACCAGCGCATAGATCACTGCCAAAGGCAGCAGCAGATAGAGCGTGATGCGCGTCAAATCGGCCCAGACATTGCCGATGAACGGGGTCTGGGTGCGCGCAAACCCGCGAAACAGCGCGAAAGCGACCGCAATCCCGCTCGCCGCCGACAGAAAGTTGTGCGGCACCAGCGCGAGCATCTGCGACAGGTTCGACAGCGTCGCTTCCCCGGCATAAGCCTGCCAATTGGTGTTGGTGACAAAGCTGATCGCGGTGTTCATCGCCAGATCGGGCGACAGGCCGGGCAAGCCGCGCGGGTTGAGCGGCAAGTGGGCCTGCAACCGCAACAGCGCATAAGTCGCCAGCGTGGTGACGAGCTGAAACAGCAGCAGCGCCAGCGCATATTGCCGCCACGTCTGTTCGCGCGCCGGATCGACCCCGGCGAGCCGGTAAAATCCGCGCTCGACCGGGCCAAGCACCCGCGTCAGCGGCGTCGCGCGCCCTTCATAAAGTGCAAACAGCCACAGCCCCATCGGCTTCGTAATCGCCACGCACAGCGCGATGAAAAGCGCGATCAGTGTCCAGCCTGCCAGCGTCATGCCCCGTCCTTTTCCATTAGAGCGTGATGCGAAAAAGTGGGAACCGGTTTTTCGCAATAAATCACGCGAAAACAAAGACTCTAGAGCGTGATGCGATTCAATCTAATCGCATTCCGCTCTAGAACTGGTCGGGCCGCAGCAGCGCGGTCACCAGATAGCCCAGCAGGCCAAGCGCGGTCAGCCCCGCAAGCACGAGCGACAGCGTCATCAGGACGCATCACACAGGCGCGTGAACGCCAATGTCAGCAGGCACAGCCCGCCAAGCACCGCCAGCCAGAAACCATCGGCCATCGCCATCACCCTTGTGCCGGGGCGGCACCACTGCTGCCCCGACATCGCATTGGCCCGGACCGGCGTTAAGGTTCCACGGCGAAGCGCCGCTGCGGCGTAAAGAAGCCGTAAAGCCCCACCGCCCCGCGCGCGCAAAAAACCGTTCCCCCTACCCGGCGCAATGCTTTATGCGCCCGTGCCATGTTGACCATTTCAGGCCTTACCGTGCGTCTTGGCGGGCGCGATATTCTGGCGGAGGCGAGCGCCACGATTCCGCCGCGTGGCAAAGTGGGGCTGGTCGGGCGCAATGGTGCGGGCAAATCGACGCTGGTCAAAACGCTGATCGGCGCGATTGAGCCGGATGCTGGGTCGGTCGATATGCCGCGCGGATGTCGGCTCGGCTATATCGCGCAAGAAGCGCCCAGCGGCAGCGCCACGCCGTTTGACACCGTGCTGGCCGCCGATCACGAACGCACCACGCTGATGGCGCAGTCAGAGACCGAGACCGATCCGCACCGGCTGGGCGATATTCACGAGCGGCTGATCGCCATCGATGCATATGCCGCGCCGGGGCGCGCCGCGCGCATCCTGTCGGGGCTGGGGTTTGACGAAGCGGCGCAAGGCCAGCCGCTCGATTCGTTTTCGGGCGGGTGGAAAATGCGCGTGGCGCTGGCGGCGCTGCTGTTTTCCGGGCCGGACGTGCTACTGCTCGATGAACCGTCGAACCACCTCGATCTCGAAGCGACGCTGTGGCTGGAAAACTTCCTCAAAAGCTATCCGGCGACTTTGCTCGTCATCAGCCACGAACGCGACCTGCTGAACAGCGTTGTCGATCATATCCTGCATTTGCAAGGCGGCAAGCTGACGCTCTATCCCGGCGGCTATGACGCGTTTGAACGCCAGCGCGCCGAACGCGCCGCGCAAGCCGCCTCATTCGCTGCCGCGCAAGACGCGCAGCGCGCCAAGCTGTCGGACTATATCGCGCGCAACAGCGCCCGTGCCTCGACCGCGCGACAGGCACAGGCGCGCGCCAAGATGCTCGCGCGGATGCAGCCGATTGCCGCGTTGAGCGAAGATCCGTCGTTAAGCTTTGACTTTCCCGATCCCGATGAATTGCGTCCGCCGCTGATCACGCTCGATCTGGCAAGCGTGGGCTATGGCGATACGCCGATCCTGCGACGGCTGAATTTGCGAATCGATCCCGATGACCGCATCGCGCTGTTGGGCCGCAACGGCAATGGCAAGACCACGCTGGCGCGGCTGCTGGCGGCGCAATTGCCCGCGATGGAAGGCGCGATGAACGCCAGCGGGCGGATGCGCATCGGCTATTTCACGCAATATCAGGTCGAAGAGCTGGCGGGCGATGCCACGCCGCTGGTGCATATGCAGCGCGCGATGCCCGGTGCCACCCCGCAAAAAGTGCGTGCGCAATTGGGCCGCTTCGGCTTTTCGGGGGGTCGGGCAACGGCGGAAATCCGCACTTTGTCGGGCGGTGAACGCGCGCGGCTGGCGCTCGCACTCGTCACGCGCGATGCGCCACACTTGCTGATCCTTGACGAGCCGACCAACCACCTTGATGTCGATGCGCGCGAGGCGTTGGTCCAAGCGCTCAACAGCTACAAAGGCGCGGTGATCCTGATCAGCCACGATCGCCATATGGTCGAATTGACCGCCGACCGGCTGGTCCTGGTCGATCACGGCACCGCGCAAACCTTTGACGGCGCGATGACCGACTACATCGACTTTGTGCTGGGCCGCAACCAGCCCAAAGCCGAAGGCACGTCCAGCAAAGGCGGCGGCAAAGCCGACCGCAAAGCGCAAGCACGCGCGCGCGAAGCGGCCCGCGCGCTCAAAGCGGAGGTGACCCGCGCCGAAGCGCAAATCGCCAAGCTTCAGGCCGAAATCAGCGCATTTGACCGCGCGATGTTCGAACCCGCCAGCGCCAGCGGTGATCTTGCCAAACTGTCGATGGGCGAACTGACTCGGCGGCGCGGCTGGGCCGCGTCCGCGCTGCACGAAGCCGAAGCCGCGTGGCTGGCCGCGAGCGAGGCGCACGACGCGGCGCTAGCAGGTTAGTTCAGCACTTCGGCCACCGGGGTATAGGCATAGCCCAGTTCGCGCGCGACCGCTTCATAGGTCACGTGTCCGGCATGGACATTCAACCCGGCGGCAAGGTGCGGATCGGCGCGCAGCGCGGCCTGCCAGCCCAAATTGGCGATACGCAAGGCGTGTGGCAGCGTTACGGTGTTGAGCGCATACGTACTCGTGCGTGCCACCCCGCCGGGCATATTGGCGACGCAATAATGCACCACGCCATCGACCACATAAGTCGGATCGGCGTGCGTTGTCGCGTGGCTGGTTTCAAAACACCCGCCCTGATCGATGGCGACATCGACCAGCACCGCGCCCGGCTGCATGGTTGCCAGCATCGCGCGTGACACCAGCTTGGGCGCGGCGGCACCGGGCACCAGCACCGCGCCGATGACCAGATCAGCGCTCGCCAGCAATTCGGCCAGCGCCGCCGTGCCCGCATAGATCGTGCGCGCGCGGCCCTGAAAATGCGCGTCGAGCCGTTCCAACACCGCCGGATCGCGGTCAAGAATGGTGACATCCGCGCCCAGCCCGACCGCCATTTGCGCGGCATTGAACCCGACGACGCCGCCGCCGATCACCACCACGCGGCCCGGTGCCACCCCCGGCACCCCGCCGAGCAGCACGCCGCGCCCGCCATGCGCCTTTTCCAGCGCGCTCGCGCCTGCCTGGATCGCCATGCGCCCGGCCACCTGGCTCATCGGTTTGAGCAATGGCAGGCTGTTGCCGGGGCCGGTCACGGTTTCATAGGCAATTGCGGTCACGCCCGATGCCACCAGATCAGCGGTCTGCGCCGCATCGGGGGCAAGGTGCAGATACGTATAGAGCACTTGCCCCGCACGCAGTTGCGCGCGTTCGACCGCGAGCGGCTCTTTGACTTTGACGATCATCTCCGCCCCGGCAAAAATCGTGGCGGCATCGGGCTGGATCACCGCGCCCGCGGCCTGATAGGCCGCATCGCTCGCCCCGATGCCCAGCCCGGCCCCCGATTGGACCCACACGTCGTGGCCATGCGCGGTCAGTTCCCCCACCGATTCAGGCGTCAGCCCGACGCGGTATTCGTGGTTCTTGATTTCGGTAACGGTGCCGATGCGCATGGGATGTGCTCCACCTGAAAGGATTGTGGCGACAGGATAATCGCGCGGGCGCGCAAAGTGTTCCCTGATTTGATCCTTGCTGGCGGGTCTTGCGGAATGTTATACCGATTTTAGCGGAATAAACGGGAAATTTTTGCATGGATCGCACAGATCGCAACTTGCTTGACGCGCTGCAACACGATTCGTCGCGTTCGATTGCCGATCTTGCGCAGATCGTCGCGCTGTCACCCTCGGCCTGTCACCGGCGGATCAAGGCGCTGGAAGACCAAGGCTTGATCGCTGGCTATGCCGCACGAGTCGATCCCCGCCGCATCGGGCTTGCGGTCGAAGTGTTCGTCGAAATCACGCTCACCAGCCAGAGCCGCGAAGCGATGGACCGGTTCGAACGCGCGGTCGGTGATTTTGACGATATCCTCGAATGCCACCTTATGAGCGGCCGCGCCGATTACCTGCTGCGCGTCGCCGCTGCCGACCTTGCCGATTACGACTCGATCCACCGCGACTGCCTTGCGCGCTTGCCCGGCGTATCGGCAATGCATTCCTCGTTTGCGCTGCGCCGGATCAAGCGCATGGCGGGCTATCCGGTCAACCGCTTGCGCTAGAGCGGAATGCGATTAGATTGAATCGCATTCCGCTGTTGAGTCTTTGTTTTCGCGTGATTTATTGCGAGCCACAGGCCACCGAAGGTAAAAACCGGTCCCCACTTTTTACCTTCGGTGGTCTGCGGCTCGCATCACGCGCTAAAGCACGCTGCCGGTCAGGTCATCGACCAACCGTGGCTGGCGGTCAGCGATTGCCCGGTCAGCGCGTTGCTGGGAAACGCGGCGAAAAACAGCGCGACTTCTGCGATATCGTCCACCGTGGTGAATTCGCCATCGACGGTCTGGCCGAGCATGACTTTTTTGACCACTTCGGCTTCGCTGATGCCCAATTCCTTCGCCTGTTCGGGGATCTGCTTGTCGACCAGCGGGGTGCGGACAAAGCCGGGGCAGATGACATTGCTGCGCACGCCGCGCGGCCCGCCTTCTTTGGCGATCACGCGCGATAGCCCCAACAGGCCGTGCTTGGCGGTGACATAAGCACTTTTGAGCGGAGAGGCTTCTTTGGAATGGACCGATCCCATGAACAGGATCGTGCCCGCGCCTTTGGCGTACATATGCGGCAGCACGGCTTTGCTCGTCAGGAACGCGCCATCGAGGTGGATCGCCAGCATCTTTTTCCAGTCAGCAAAGGCGAATGCTTCAACCGGGTTGACGATCTGGATACCCGCGTTCGACACCAATATGTCAACGCCGCCCCACGCCGCGACCACGTGCGCAACCCCGGCGTTGACTTGGGCTTCATCGCTGACATCCATCGCCACTGCCAGCGCCGCGCCGGGATGATCGGCGTTGATTGCCGCCGCCGCCGCCTCTGCCGCGTCAAGCCGCAGATCGGCGATGGCGACACGGCTGCCCGCGCGGGCAAAGCGGCGCGCGATGCCAAAGCCGATGCCACTGGCGGCACCCGTAATCAGTGAAATCGTGTTGGTAAGTGGCATTGGGGCAGTTCCTTGGTATTCGGGGACAAAGTCATTCCAGATCGAGCGTGATCAGCCCGTGGCGCGGCGGCTGGCGGTTTCGCCAGCGCGGACTGGCGAGTGATCGCACCACATCGGCAGAACCCGATTGCCAGTGGCCGGTTACCGTGGCACGCGAGAACTCATAGTCTTTTCCTTCAGATTCATAATCTTCAGACCGGTTTATCAGGTGCAATATCGTTACCGGCCCCGCGCCTGCGCGTTCGATCAGCACGCGCCAGTCGGGATCATCGCGCAAGTCCGGCGGCACTTTGTCGGCCAACCGCGCGACCGCCGCCTCCAGCGCGGCAATACGCAGATGGACATCGGTGTTGAGCCGGGTGCGGCTGGAAAAGCGGATTTCCTTTTCGCGCTGTGCGGCTTCGGCCAGCGTGCGCGGCATCATGCCACGCGCGCTGAACAGATCGACCTGAAACACCAGCAGCGGGTCTGTCAGGCCCGCATCGAGCACATATTGCAGCGGGGTGTTCGATACGATGCCGCCATCCCAATAAGGTTCGCCATCGATCATCACCGGGGGAAAGCCGGGCGGCAGCGCGCCGCTCGCCATGACATGTTCGGGGCCGATGCGGCGGTCGCGGTTATCGAAATAGACGAAATTGCCGGTCAGGACATGCACCGCGCCCACGCTGAACCGTATCGGCCCATCGTTGAGCAAATCGAAATCGACCAGTTCGAGCAAAGTCTCGCGCAAGGGGGCGGTGTCATAGAGGCTGATCGCGGCGGATGATCCGGGCAGGGCCATGCCCGGCATCGTCCAGCGCGGGGTGAAAAAGCCAGGAATTCCGGTTAGCGCAACGGTCGCCGCAGCCGCTTCGTTGAACAGCTTGCGCCCCCAGCCATCCTCGAACGGCGCGGCGAACGGCACCCGGCTCGACGCGCGGTCCCAGAACGTGCGAAGCGCTGCAACCCGGCGTTCGGGCGGGTTGCCCGCGATCAGCGCGGCGTTGACTGCACCGATGGAAATGCCCGCCACCCATGCGGGGCACAATTGCGCCGACGCGAGCGCTTCATACACCCCGCCTTGATAAGCACCCAGCGCGCCGCCGCCTTGCAGCACCAGCACGCAAGTCTCGCCGTGGGACGTGATGGTCATGTATCAACCCGAAATGCCTGTTGCGTTGCACAATATGGACCAGTCCAGCCCCGCTGTCACCATCGCGCTTTGCAATTTGCGCGCCAACCCCTACATGCGCTGGCAATCATGGCCCGCCCGACCCCCCCCGCATTCGACAAGAAAAAGATCGTCGCCGAAAACCGGCGCGCGCGATTCGATTACTTTATCGACGATGTTTATGAAGCGGGCATCATGTTGACCGGGACCGAGGTCAAATCCTTGCGCTTTGGCGAAGGGTCGATCAGCGAAAGCTATGCCGAAGTCAAACATGGCGAAGTGTGGCTGATCAATTCGAATGTGCCCGAATTCAGCCACGGCAACCGCTTCAACCACGAACCCAAACGCCCGCGCAAGCTGCTGTTGAAAGAACGCGAAATCGCGCGTTTCCACGGCGCAATCGAGCGCAAGGGCATGACGCTGGTGCCGCTGATGATCTATTTCAACAGCCGGGGCCGTGCCAAAGTCGAACTTGCGCTGGCACGCGGCAAAAACAACGCCGACAAACGCGCCACCACCAAAGCGCGCGAATGGCAACGCGACAAAGCCCGCATCATGCGCGAACACGGCTGACTCATCAGGCGCGCCCGCGCGTCATCGTCGAACGCATCAAGTGCCCGAGCAGCCCACGCAAGGTGGGATAATTCGCCCGCGCATACGTCGATCCAGCGCCTTGCGCAGCAGCGATCCGGCGGTGGGCGGCGGACAGCGCGTGATAGGGCAGGCTGGGCAGCAAGTGGTGCAGCGCGTGATAGCGCAAGCCGACCGGGGCCCACAGCAGCGGCAGCACGCCATCGGGCACATTCGTGCTGTCAAGGAATTGCGCGGTCACGGTCAGCGGTTCGCCTGCATTTTCCCAGCGGTGCGCCACCAGCGTACGTGCCTGATTAAGCAGCGCCGTGCCTGCGATCACCGCGCCATAGACCAGCAGCGCGTGCAGCGGCAGCAATCCCGTGATCGCGCCTGCCAGCAGCGCCAGCGCCATCAGCGAAGCGCCCAGTTCCTGCCAGAACCAGATACGCGCAAACGCGCCTTCGGGCGGGCGGCGCCGATAGGCCGGGTTCATCTGCAACCCTGAAAACCGCTCAACCACCAGCGTGCGCAAGCGCGGGATCAACAGCGACAGCGGCCCGATCACGCCAAACCGCACGATCAGCCCGATCGGCATCAGCACCGACGCCACGAAAAACAGCGGCACGCTCCATGGTTTCATCAGCGCGAGCGGCAGATATTCAGGATCTTCGATAGTGCCATATTTGACGCGGGTATGGTGCTGGGTGTGGATGCCTTCGTACAAGAATGACGGCAGCATCGTTGGCACGCCCACCAGAACATTCCATCCCAGCCGAAACCCGGGCAATTGCGCATGGTTCAAATGCGTGATTTCGTGAATGAACAGCGTCGCGCGATACAGCGCGAGCACCGCCATTCCGCCGCAAGCCCATGCCACCCACGTCGAATGCGCCATGATCGCGCCCGCCAGCGCGGCATAAGCCAGCGTGGCCGAAATACCCAGATCGGGCCAGTAGATCCAAGGGCTGGGCCGCTGCAAATCGCGCGTCAGTTCCGCCGCTGTGCGCAACAGCACGCGATCATCGGCAACACCTGCCAATACCGTGCGGGCGGTGGCGGCTGCCGTGATGGTGATATCCGGCCGGGGCTGCATCATGCGGTGTTCGCGTGCGGGTTCATCATGGGTGGCCAAAGGCGCGTTTGATCGGGTCATGGCTTCATAATAGCCATCATTCGCGGCAAGACCATGGCAGGGTGGCAACAAAATTCCCGCTATCGCGTGTTCATGTTTGGACAACGCTGCAAACGCTATATGAACCACTGGTTTTTCGCGTAACCGGGCGTGGCCATGACCAACCGAATTCTGATCCGCGCGCGCACGCTCGTTCCCAGCCGGGAACGGCTGGCGCAAAATCGCCTGATTGCTCCGCTGGCAGCGCGCGGGCACTTGTGGCGGCTGACCCGGCGCACCGTGCCGCGCGGCGTTGCCGTCGGACTGTTCGTGGGGATATTCCTGATGGTGCCGGGATTGCAGGTGATCGGTGCGGCGTTGCTGTGCGTGCCGTTTCGCGCCAATATTCCGGTTGCTGCGGTCAGCACATTTGTCGCGATCCCGCCGACCATCGTGTTCATGATTCTGCCAGGCGCGGCCACCATCGGCAATCGTTTTGGCTATCATGCCGATTTTGCCGCGATTTCGGCGATGGTCCAGCGTGGCGCATCTGGCGCGGAGTGGCTGGCATGGCTGGCCAGCGATGCAGCCCCTTCGCTCGCGCTGGGGCTGTCGGTGATGGCCGTGTGCGCGGCGGTGCTTGGGCACATCGCGGCCGCGTGGATTTGGCGCTGGCGGGTGGTTACTCGGCGTCGGCAACGGTTGCGCGCGTTGGCCGCGCGTATGGACCATGCATGACCGGGCGAGGGATGACCACGCTGGCCGGGCCGACCGAACCCGCCAGGCAGCCATGGCCGGCCATCATGCTGGTCACGCTGGGGCTGGTTGCCAGCACCGCGCTGATAAGTACCTTGGCGGGGCCGTTCACGGCGTTGTGCTTTGCGTGCGGGGTGATGTTGCTGGGCGGGGTGATGCGCTTGCTGCCCGGGCTGAATCCGCCACCACCACCGCCTGAATTCGCGGATACCGACTGGTCGGTCACCCATGCCGCGATTGCCCCTTTGCCCGAAGGCGTGGCGATAACCGATCGCGCGGGAAGGTTGGTCTGCGCCAACCCCCGGTTCGATGAATGGTTCGGCCCCGTTGCACCCCAGCGCCTGCCGCTGGCGGCGGCCAATCCGGCCAGTGCCGATCAGGCCGAACGGACCGCCTGGCGCGATGGGCGGGCCAATGCTGGCCGTGTCACGGTTCCGGGGGGCAACTATGATCTGACAGTGCACCGGGTGGGCAGCGGCGAAGGTCATCTGATCTGGCGGTTTGCACCGGTTGTCCATCAAGACTTGCTGTCCGATACGATGGCCGCTGTTGCAGGAAAGGCAGGTCGCGCTTTGGGCCAAGGCCAGGTGCTGGCGGCGGTGGTTGCGCCCGATGGGCAGATTCTTGCGGCCAACCATGCCTTTGCAGAGCGCGCCACCGGGATTGCCTCTGCCGATCTGGCGGGACACGATTTTGCCAGCCTGTTTGAAACCGATGCGCAACAGGATATTTATTTTTCGCAGCAGCGCGCCACCAGCCATCCGGTGCAACTGGCGCAAATCCCGATTGCCGACCCCGACGGTGCGGCGCCTGACGATCCCGATCTGTTGCCTTCGCTGTTTTTGCTGCTCGATAATCGGGCCAGCGATGGCGCGGCCAAAGTGGGCCTGCCACAGATCGAGGCGCTGCTGGCGCGGCTGCCGCTGGGGCTGGCGATGGTTGACCGCGACGGGCGACTGTTGTTTGCCAATGCCGCATTCTTGCGCGTGGCCGGTCACGAAGCGCCGACTTTGCCGCTTTATCCAGCCGATCTCGTGATCCGCGAAGACAAAGGCGCTTTGTCCGATGCGGTGCGCCGCCATGCCCAGGGGGCTACCACCAGCGGCGATGTGGCGGTGCGGCTGCGCACCGCGCCCGACGATCCGGTGATGATGGCGCTGGCGGCGGTGCAGGGGCTGGGTGAATGTGCCGTGCTGTTGAGCCTGAAGGATTCGACCGAGGAGACCCGGCTCAAACACCAGATTGCGCAAGCATCGAAAATGCAGGCCATCGGCCAGTTGGCCGGGGGCGTGTCGCACGATTTCAACAATGTGCTCACCGCTATCATCGGCTATTGCGATCTGATCCTGATGCGCCACACCCCGGGTGACAGCGATTATGATGATATTCAGCAGATCAAGGCCAATTCCAACCGCGCCGCCAGCCTGACCCGGCAATTGCTGGCCTTTTCGCGCCAGCAGACCTTGCGCCCGCAAGTGCTGCAATTGCCCGATGTGGTGGCCGAAGTGTCCACTTTGCTCAAACGCCTGATCGGGGAACGCATCACGCTGGAAGTAACGCACGATCGCGGGTTGGGCGCAGTGCGCGCCGATCCGGTGCAGTTGGAACAAGTGCTGCTCAATCTCGCGGTCAATGCGCGCGACGCGATGGCCAACAACCCCGTCCCCGGTGTGCTCAAGCTGATGACCCGGCGCATAGCCGCCAGCACGGTGCGCGCAATGAACAATGATCTGCTGCCCGTGGGCGATTACACCGCGCTGGTCGTTGAAGACAATGGCCACGGCATTCGCGCAGGCCAGCTCGACAAGATATTTGAACCGTTCTTTACCACCAAGGATCGCGGCAAAGGCACCGGGCTGGGGCTGTCAACGGTCTATGGTATCGTCAAGCAATCGGGCGGGTTCATCTTTGCCGACAGCGATCCGGGCCACTGGACCCGGTTTTCGATCTATTTCCCCGTCCATATCCCCGATCCGGTCGATCAGGCAGAGCTGCCGCGCGATCGCCCGGTCGAAGCGCGGCGGCGGCAATGGACCCACGGCGGGCATGTGCTGCTGGTTGAAGACGAAGATACCGTTCGCGCGGTGGCCGAACGCGCGCTGGCGCGTCAGGGCTATGACGTGACGACCGCTTCTGATGGCGAAGAGGGGCTGGAAACGCTGATCCGCATCTATGAGGCAGGCGGCAAGTTCGATCTGGTCGTGTCCGACGTGGTCATGCCGACGATGGACGGCCCGACGATGGCGCGCGAAATCCGCGCGCTGCATCCCGCTTTGCCGTTCCTGTTCATGTCTGGCTATGCCGAAGAAACGCTGCGGCGCGAAATAGATTTTTCCGACATGCATTTCCTGCCCAAACCGTTTTCGGTCCAGCAAATCGTCGGCGCGGTTGAAGACGTGCTGCGCGGGGTGGCGCATTCATCGCTGGTTTGAACCGTGAATGGCGATGCGCTGGTGGGCGAATATGACGCATCGGGCAACTTGCTGCGCCGCTATGTCCATGATGCCGATCTAGTGGCTTGCGTCCTTGCAAAAGGCGGTAAAGTCTGAATCTATTCCGTCGCGAATCAGCGATGGAGGTGTTTTGTGGTTGGGCAAGTTGGCGGCGCCAAGAAATATGTTGTTCGGCTAAGCGCGGAGGAGCGGGATGC
>CAINGT010000011.1 GCA_903848655.1 uncultured Sphingomonadales bacterium
CAGCACATCGGGCGCGTGTTCAACCAGCAGGCGTTCAACCTGATCGATCCGCAGGCGAACCGAATTGATCTTCCAAGTGGCGATGGAGATCATGCTGCGCGCTCTAATACCAACACGCCGCAATCACAACGCAAAGCGACCAAGCGCCATCGAGTGTTAAGCTCCTCCCCCAAAAGGGGAGGAGCAGGGGCGCACAATTCGGCGGGCGGCAGTTTTGGGCGGTGTGCCGGAAAACCCTCGCCCCAGGGGGGGCGTTAGGGGCGAGGGTTCCAGCTGCGTTCGTCACGCTGTCACAAGACGGACCGGGGGGGGAGGTCGCGGGTAACAGGGGGAAACCCGCGTGGTCCGTCTTGTTGAATCAGGTATAACCCCGGCCCGCTTTCGCTGCGATGAACAGAGACTATGGGAATTGCCGCAAAGTGTCGCAGGTTTTTGGTAAGGAGTTTTTCAGTCCTTACCCCGCGCGGTGGTTTTGCGGGCGGGGGTCGGTCCAGCGAAACGCCGCTTCATCGACCGGCACGCCATAGCGCGGATTGATCAGCCGCACGATGGTGCGCCGCGATTGCGCGTCGGTGGCGATCCACGAATCGAGTTCCAGCCCGCCCGGTGCCGAAGCCTTGCGTACCAGCAGCAGCGTCAGCGTGCCATATTCGGGATGGCCGGGATCGCGCACCGCCATGCTGATCAGGTCCGCCCGCCCGGTCGGGTTGATCCGGGCAAACCGCGCGACATCTTTGTTCGGATCGAGCAGCGCGCCGAGCGGGCTGTTGCGAATCGGCCAGCGTTGCACCTGGCGCACTTCGTAATCGATCATCGTCAGCGCCGCGCCGTCCGATACGATCAGCAGCGGCACCCCGGGCTGGTATTGAAAGCGGATCTTGCCCGGGCGCTTCATCGTCAGCACCCCGGACAGCCGCCCGCCCGCTGAATCGGTCTGGACGAAATCGGCGCGCAACGTCGTAATCGCGCGCAAAGCACTGATCGCTTGGGCAATATCAGCGGCATCGTGCGAAAGTGGCACGACGGGCGGCGGCGCGGCGCGCAAAGGCATGGCAACCATGCCCGCGATCAGCGCGGCCATCACGATCCGGCGGGGGGGGCTGACCTTCATCGCTACAGCGCTGGCCCCAGGCGGTTGAACCGCGCCTGTACGCCGGTCAGGATTACTTGATTTTCGCTTCCTTGAACTCGACGTGCTTGCGCACCACCGGGTCATATTTGCGGAAGGTGAACTTTTCGGTGGTGTTGCGCGGGTTCTTTTTGGTGACATAAAAGAAACCGGTGTCGGCGGTCGAGACCAGGCGGATCTTGACGGTTGCGGGCTTGGCCATGACTCTGTCCTGAAATTGGGGTCGTGATGATCGGGTATGGGCGCAATCGCGCGCGCCCCGGTAACAGGCGCTGGCCGTTGCGGCAGAATCGCCCGATTGTCAACCCCGGCGCGCCCGAGGCTGGCCGTCGAACGGGGGCAGCGGCGCGATCAGGCCATAGTGTTCTCGCGCGGCATGATGATGCAGCGGCGGCAGATCGAGCGGCGCGACGGTTACTTCGGTGCTTGGCAAGCGATCAAGCAGATCGCGGATCAGCGTCAGCCGCCCGCGCTTCTGATCGTTGAAATCGACGAGCGTCCATGGCGCGTGCGCGGTGTGGGTTGCGGTCAGCATCGCTTCGCGCGCGCAGGTATAATCGTCATAATGCTGGCGCGCGGCGAGATCGATGTCCGACAGTTTCCAGCGCTTGAACGGATCATCGCGGCGTTCGGCAAAGCGCCGTTCCTGTTCCGCCTGATCGCAGCACAACCAATATTTGAACAACAGCAGCCCATCATCCACCAGCAGCCGTTCGAACGCCGGGGTAGCTGCCAGCATGGCCTGCACTTGCGCGGGATTGGCAAAGCCCATCACCGCTTCGACCCCGGCGCGGTTGTACCAGCTGCGGTCGAACAGCACGACTTCGCCCGCCGTCGGCAGTTGCGCGACATAGCGTTGGAAATACCATTGCCCCGCTTCGCGCGCGCTGGGGGTATGCAGCGCCACGGTGCGCACCTGCCGTGGGTTGAGCTTTTCGGAAATCGCGTGGATCACCCCGGTCTTGCCCGACGTATCGCGCCCTTCGAACAGCACCAGCACGCGCGCGCCGGTGCTGGCCGCCCAGCGCGCCACCCCGCTCAGTTCTTCCTGCATCGGTTCGAGCAGCGCGCGATAAGCCTTGTGGCCCAGCCCGGCGGGATCATCGCCCATCAGGCGCGCAGTAACCAGACCAGCGCGATGCTGCCCAGCGCAATACGATAGACCGCAAACGGCACAAATCCGTGGCGGCTGACATAGCCGATGAACAACCGGATCACCACCAGCGCCACCACGAACGAGACCACCGATCCGATCATGATCTGCGTCAGCCCGACCGGCCCGGCATGGCTGGCGAGCGCGTGGCGATTGTCCCACAACTGTTTGGCAGTGGCCCCCATCATCGTCGGCACGGCGAGAAAAAAGCTGAATTCCGCCGCAGTCTTGCGGTTTTCGCCCAGCGCCAGCGCGCCCATGATAGTGGCCCCCGCGCGCGACACCCCCGGCACCATTGCCAGACATTGCATGACCCCGATCAGCAGCGCGCGCGTCGCTGGCACCGCGCTGACCGGCTGATAGCGGCGCTGTTTGGCGGTGCGTTCGATAATCAGGATCGCCAGCCCCCCCACGATCAGCGCAACCGCAACGACAGTCGGCGAAGTCAGCAGCACGTCGATCTTTTTCTTGAGCAACGCGCCGAGCACTGCCGCCGGAATGAATGCGATCAGCACGTTGCGGACAAAGTGCAGCGCCGCCGGTTCGCGCCGCCATGCACCGGTGGCCGCATCGACAAAGGTGCGGCGATAGACCACCACCACCGCCAGAATCGCGGGCAACTGGATCACGATGTTGAACACCGCCCAATCGTTCAGGTCATACCCCAGGAGCGTGGTCGCGAGCAGCAGATGCCCGGTTGACGACACCGGCAGAAATTCGGTCAGCCCTTCGACAATGCCGAGCACGATTGCGGTCAGATTTTGGCTATCCATCGCGATCACCAGATGTGCACCCGCTGGGCGGGGGGAAGGTAGAGCTTGTCCCCCGGTTTGACGCCAAACGCGCGGTACCAGGGATCGAAATTGGGCAGTACCGCGTTGACCCGCGCGGGGGCGAGCGCATGGGCATCGGTCTGGAGCAATTGGCGGGCAAATGCTTCGCGCAGTTTCCAGCGCCAGGCTTGCGCATAGCCAAGGAAGAAGCGCTGATCGCCGGTCAGCCCGTCGATCACTTTGGCCGCCCGCCCGCGCAGCGACAGATGATAGGCGGCATAGGCCATCGCCAGCCCGCCTAGATCGCCGATGTTTTCGCCCAGCGTCGCCTTGCCATTGTGGCAGGTCTTGCCGTCATCATACGGGCATTGCCGGTCATAGTGCGCCACCAGCCGCGCGGTCAGGCGGTCAAATGTCTGCCGGTCGGCATCGGTCCACCAGTTGCGCAAGCGGCCCGTGCCGTCATAGCGCGATCCCGCATCGTCAAACCCGTGGCCGATTTCGTGCCCGATCACCGCGCCGACCGCGCCATAATTGACCGCGTCATCGGCGCGCGGGTTGAAGAACGGCGGTTGCAGAAAGGCCGCCGGAAACACGATTTCATTGGCGGTGGGGTTGTAATAAGCGTTCACCGTTTGCGGCGTCATCAGCCACTTGGCGCGGTCAACCGGCTGGCGCAGTTCGCGCAATTTGTCCTGCCAGTGCCAGCGCGCGGACGACAGCGCATTGGCCAGCGGCGCATCGGCGCGGATGTCCATCCCGTCATAGCTTTCGGGTTTTTCGGGATAGCCGATCTTGACGCCGAACTGGTCGAGCTTGGCCCGCGCCGCTGCGCGCGTCGCCGGAGTCATCCAGCCCAAGTCTTTGAGATTGGCGGCCATCGCCGCGCGCAGATTGGCCACCAGCTTGTCCATCGCCGCTTTGCTGGCGGGCGGAAAATGGCGCGCGACATAAAGCTTGCCAACAGCCTGCCCCATTTGCGCATTGACTGTGGCAATCGCACGTTGCCAGCGCGGGCGCTGCGCGCGCTGCCCGGTCAGCACTGTGCCGTAAAACGCGAAATTGGCATCATCGATATCGGCGGGCAGCACGACGGCATGGGCGATCAGGAAATGCGCGGTCATCCACGCCTGAATTGTCGCAATGTCGGTGGTGCCGAGCAGCGCGATCAGCGCGGGCATCCCGCCGCCCAGCCCCGCCTGATCCGCTGCCGACAGCCCAAGCGCAGCGATGCGCGCGGGATCGGGCGGCACTTCGCTGACGATCAGCGAGCCCACCGCGCCGTCCAGCCCGCTTCGCCGCAGCAGCGGCTCGACCGGAAATTCGCCGCCCCAGCGCACGAACTGGTCCATCGGCACGACATTGGTGGTCAGGAGCGGGTTGCGCTCCAGCGCGCGGTCCCATTGCGCCAACGCGATCTGGCGTTCGAATTCATAGACCCGCTCTGCCATTGCGGGGGCATCGGCGATTCCGGCGCGCGCCAGCAAAAACGCCAGATAGGCTTTGTACCGCGCACGCAAGTCGGCATTGCGCACAGTGTCTTTGAGATAATAGTCGCGGTCGGGCAGGCCCAGCCCGGTGATGCTGGCGAAAGCGGCATGGACTTGGGGCTGGTTGGGGTCGATATCGACATCGAGCGCAAGCGGTGACGGAATTCCCGGTTCGGCCATCAACGCGGCGAGCGTCGCGCGTGTTGGGGCGGCGCGAATCCGGTCGAGCAGCGGCTGGGCCGGGGCCAGCCCGGCAGCGTCGATGGCCGCGCGATCGAGCACCGCGCGGTAGCTGTCGGCGATGCGCGCTTCGCTGGTGCCGGGCACCTGCGGCGTGGTGGTCAGGTCTTCGATGATCGCGCGCACTGCGTTATCTGAGCGCAGCCGCAGTGTGAGCACCGCGCCGCTGTAAGGATACTGGTCGGGAATGACTTCGGCTTGCGCCCACTTGCCGTTGACATAGGCGAAAAAGTCATCGCCCGGACGCACGGTTGGGTCAAGATCGGCGGGATTGACGCCCCAAGTGCCCGCGCTAGGCGAAGGCGAGTCCCCGGCCCGCGCCACCACTGGCGCGGCGACCAGCGCCAGCGCAAGGATTGCCGCGCGGGTCAATCCGCGAAACTCGCCGCGCTGTCGAATTGCAACCGCGCCAGCCGCGCATAAAGCCCGCCTTGCGCCGACAATTCGCTATGCGTGCCCTGTTCGACGATCCGCCCCGCATCCATCACGATAATGCGGTCGGCCTGACGCACGGTGGCGAGCCGATGCGCGATGACGAGCGTGGTGCGCGCTTGCATCAACCGGTCGAGCGCATCTTGCACCAGCCGTTCGCTTTCGGCATCGAGCGCGCTGGTCGCTTCATCGAGCAGCAGGATCGGCGCATCGCGCAGCAGCGCGCGGGCGATGGCGATGCGCTGGCGCTGCCCGCCCGACAGCCGCGTGCCGTCTTCGCCCAAAAAGGTGTCGAGCCCTTGCGGCAAGGCGCGGATGAATTCTTCGGCATTGGCGGCGCGCGCGGCGGCCCAGATATCGTCATCGCTGGCGAGCGGCTGGCCATAGCGCAGATTGTCGCGCGCGCTCGCGCCGAACAAGATGCCCTCTTGCGGCACCAGCGCCATGCGCGCACGCACTTGCGCGGGATCAGCCTCGCGCAGCGGCACCCCGTCGATCCGCACGGTGCCTGCCTGCGGATCGTAAAACCGTTCGGCCAATGCAAACAGCGTCGATTTGCCTGCGCCCGATGGTCCGACGATGGCGACCGTTTCGCCCGGTTCGACCGTCAGCGAAAAGTCCGCCAGCGCGGGCACGTCGGGCCGCGAAGGATACCGAAAAGTGACATGCTGAAACGCGATCTGGCCGCGCGGCGGCTGCGGCAGGGCAATCGGGCGTGGCGGCGCGGCGATTTCGGGGCGCACTTGCAGCAATTCGTTCAGCCGTTCGGCTGCGCCTGCGCCGCGCACCAGATCGCCATAGACTTCGGTCAAGGCCTGCACCGACCCGGCGACCAGCCCCCCGGTCAGCACAAAGGCGGCGATCGTGCCGCCGCTGATCTGTCCGCTCGCCACCCCCAGCGCGCCCTGATACATCAGTCCGGTCAACCCGCCCAGCGCCAGCACGATCACCAGCGCGGTCATCACCGAGCGGATCATGATGCGAAGCCGTGCGGTATTGAAGGTGGTTTCGACGGCTTCGCCAAACCGCGCCAGTTCGCGCGCTTCCTGACCGAACGCCTGCACCACTTTCATCGCGCCCAGCACTTCGGCAACGCGCACCCCAACCCCGGCGACCCGGTCCTGGCTGGTGCGCGACGCGCGCCGCAAGCGCCCGGCGAACAGCGTGATCGGCAGGATAATCAACGGGATGCCGATCAGCAATTCGGCGGTAAGCGCCGGGGCCATCGCAAACAGATAGATGATCCCGCCCACCACCATGATCGAATTGCGCAAGGCAATCGACATTGTCGTGCCCACCACTTGTTCGATGATTGCGGTGTCCGATGTCATGCGCGAAGCGATTTCGCGCGGGCTGTTCTCTTCAAAAAAGCTGGGCGGCATACGCAACAGATTGGCCTGCACTTTCATGCGGATATCGGCAATCACGCGTTCGCCCAGCCACGATACGAAATAGAACCGCGTGGCCGTACCCACCCCCAGCACCGCAACGATGGCAAACAGCATCACAAACCATTCGCCCAGCGCATGGACATCGGCACCGCGCGAAAAGCCTTTGTCGATCACCATGCGAAACCCGAACGGCACCGCCAGCGTCGATCCGGCGGTGATTACCAGCGCGGCACCGGCGAGGGCGACTTTGCCGGGATAAGCGAGCGCCTGTTGCAGCACCACGCGCAGCGGCCCGAGCGAACGGCTTCGCGTGGCGGGTGCGGGTACAGCGGGTTCGGCAACGGATTCGTTCGCGGCGGGCAGGATCGAGGCGTTCATGGCGATCCGCCTAAAGCATTTTGCGGGGCAGTGGTATGGGGGATTTGGCGTGACTTGCCGGGCAATCGTGCGGCTGGCTGATCGCGCTGCATTGCACAATGGCGCAGAACGCGCCACTATGGCGCGGAGCAGGCGGTCCGCACCGCCGTGAACGTTTCAGGATGCATGCGCCATGTTGTACAAAGCTTATGAAATTCAGCGCTCGTTTCTCAATGCGGGCAGCGCGATGGCGGCGCTCGCCGCCGAATTTCTCAACAATCCCAGCGTGCCGCTGGCGGGTACCCCGGTCAGCCAGGCGATGGCCTCCGCGCTAGACGTGTTCGCCCATGCCGCCGCCCCGCGTGGCAAGCCGGCATTCGGCATCCGCAGCGTGCAAGTCGATGGTGCGACGCGGCACGTGATCGAAAGCACCGTGGTCACGCGCCCGTTCGGCGATCTGAAGAAGTTTACGCACGACGGGCTGGTCCCTGACGCGCCGCGCCTGTTGATCGTTGCGCCGATGAGCGGGCACTATGCGACGCTGCTGCGCGGCACGGTCGAACGTATGCTCGAACGCCATGTTGTCTATGTTACCGATTGGGCTGATGCGCGGATGGTGCCGCTGGCACACGGCCGGTTCGATCTCGATGACTATATCGACTATTTGATCGACTGGCTCGATCACATCGGCCCCGGCGCGCATGTCATGGCGGTGTGCCAGCCATCGGTCCCGGCGCTGGCGGCCACCGGGATCATGGCGCGCAACGCGCACCCCTGCCGCCCCAAAACGCTGACGATGATGGGCGGGCCTATCGACACGCGCGAAAGCCCGACCGCGGTCAACGACCATGCCGTGACCAAGCCGCACGTCTGGTTCAAACACAATGTCATTACCGAAGTGCCCGCCAATTATCCCGGCGCCGGGCGCAAAGTCTATCCCGGGTTTGTCCAGCTTGCCTCGTTCATGTCGATGAACCTGGGCAGTCATATGATGAGCCATTATGGCATGTTCAAACACTTGGTGCAGGGCGCGGGCGAAAGCGCCGATGCGACCAAGGCGTTTTATGATGAATACCGCTCGGTCTGCGATATTACCGCCGAATTCTATTTGCAGACGGTCGATGCCGTGTTCCAGAGCCATTTGCTGCCGCGCGGCGAATTCGTCCATCGCGGCCAAGTGGTCGATCTGGGCGCGATTACCGACACCGCGATCCTGTGCATCGAAGGCGAACGCGATGATATTTCGGGGCTTGGCCAGACCCGCGCCGCGCTCGACCTGACACCCGGATTGCCCGATGCGCTGAAAAAATACCACTTCGCCCCCGAAGTCGGCCACTATGGCATTTTTAACGGCACCCGCTGGCGATCATCCATCGCCCCGGTGGTCGATGGCTGGATCGCCAGCCACGACTGAAAGTCACGCACAGGCGCTGTCAGGCGGCTTTTGCGACAGACGCTGACAGGGCGGTTCGGCGCGTCACACGAAAAACTGCGTGATCCATTCGGCGATCAGCGCGGGTTTGTCCTCGTGCTCGATCTCCACGGTGATTTCCACGGTCTGCTGCCACTGGCCAGGGCGCTTTTCGTCGAGCGCCAGCAGCGTGAAATGCGCGCGGATGCGTTTGCCCGCGCGCACCGGGGCCAGAAACCGCGTCTTGTTGCCGCCATAGTTGACCCCCATGCGGATCCCGGTGACGTGGGGCACGGTACTGCGTTCGGTCAGCAACGGGATCAGCGACAGCGTCAGGAACCCGTGCGCGATCGTGCCGCCGAACGGGGTTTGTGCGGCGGCGACCGGATCGATGTGGATGAACTGAAAATCACCGGTCGCTTGCGCGAAGTCGTCGATTCGCGTCTGAGTCACTTCGATCCATTCCGACACGCCGATAATCTCGCCGATTCGGTGTTGCAGCATTTCGGCAGTGATGGTGTCGCGCACAAGTATTCCTCCAGATTGGCAGGGTCTTTCACGCGCTAAAACAGTCGGGCGCCGAATAACCGTCTACAAAGGCGGGATCTGCACCTTCGATGCAGTATGCCCGTTACGTCACGTATGATACCGACTACCGTTATGATCGTGTTTACCCGCTTGTGCTAGCCCGATGGCTTGAACGCGTGCGCCGAGGTGCCGGATCCCGATCCGGTTGGGGGCAAACGCAGGCTGTGCACACACGGATTGACTTATGGTGAAGAAGTCCTCCCGCGCCCGACTTTCGGCCCGTCCGGTCAACGCGCTTCGCGCTTTGCCGGCGCTGGCAGCTCTGTGGTTTGCGGCGCTGTTCGGGCTGGGCAGTCTTGCGGCGGGCGACGAGGCGCTCGGCGCGCTGGTGATTCGCCTGAATCTGGCAGGTTGGATTGCACCTGCGGGAATGGTGATGCGGCCGTTGCTGGCGCTTGGCCTAGCCGGGTTGGGCGCGCTGGTCGGGCTGGTGCTTGGCCGGATGGTGTATCGCCCGGCTTTGGATGTGGTGGTTGTGCGCCCGCGCACGCCTGCGGCGCGAAATTCTTCGCGGCCCGCCGCACAGCCTTCGGCGCAGCCCGAGTCCGAACCCGCTGCCCAACTGGTGCGGCGGGTGCGCGGCCGCGATGCGCACCCCGATGCTCCGCCGCGTCGCCCGTTGGTGGTGACCGAGGATGTGCTGCCGTGGCCAACGGCCATGGGCGTTCCGATGGTCGCGCAATCAGCCGATGCGTCGGCGATTGCAGTGCCTGCTTATGAATCGCGCGCGCTCGATGCTGCGGACGGCGAACTGCTGGCGGCGGCTGAGCCTGCATTTGCACTGCCCCCGTTTCTGGCGGCTGCACTGTCCGCCGCGCAAGCAAAGGCCGATGCGGCGGAACTTGCGGACGAACAGCTTGCCTCTGCCAGACTTGTGGAGGAGGTCGCTCCGGCACAACCGGCTGCTCCGCCTTTGCCAAGGGTGCTGGCTGACCCGCTGACTGAGCCTGCCGGCCCCCATCTTCCGCTGGCGCAGGCCCCGCTATCCAGTCTTGGTCAGGTGCAATTGATCGAGCGGCTGGCCATGGCCATTGCCGCGCGCCAGTCCATGCCACTGCGTGCAGTCGCCAGGGCCGAACCGCTGGCACCGCCCGCCCACAGCGCTGTGCCGGTAATTGCCCCCGCCGATCCGCTGTTGCGGGCCAAACCGGCCCGGCCCGGCGTGGCGGATGACCAGCTCTTGCCGGTGGCCACGTTCGCTGCGGCGGCAGAGGTTGGCACGCCGGATGAAGCGCACGATGAACGGGTGGACAACGACCGCTATTCCTCGCTGGCGACGATCACCATGTCCCGCCCCGATCTGGCCCCCCTGCTGTCTGCACCAGTAGCAGTGCCTGCGCCGGTGGCGCCCGATCCCGTGGCGTCCAGTCCGGTGGTGCCCTTCCGGTTGCCATCGACGCGCAAGGCCACCAGCACGGTGGCCCCGGACAATGGCCAGGCGACCGTGCAGCGTGGCATGGCGCGCTATCACGCCACCGACAGCGATCGCGCGTTGAGCGAGGCGCTGGCGACGCTGCGGCAGATGAACGCGCAGCGCTGATCGCCCGGGCGGACCGGCACCGCCGACTTTCGATCCAGCACCTAACCCGCTGGCACATGTGCAAAAGGGCGGGTCCGCCGCAGTTGCAAAATCACCGTCATGGCGTCATGGGGGAAAATCCGTGCACCTTGCAAACCTTCGCGGGCGAAGCGATTCGCGCGGACAGTCGATCTCTGATTGCAGGAATTGAGCAAAGATGGGTTTTCCGCCGGTTCAGGGCCTTTATGATCCGCGTAACGAGCACGACGCCTGCGGTGTGGGCTTCATTGCCCATATCAAAGGCGTGAAAAGCCACGCGATTGTCAAACAGGCGCTGGAAATCCTGCACAATCTTGACCATCGCGGCGCGGTGGGGGCCGATCCGTTGCTGGGCGATGGCGCGGGCATTCTGATCCAGTTGCCCGATACGCTGTTCCGCAAATGGGCCGCGAGCGAAGGCAAAGTGCTGCCCGCGCCCGGCGACTATGCCGTGGCAATGTGCTTTTTGCCGCAAGACGAACCGAGCCGCAGCTTCATCACCGGGTTTTTCGAAAAGTTCATCGCCAAAGAAGGGCAGCATCTGATCGGCTGGCGCGATGTGCCGACCACCAGCGCCGGGCTGGGCGCGGCGGTGATCGCCGAAATGCCGGTGGTGCGCCAGTGCTTCATCGCGCGCGGCGAAGGCACGCCCGATCAGGACGCGTTCGAACGCAAGCTGCTGGCGATCCGCAAGCAGACGCAAAATCCGCTCGAAGTATTGGCCGAACGCCACGGGCTACCCGGCATCAGCCAGTTGTACATGCCAAGCTGTTCGACGCGCACGATTGTCTACAAAGGGCTGTTGCTCGCCACGCAAGTCGGCAGCTTTTACGACGATTTGCGCGACCCCGATTGCGTTTCGGCGCTCGGGCTGGTGCACCAGCGGTTTTCGACCAATACGTTTCCCAGTTGGAAACTCGCGCATCCCTATCGCTTTGTCGCGCACAACGGCGAAATCAATACTGTGCGCGGCAATGTCAACTGGATGAACGCGCGCCGCCGCACGATGGAATCCGAACTGCTCGGGGCCGATCTCGACAAGATGTGGCCGCTGATCCCGCATGGCCAGTCGGATACTGCCAGCCTTGACAACGCGCTCGAACTGCTCGTGGCGGGCGGATATAGCCTTGCCCACGCGGTGATGATGCTGATCCCCGAAGCGTGGGCAGGCAATCCGCTGATGGATGCCAAGCGCCGCGCGTTTTACGAATATCACGCCGCGCTGATGGAACCGTGGGATGGCCCGGCGGCGGTGGCCTTCACCGATGGCCGCCAGATCGGCGCGACGCTCGACCGCAACGGGCTGCGCCCGGCGCGGTTTTCGATCACGCGCGATGATCTGATCTGCATGGCTTCGGAAAGCGGCGTGCTGCCGTTCCGCGAAGAGGACATCGTGCGCAAGTGGCGCTTGCAGCCCGGCCGCATGTTGCTGATCGACCTTGAAAAAGGCCGGATCATCGAGGACGAGGAAATCAAGGCCGAACTCGCCAGCGCCGAACCCTATGAAGATTGGCTGGCAAGCGCGCAGTACAAGCTCAAGGAACTCGACCTCGTCGAACCCGAATTGTCGGCGCTGCCCGCAGTGACCGCCTCGCTGCTCGACCGGCAGCAGGCGTTCGGCTATACGCAGGAAGACATTTCCCGGTTCCTGGAACCGATGGCGCTGTTTGGCGATGATCCCATCGGCTCGATGGGCACCGACACGCCGATTGCGGTGCTGTCGCGCCGATCACGGCTGCTCTACGACTATTTCAAGCAGAACTTTGCGCAAGTCACCAACCCGCCAATCGATCCGATCCGCGAAGAACTGGTGATGAGCCTGGTGTCGATGATTGGCCCGCGCCCGAACTTGCTCGGGCACGACGCAGGCGCGCACAAGCGGCTCGAAGTCGATCAGCCGATCCTGACCAATCTCGACATTGCCAAGATCCGCTCGGTCGAAGCCGCGCTCGATGGCGCATTCCGCACCGCGACGATTGACATGACGTGGGATGCCGCCAGCGGGGCCGAGGGGCTGGGTCAGGCGGTCAAGGAAATGTGCTGGGCCGCGACCGAAGCGGTCTTGGCGGACAAGAACATCCTGATCCTGTCCGACCGTGCGCAAAGCGCCGAACGGGTGCCGATGCCCGCGCTCTTGGCAACCGCAGCGGTGCATCATCACCTTGTGCGGCAGGGGCTGCGGATGCAGACCGGGCTGGTGGTCGAAACTGGCGAAGCGCGCGAAGTGCACCATTTCTGCGCGCTGGCGGGCTATGGCGCCGAAGCGATCAATCCTTATCTGGCGTTTGAAACAATCGAGGCGATCCGGATCAAGGACGATCTGCCGCTGACCGCGTATGACGTGCAGAAGAACTACATCAAGGCCATCGGCAAAGGCATTCTGAAGGTCATGTCCAAGATGGGCATTTCGACCTATCAGTCCTATTGCGGGGCGCAGATTTTCGACGCGGTCGGGCTGTCATCGGCATTTGTCGATGCCTATTTCACCGGCACGGCCACGATGATCGAAGGCGTCGGCTTGCGCGAAATTGCCGAAGAAACCGTGCGCCGCCATGCTGCGGCTTATGGCGACAATCCGATCTATGCGCGGATGCTCGATGTCGGCGGGATGTACCAGTTGCGGCTGCGTGGTGAAGACCATGCGTGGACGGCGAGCAATATCGCCAGCCTGCAACACGCGGTGCGCGGCAATCTGCCCGACCAGTACCGCGACTTTGCCGCCAGCATCAATGACCAGTCCGAACGGATGCTGACGATTCGCGGGCTGCTGGCGCTCAAGCCCGCCGCCATCCCGGTACCGCTCGACGAAGTCGAACCGGCCAGCGCCATCGTGCGCCGCTTTGCCACCGGCGCGATGAGCTTTGGTTCGATCAGCCGCGAGGCGCATACCACGCTCGCCATCGCGATGAACCGCATTGGCGGCAAATCGAACACGGGCGAAGGCGGCGAAGAACCAGATCGGTTCGTGCCGCTCGGCAACGGCGATTCGATGCGGTCGGCGATCAAACAGGTCGCCTCGGGCCGGTTTGGCGTAACCACCGAATATCTCGTCAATGCCGATGATATCCAGATCAAGATGGCGCAAGGTGCCAAGCCCGGCGAAGGCGGGCAATTGCCGGGTGACAAAGTCGATGCGGTGATCGGCAAGACGCGCCATTCGACCCCCGGCGTGGGCCTTATCAGCCCGCCGCCGCACCATGATATCTATTCGATCGAAGACCTTGCGCAATTGATTCACGATCTCAAGAACGTGAACAGCACCGGGCGGATTTCGGTCAAGCTGGTGTCGGAAGTCGGCGTCGGCACGGTGGCCGCCGGGGTGTCCAAGGCGCGCGCCGACCATGTCACGATTTCGGGTTATGAAGGCGGCACGGGCGCTTCGCCGCTGACGAGCCTGACTCATGCCGGATCGCCATGGGAAATCGGGCTGGCCGAAACGCAACAGACGCTGCTGCTCAACAATCTGCGCAGCCGGATTGCGGTGCAGGCCGATGGCGGCTTGCGCACCGGGCGTGATGTGGCAGTGGCCGCGCTGCTTGGCGCGGACGAATTCGGCTTTGCCACCGCGCCGCTGATCGCCAGCGGCTGCATCATGATGCGCAAATGCCACCTCAATACGTGCCCCGTCGGTGTGGCGACGCAAGACCCGGTGCTGCGCGCGCGCTTTACCGGCAAGCCCGAACATGTCATCAACTACTTCTTCTTCGTGGCTGAAGAGCTGCGCGAGATCATGGCGGCGATGGGCTTTCGCACCGTCGCCGAAATGGTCGGGCGGGTTGACCGGCTGGAAACCGGCGCGGCGATCCACCACTGGAAGGCGCAAGGCATCGATCTGTCGCGGCTGCTCCACCGGGTCGAACCGGTTCCGGGCACGACGCTGGGATGGAGCGAGCGGCAGGACCACGGGCTTGCCGCTGCGCTTGACAACGATCTGATCGCCGCGTCGCAATCCGCGCTCGATACCGGCGCGCCAGTGCGGATCGACCGCGATGTCATCAATGTCAACCGCACGGTCGGCGCGATGCTTTCGGGCGAAGTGGCGCGGCGCTATGGCCATGGCGGGCTGCCCGACAACACCATCCATATCGCGCTGCGCGGGGTGGCGGGGCAGTCGTTCGGCGCATTCCTTGCGCATGGCATCACGCTCGATCTGGTGGGCGATGCCAACGACTATGTCGGCAAAGGCCTGTCGGGCGGGCGTGTGATCGTGCGCCAGCCCGACCATGTCGGGCGCGACGCGAGCGAGAACATTATCGTCGGCAATACCGTGCTCTATGGGGCCATCGCGGGTGAGGCGTGGTTCAACGGGGTGGCGGGCGAACGCTTTGCGGTGCGCAATTCGGGGGCCATCGCGGTGGTCGAAGGCACTGGCGATCATGCCTGCGAATACATGACCGGCGGGGTGGTGGTCGTGCTGGGCCGCACCGGGCGCAATTTTGCCGCCGGGATGTCGGGCGGGGTGGCCTATGTCTATGATCCCGATGGCGGGTTTGCGCGGCTGGTGAATGGCGCGATGGTCGATCTGGCACCCGTGACCGGCGGCGATGCGGCCCCGGCGGGTTCGCCCGCGCCGCAGCAGCGCGCCGCCTCGGTCAGCGACAACGGCATGGGCGATATGTTGTACCACCATGCCGACCGCTTGCGCATCCTGATCGAGCGCCACTTGCTCCACACCGGCAGCAAACGCGCGCGCGCGATCCTCGACAACTGGGCGCAGGAATTGCCCCGGTTCGTGACCGTAATGCCGCGCGATTATGCCCGTGCCTTGCGCCAGCTTGCCGCCGCGCACGATACCGCCGCGCTCGACGCCGCCGAATAAGGACTGACAGACGATGGGCAAGCCGACCGGTTTTCTCGAAATCGACCGCCGCGACCGGGGCTATGACGCGCCAGCCGAACGGTTGAAGCATTACCGCGAATTCATCGTGCCGCATGATGAAGCGACGCTGCAAGGTCAGGCCGCGCGCTGCATGAATTGCGGGATTCCCTATTGCCACAACGGTTGTCCGGTGAACAACCAGATCCCCGACTGGAACCATCTGGTCTATGAGGCGGACTGGCGCGAAGCGGTCGATAACTTGCATTCGACCAACAATTTTCCCGAATTCACCGGGCGCATCTGCCCCGCGCCGTGCGAGGCGGCGTGCACGCTCAATATCGTCGATCAGCCGGTCACGATCAAATCGATCGAATGCGCGATTGTCGACAAAGGCTGGCGCGAAGGCTGGATCGAACCGCAAGTTCCCGCGCGCAAGACGGGCAAATCGGTGGCAGTGGTCGGCTCTGGCCCCGCCGGGCTTGCCGCCGCGCAACAATTGGCGCGCGCGGGCCATTCGGTCACGGTGTTTGAAAAGTCTGACCGGATCGGCGGATTGCTGCGCTATGGCATTCCCGATTTCAAGATGGAAAAGCATCTTATCAGCCGCCGTGCGGTGCAGATGATGGCCGAAGGGGTGGAATTCCGCACGTCGGTCGAAGTCGGGGTGACGGTGTCGATTGCCTCGCTCAAGGAAAACTTTGACGCCATCGTGCTCGCGGGTGGCGCGGAAGACCCGCGCCCGCTGTTGATCCCCGGATTTGAACTGCCCGGGGTGCGCTTTGCGATGGAATTCCTCACCCAGCAGAACAAGCGCAACGCGGGCGATGATGAAATCCGCGCAGCGCCGCGCGGATCGCTGACCGCGACCGGCAAACATGTCGTGGTGATCGGCGGCGGCGATACCGGGTCGGACTGCGTCGGCACCTCGAACCGCCAGGGCGCGCTGTCGGTCACCCAGTTGGAAATCATGCCGCGCCCGCCCGAAGCCGAAGACAAAGCGCTGACTTGGCCCGACTGGCCGTTAAAGCTGCGCACGTCGTCGAGCCATGAAGAAGGCGTGGCGCGCGAATTCGCGGTGCTGACCAAGCGCGTGGTGGGTGAAAACGATGTCACCGGGCTGGAATGCGCGCGCGTCGAATGGGTCGGCGGCAAAATGCAGGAAGTGCCGGGCAGCGAATTTACGCTGCGCGCCGATCTGATCCTGCTCGCGATGGGCTTTGTCGGCCCGCGCAAGCAGGGGCTGATCGAACAGGCCGGGGTCGAACTCGATCCGCGCGGCAATGTGCGCGCCGACACGCGCGGCTATGCCACCAGCGTGCCGCAGATCTTTGCCTGTGGCGACATGCGCCGGGGGCAAAGTCTGGTGGTCTGGGCCATCCGCGAAGGCCGCCAGTGCGCGCGCGCGGTCGATGAAGCGCTGATGGGCGTGAGCGAACTGCCGCGTTAAAGCGCGCTGTGCGCAATGCCAGCATGTTCAGTCCGGCTGGTGAGTCCGGGCTGCCATCAATGTGTCATATCTCCACCCTAACCGCTTGATCGGGGAGTAACCGCCGTTCGCCAGATTGCCGCCTTGCCTTATCGCACCGTCGGGGATGCGATCACCGCGCCGACCGAGATTCTGCTGGTCACCTCACGCGGCACGGGCCGCTGGGTCGTGCCCAAAGGCAATATCGGCAAACGCGAAGTTGCCCACAATGCGGCCGCGCGCGAAGCGTTGGAAGAAGCGGGCGTGACCGGCGCGGTCTGCCCGAGCGCGCTGGGCAGCTACGTCTATCGCAAAACGCTGTCATCGGGTGCGGCAATCCGCGCCGAAGTTCAGGTGTTTCCGCTCGCGGTGACTGGCGAGCTGGGCGATTGGCCCGAAGCGGGGCAGCGCAGCCGCCGCTGGTTTTCGCTCGCCGAAGCTGCCGATGCGGTCGATGAAACCGATCTCGGTATGCTGATCCGCAGCTTTCGCGCGTCGGAAATACGCAACCTTGCTACCACCGTGCCGCTGCTCGAACGGATCAGCGGCGCGAAGGAGAAATTGGGAATGTTTCACTGGTTTCAGGCGCTGCTGCCACGGCAGGGCAATTTCTTTGCGCTGTTCGAAGCGCATGGCGAAACGCTGGTTGCGGGCAGCAATGCGCTGGTGCGGATGCTGCAAGGGGGTGAGGCGATGGCGCAGCACGTGCGCGAAATCACCGAGCGGGAACACGATGCTGATGCGATCACCCGCGAAGTGCTGGTCACGGTGCGCAAGACTTTCCTGACCCCGTTTGATCGCGGCGCGATTACCGCACTGATCGGCGCGATGGACGATGCCATCGACCAGATGCAGCAGACCGCCAGCGCGGTGACGATCTATGATGTCACCAGCTTCGAACCCGAAATGCAGGATATTGCCGCGATCATCGTCGAGGCGACTCGGCTGATCGCCGAAGCCCTGCCGCTGTTGCGCGCGATTCACGCCAATGCTGCGCGGCTGCACGAATTGACCGAACGGCTGATCCGGCTGGAAGGCCGGGCGGACGAAATCCACGATGCCGGGCTGGCACGCGCTTATGCCGCGCTGGGCGAAACCGCGCCGATGCGCTTTTTCGTCTGCCGCGAAATTTACAGCCATCTCGAACGCGTGGTCGACAAGTGCGAGGATGTCGCCAACGAAATCGACAACCTCGTGATCGATCACGCTTAGGCACTGGCGCAGTCATGCACCCTATCGGCCTTGCCCTGCCGCTGATTATCGCGCTGGTGGCGCTGGCGCTGGCGTTCGATTTCCTGAACGGGCTGCACGATGCGGCCAATTCCATCGCCACGGTGGTCGCCACGCGGCTGCTGTCGCCGGTACAGGCGGTGCTGTTTGCGGCCTTTTTCAACTTTAGCGCTTATTGGCTGTTCGGGCTGAAAGTCGCCGAAACCGTGGGCAAAGGGATCATCAACAAAGATGTGGTGACCCCGGCGGTGGTGTTCGGCGCGCTGGTCGGCGCGATGACGTGGAATGTGATCACGTGGTGGCGCGGGATTCCGTCATCATCGAGCCATGCGCTCGTTGGTGGCTTGCTGGGGGCAGGGCTGCTCCATGCCGGGCCAGGCGCGATTGTCTGGGGCGGATTGACCACGACCACTGTGGCCATCGTGCTGTCGCCAATGATCGGGCTGACGGTGTCGATGCTGCTGTTCATGGCTACAGCGTGGGTGTTCATGCGCGTGACTGCGCGCGCATCGGAAACGGTGTTCAAACGGCTGCACCTGGTATCGGCGGCGGCCTATTCGCTTGGCCATGGCGCGAACGACGCGCAAAAGACGATGGGGATCATTACCGTCTTGCTCTATTCGCAAGGCTATCTTGGCACCTCGTTCCATGTGCCGACTTGGGTGGTTCTGAGCTGTTACACCGCCATCGGCATCGGTACGCTGTCGGGCGGGTGGAAAATCATCGAGACGATGGGCAGCCGCATCACCAAATTGACGCACCATCAGGGCTTTTGCGCTTCGGCAGGCGGCTCGATCATGCTGTTCGCGGCGAGTGCTTTCGGAATTCCGGTATCGACCACGCATACGATCACCGGCTGTATCGTCGGTGTCGGCGCAGCGCGGCGCACATCGGCGGTGCGCTGGCCGGTGGCGCAGCGCGTGGCCACGGCCTGGGTGGTCACGATCCCGGCTTCGGCGGTCGTGGGTGCGCTGTTCTATGCGATTGCGCGGCTGTTCTGAAAGTGCGAGCACGGGGCGAACCAGTGCAAGGACTCGCCTGATGCCGATGAATGCCAATGCCGCAAAATTTTACATCGATGGGGGCTGGACCGATCCGGCAGGGGCCGACACGCTTGATGTGATCAACCCCGCGACCGAGGCGGCTTTCCTGACCATCGCCGCGGGCAGCAAGGCCGATGTCGATCACGCGGTGGCAGCGGCGCGCCGGGCGTTTGTACCATGGTCGATCACCACGCGCGACGAACGGCTGGCGCTGTTGCGCCGGGTGCTGGCAGAATATGACCGGCGCTATGAGGATATTGCCCAAGCGGTCACTGCCGAAATGGGCGCGCCGCTTGCTTTCGCGCGCGATTCGCAAGTTGCCGCCGGGCAAATCCATCTGGCCGCGACGATCACCGCGCTTGAATCGTTCAGCTTTGAACAGCAACGCGGCACCACCCGTGTGCTGCAGGAACCGATTGGCGTGGCCGCGCTCATCACCCCGTGGAACTGGCCGCTCAACCAGATCGTGTGCAAAGTTGCGCCCGCGCTGGCGGCGGGGTGCACGGTGGTGCTCAAGCCATCGGAAATCGCCCCGCTGAGCGCGCTGATCTTTGCCGAAGTGATGCACGCGGCGGGCACCCCGGCAGGCGTGTTCAACCTCGTCAACGGCACCGGCCCCGCTGTCGGCCAAGTGCTGGCCGAACATCCCGATGTGGATATGGTCTCGTTCACCGGATCGACTCGCGCCGGGGTGCTGGTGGCGCAGGCCGCCGCGCCGACGGTCAAACGCGTGGCGCAAGAACTGGGCGGAAAATCGGCCAATCTGATCCTGCCCGATGCCGATCTGGCCGATGCCGTTGCCAAAGGCGTGCTCGGCTGTTTCAGCAACAGCGGTCAATCGTGCGATGCGCCAACGCGGATGCTGGTGCCCGCCGACCGCCATGCCGAAGTGCTGGAGATCGCGCGCGCGACCGCCGCCACGCTCGTTACCGGCGATCCGCATGACCCCGCCACCACCCACGGCCCGGTCATCAGCGCGGCGCAATGGGGCAAGATCCAGCACCTGATCCAGACCGCCATCGACGAATGCGCGGTGCTGGTGGCGGGCGGCACGGGGCGACCCGAAGGGCTGCAAACGGGCTATTACGTGCGCCCCACAGTGTTTGGCGCAGTCACCCCGGCAATGACCATCGCGCGCGAAGAAGTGTTCGGCCCGGTGCTGGCAATCATGGCCTATGACACCATCGATCAGGCGGTCGATATCGCCAATGACACGGTCTACGGCCTTGCCAACTATATCGCGGGGCGCGACATCGCACAGATCCGCAGCATCGCGCGCCGCTTGCGCAGCGGCACGGTGCAGATCAACTACCCCGACTGGGACACGTTCGCCCCGTTCGGCGGCTACAAGCAATCGGGCAATGGCCGCGAATATGCCGATTTCGGCATCCACGACTTTCTGGAAATCAAGGGCGTGATCGGTTGGGGTCAAGCCTGATCGGGCAGCCGCCAGTCGATTGTGCCGCGCCCTTGCGTGGCAAGGAAATCATTCGCCCGGCTGAAATGGCGGCAGCCGAAAAATCCGCGATAGGCCGATAGCGGGCTGGGGTGCGGCGCGGTCAGTACGCAATGGGGCCCGCCGATCAGCGCCGGGATGCGCGCCGCCGTTTTTTGCGCATGACCGCCCCACAGCAGGAATACGGCGGGTGTCGCGCGCGCCGCCACTGCGGCCAGGACCGCATCGGTCAGCACTTCCCACCCGCGATGCTGATGCGACCCGGTCTGCCCGGCGGCGACGGTCAGCGCGGTGTTGAGCAGCAGCACGCCCTGCTGCGCCCATGCCGCCAGATGCCCGTGGCGCGCCGGGGGGATGCCAAGATCGCTGTGCAATTCGGTGTAGATATTGCCCAGACTGCGCGGCACCGGCACCCCCGGCTGCACCGAAAACGCCAGCCCATGCGCCTGCCCCGCACCGGGATAAGGATCCTGCCCCAGAATCACCACGCGCACATGATCGAGCGGGGTCAGCGCCAGCGCGGCGAGCCGCGTGCCGCGCGGGGGATAGACCGTTACGCCCGCCGCCTCTTGCGCGCGCAGCCAGCCGCCGAGCGCGCGCAGCGCGGGGCTGGCGAGCACGGGCGCAAGCGCGGGTTGCCATGTTGGCGGAAGCGGTGCGGCGTCCATCATCGCGGTGTGCCACGCGCCGCGCCGCTTGCCAACCGCGCGCGCCTGCTTCGCCGCTTGCCCGGCGTTGCCAGAGCGCCTAAGCGAATGGCGATGACCGTCCATTTTCATGAAGAAGACTTGCCGGCCGACGCGCTCGCGCCCGGGATTGTCGCCGTCGATACCGAAACGATGGGGCTGATTACCCGGCGCGACCGCTTGTGCGTGGTGCAGATCGCCGATGGGCGCGGCGATGAACATTGTGTGCGGTTTTCCCCCGGCAGTGATTACGCCGCGCCCAATCTCAAGGCGGTGCTGGCGGATCCGGCGCGGCTGAAACTGTTTCACTTCGCCCGGTTTGATCTCGCGGCGATCCAGCATTATTTGGGTGTCATGGCATCACCGGTGTTCTGCACCAAGATCGCGTCGAAACTGGTGCGGACTTATACCGACCGGCACGGGCTGAAAGATCTGGTGCGCGAACTCGCGGGCAAGGATCTGTCCAAGCAGCAGCAGTCGAGCGACTGGGGCGGCCCGGTGCTGAGCGAAGCGCAACTGGACTATGCCGCATCCGACGTGCGCTATCTGCACACCTGCCATGCCGCGCTGGTCGAACGGCTGGCGCGCGAAGGGCGCAGCGCGCTGGCGCAAGCGGCGTTCGATTTCTTGCCGCACCGCGCGCTGCTCGATTTGGCAGGGTGGGCAGAAACCGACATTTTCAGCCACGAATAGGCATGGCATGACCGCCGCCCCCGCCCATCGCGCGCCCGTGCCATGACGCTGCGCGCCGATCAGCAGCGCGATCAGCGTCAGTCTTATGCCGCGCCGGGCGGTTCGCACGACCGCGTGGTGCGCGTGCTGGCGTGGTTTCTGCCCGGACTGATCGGTATCTTGCTGGCAATCATGGTGCTGGCGCCGCTCACCCCGCGCGGCGAAATCAGCTTTCTGCTCGACCGGACCAAAGTTGCAGTGGTCAATGACCGCTTGCGCGCGACCGACGCGATGTATCGCGGCGAGGATGATCGGGGCCGCGCCTTTTCGGTTACCGCGGGCAGCGCGGTGCAGCATTCCGCGCACGAGCACCTGGTCGAAATGCGCGATGTGACCGCGCGCGTGCTGCTCGCCGATGGACCGGCGGTGCTGATGACGCAGGCGGGCACCTATGATTTTGGCCGTCAGACCATCCTCGTGCCCGGCGCGGTGACCATGCAGGCCGCGCAAGGCTATCGCATGATTACGCAAGGGGCTTCGATCGATCTCGATCACCGCCGCCTTGTCAGCCACGGCCCGGTCGAAGGGCGCATTCCCACCGGCACCTTTCGCGCCGACCGCTTCGTTGCCGATCTTGACACGCGCGACATCCGGCTTGAAGGCCATGCCCGGTTGCGCATGGTGCCGGGCAAGATCATTCTGCCCGGCAGCACCGCGCGCGACAGTGCCGCTTCCAGCCAGGTGACAAAGCCGTGATCCCAGCACCCCGTTCGCTTCGTTGCGCCGCATGGCATCGCACAGTGGCCGGGCTTGTGCTGGCGGGCGTGGCCGGGTGCGGCGCGCTGGCCACAACCCCTTCGCACGACCGCACTGCGCCGGTGGATTTTTCGGCTGATCGCATGGAATTGCAGGACAAGGCCAAGCGCGTGGTGCTGACCGGCAATGTCGATATTACGCAGGCCGAATTGCGACTGACGGCGGACCGCACGCTGATGGCCTATACCGATGGCGACAAGCTGACGCTGCAACGGATCGACGCCACCGGGCGCGTGGTGGTGACGCGCAGCAACGAACGCGCCAGCGGTGATATCGCGGTCTATGACCTGACGCGCAAGCTGATCACGATGGTCGGCCATGTCGCGCTGCGCCGCGCGAATGGCGATGTGCTGAACGGCGGGCGGCTGGTCATCAACCTCGACACCGGCATTTCCACCATCGACGGCCACAGCGCCGGTCCGCCAGCGCCGGGAGCAGCGGGTGGCGGACGGGTGAGCGGGACATTCAACGCCCCGCGCAAGGATGCGAACCAGCGCTAGAGCGGAATGCGACTGGATTGAATCGCATTCCGCTCGAGAGTCTTTGTTTTCGCGTGATTTATTGCAAAAAACCGGTTCCCACTTTTTACCTGCGGTGGCCTGCGGCTCGCATCATGCTCTCGCGTTATTGCGCGGGCGGCTTGCTCGCAGACCCGCTGTCGCCCTGCTGTGCTTCGGCTTCGGCAGCGGCGGCGCGCGCGGCTTCTGCGACCGAGGCGGCATTTTCGGCATTGGTGGTGGCATCGGCTTGGGCAGCTTGCGCAGCGGCGGCGGCATCGGCGGCCGGATCGCGCGCCGGGGGTGGTGCGGGCAGCGAGGGTGGCCCGGCCGGCAGATCGCCGGTTGGCATTTCGACATTGCCCGTTGTCGCGTCATCGCTAGGCGAATGCTTGCTGCCGCATCCCGACAGCAACAGCAGGGCACAAGCAAGCGCGGTGGCGGGAGCAAATTTGGTCATCGCGATCCTCGATCAGTCGGGGGCATCAAAGCTGCATTTTACGAAGCTGCATTGCCCTGCAGTCATACCTCCCGCCCCGCGTCCTGTCCAATCGTCTGGCGGGATAAAACCGCTGCTTCATATAACAAAATCTTTATATCGCTTGCCGGATATAAAGATATCTTTATATCCGGCTGCATGACTTGCGCGATTCCTCTGATCGACACGCTGCGCGCCATGGCCGATCCGACGCGGCTGCGCATGATGCGTCTGCTTGCCAGCATGGAACTCGCGGTGGGTGAACTGGCGCAAGTGTTGGGGCAAAGTCAACCGCGCGTGTCGCGCCATGTCCGCATCTTGTGCGATGCGCAATTGGCCGAACGGCGGCGCGAAGGCGCGTGGGTGTTCTTGCGCGCGGCGGGCACGGCATCGCGCGTTGCACCGCCGCTGGTTGGCGCAGTGGCGCAATTGCTGGTCGCAGCCGAAGCTACCGATCCGCAATTCGCCGCGCAATGCGCCGAAGACCGCGCGCATCTGGGTGCCATCCGCGATGCGCGCCAGACTCATGCGCAAGACTATTTCGCCCGCCATGCGGCCGAATGGGACCGTTTGCGCAGCCTGCACATTGCCGATGGCCCGGTCGAGGCGGCGCTGATGGCGATGCTGGCGGGGCGCACTGGTCTGGGGCGCTTGCTCGATGTCGGCACCGGCACCGGGCGCATGGCCGAACTGTTTGCCGACAGCGCCGCGCATATTACCGCGCTTGACCGCAGCCCCGACATGTTGCGGCTGGCGCGCACGCGGCTGCAGCATCTGCCGGCGGGCAAAGTCGAACTGGTGCAGGGTGATTTTGCGCAATTGCCGTTTGCCGCCGCCAGCTTTGACACGCTGCTGTTCCACCAGGTGCTGCACTATGCCCAAGCGCCCGAGGCAGTGCTGGCCGAAGCCGCACGCGTGACAGCGCCGGGCGGGCGGATCGCCGTTGTCGATTTCGCCGCGCACGATCGTGAAGACTTGCGCACGCAACATGCCCATGCGCGGCTGGGCTTTGCCGATGCGCAGATTGCCGCGCTGTTTGCCGGGGCGGGGTTTGCGCCACTGGCCGAACGCGCGCTGGCGGGTACCGATCTGATCGTTAAAATATGGACCGCCGAGCGCCGTGCGCCAACCGGAGAAGGATCGGCATGAACAGCCAGCCCGATGCGTCGCAGTTTGCCGCCATGCCCGGCGATATCGGCGTCAGCTTTGAATTTTTCCCGCCCAAGTCCGCCGCCATGGAGGCGCAATTGTGGGATGCGATCACCGCGCTCGCCCCGCTCGACCCCGCGTTCGTGTCGGTGACTTATGGCGCGGGCGGCTCGACGCGCGAACGCACCCATGCCACGGTTGCGCGGCTGGTTCGCGAAACCGGGCTGGTTCCCGCCGCCCACCTGACGTGCGTGGGTGCCAGCCGGGGCGAAATTGCCGAAATCGCGGATCGCTATTGGGAGGCCGGGGTGCGGCACATCGTCGCGTTGCGTGGTGATCCGCCACCGGGCAGCGGCGGGCGCTTTGTGCCGCGCGATGATGGTTATGCCAATGCCGCCGCGCTCGTCGCCGGGCTGGCCGCGCGCCACCCGTTCGAGCTGTCAGTGGCGGCTTATCCCGAAGTCCACCCCGAAGCGGCGAGTGCCGAGGCTGATCTCGACAATCTGAAGCGCAAGATCGACGCCGGGGCGACCCGCGCAATCAGCCAGTTTTTCTTTTCCGCTGATACCTGGTTCCGCTTTATCGACCGTGTGCTGGCCGCCGGGATCAGTGTGCCGGTGCTGCCGGGGATCATGCCAGTGACCAATCTTGACGGCATCCGCCGGATGGGCGGCAATGTCGCGATTCCCGACGGGCTGGCGGCGATGTTTGCAGGGCTGGACGATCGCCCCGGCCCGCGCGCGCTGGTTGCTGCGGTTGCCGCCACCGACTTGTGCCGCCGCCTGTACCAAGGCGGGGTGCGCGATTTTCATTTCTACACGCTCAACCGCGCCGATCAGGCGTTTGCCATCTGCCAGTTGCTGGGCCTGCGCCCGAAGGATCTGCCCGCATGACTTTGCCCCCCAGCGCCGCGCGCACCGCCTTTGTCGCCGCCGCGCGCGAACGCATTCTGATTACCGATGGCGCGTTCGGCACCGAAATCCAGCAGCGCAAATTGACCGAGGCGGACTATGCCGGGGCGCTCGGGCTGGGCCACGATCAAAAGGGTAACAACGATATCCTCGCGCTGACGCGGCCCGATGTGCCCGAAGCGATCCACCGCGCCTATTTCGCCGCCGGGGCCGATATTGCCGAAACCAATACCTTTTCGGCCAACCGCATCAGCCAGGCCGATTATGGCGCGCAACATCTTGTGCGCGACATCAATGTGGCGAGCGCGCGCTTGGCGCGCCGCGTCGCCGATGAATTCACCGCCGCCGATGGCCGCGTGCGGTTTGTCGCCGGTGCCATCGGCCCGACCAACAAGACGCTATCGCTCAGCCCCGCCGTCGATGATCCCGGCTATCGCGAAATCGGCTGGGATGATCTGGTCGATGTCTATGCCGAACAAGCCACCGCGCTGGTCGAAGGCGGGGCCGATTTCATCCTGGTCGAAACAGTGTTCGACACGCTCAATGCCAAAGCCGCGATCATGGCGGTGCGGCAGGTTGAATCCGCGCTGGGCCGCGATGTGCCGCTGATGCTGTCGATGACGCTGACCGATTTGTCGGGGCGCAATCTGTCGGGGCATACGGTCGAAGCGTTCTGGTACGCGGTGCGCCATGCCCGGCCCCTGACCGTGGGGCTGAACTGTTCGTTCGGGGCCAGCCAGTTGCGCCCGCATGTGCGCGTGCTGTCGGATATCGCCGATACGCTGATTATGGTCTATCCCAATGCCGGGCTGCCCAATGACTTGGGCGAATACGACGAAGCGCCGCCGACCACCGCTGCGCTGGTGCGCGAATGGGCCGATCAGCGGCAGGTCAATGTGCTGGGCGGCTGTTGCGGATCGACCCCCGATCACATCGCCGCGATTGCCGCGACGGTGGCGGGCCTGCCGCCGCGCGCGATCCCCGAACTGACGGTGGCGACACGGCTGGCAGGGCTTGAACCGTTTGTGATGGCATCGTGATGACTGACACCACCCCTGCCCCCGCCGCCGCGCGCTTTGTCAATGTGGGCGAGCGCACCAATGTCACCGGTTCCGCCGCGTTCAAAAAGCTGATTCTGGCGGGCGATTACACCCGCGCGGTCGAAGTCGCGCGCAGCCAGGTCGAAAACGGCGCGCAGATCATCGATGTCAATATGGATGAAGGCCTGCTCGATTCCGAAGCGGCGATGGCCACGTTTCTGAAGCTGATCGCCGCCGAACCCGATATTGCGCGCGTGCCGGTGATGATCGACAGCTCGAAATGGTCGGTGATCGAGGCCGGGCTGAAATGCGTGTCGGGCAAACCCATCGTCAATTCGATCTCGATGAAAGAGGGCGAAGCGGCGTTTCTGGCGCAAGCGCGCAAATGTCTCGATTACGGCGCTGCGGTCGTGGTCATGGCGTTCGACGAAGCAGGGCAGGCCGACACCCGCGCGCGCAAAGTGGCGATCTGCCAACGTGCTTATGCGCTGCTGACCGGGATCGGCTTTCCGCCCGAAGATATCGTGTTCGACCCCAATGTGTTCGCGGTGGCGACCGGGATCGAAGAGCACGACCGCTATGCGCTCGACTTTATCGAGGCCACGCGCGATATCCGCGCGACGTGCCCGCACGTGCATATTTCGGGCGGGCTGTCGAACTTGTCGTTCAGCTTTCGCGGCAATGAGACTGTGCGCCGCGCGATGCATTCGGTGTTCTTGTACCACGCGATCCCGGCGGGGATGGACATGGCCATCGTCAATGCCGGGCAGCTCGATATCTATGATACAATCGATCCGGTCCTGCGCGATGCGTGCGAAGACGTGCTGCTAATGCGCCGCGCCGATGCCACCGAGCGGCTGATCGCGCTGGCCGAAAGCTATAAAGGCCGCGACCCGGTGGCCGAAGCGGCGGCGGAAGAATGGCGCGGCTGGGATGTTGCGCGGCGGCTGGAACACGCGTTGGTCAAAGGCATCGACGCTTACGTGGTCGAAGATACCGAAGCCGCGCGGCTGACTCACGCGCGCCCCATCGAGGTGATCGAAGGCCCGCTGATGGCGGGGATGAACACCGTTGGCGACTTGTTCGGCGCGGGCAAAATGTTCCTGCCGCAAGTGGTCAAATCGGCGCGCGTGATGAAAAAGGCGGTCGCGCACCTGATCCCCTATATCGAGGCGGAAAAAGCCCCCGGCGCACGCGCCAAAGGCCGCATCGTGATGGCCACGGTCAAAGGCGATGTCCACGATATCGGCAAGAATATCGTCGGCGTCGTGCTGCAATGCAACGGGTATGAGGTGATCGATCTGGGAGTGATGGTGCCGTGGACCCGGATCATCGAAACCGCGCGCGACCACGATGCCGATATCATCGGGCTGTCGGGGCTGATTACCCCCTCGCTCGATGAAATGGTCACCGTGGCCGAAGAAATGCAGCGCGCCGGGCTGACGATCCCGCTGCTGATCGGCGGGGCCACCACCAGCAAAGTGCACACGGCGTTGCGTATCGATCCCGCTTACGCCGGGCCGGTGATCCATGTGCTCGATGCCAGCCGCGCGGTCGGCGTGGCCAGCCAGTTGCTGTCCGACACGCAGGCCGAAGCATTCATCGCCTCGACCGCCGCCGACTATGACGCGGTGCGCGTGGCGCGCGCGGGCAAAGCGCCGACGCGCCTGCTGCCGATAGCCGCCGCGCGCGCCAACCGCTTTGCCCCCGATTTCGCCGCCAAGCCGCCGCCGCCCGCAGCGCCGGGCCGCCATGTCTTTCCGGCATGGGATCTGGCCGATCTGGCGCGCTATATCGACTGGACGCCGTTTTTCCGCGCGTGGGAACTGGCGGGGACTTATCCCGCGATCCTTGATGATGCGGTCGTGGGGTCCAGCGCGCGCGCGCTGTGGGCCGATGCGCAAGCGATGCTGGCGCGCATCATCGACGAACGCTGGTTGACCGCGCGCGGCGTGGCGCAATTCTGGCCCTGCCGTCAGGATGGCGATGATGTGATGTTGGAGGGCGATACGCCGGTACGCTTGCCGTTCTTGCGCCAGCAGATCATCAAAAGCCGGGGCCGCGCCAATTTTTGCCTCGCCGATTTTATCGATCCGGCGGGCGACTGGATCGGCGGGTTTGCGGTGGCGATCCACGGGATTGAGCCGCATCTGGCGGCTTTCCGCGCCGCGCACGATGACTATTCGGACATCCTGCTCAAAGCGCTGGCCGACCGCTTTGCCGAAGCTTTTGCCGAAGCGCTCCACGCCCATGTCCGCCGCACGCTTTGGGGCTATGCGCCCGACGAAAGCCTCGACAATGCGGCGCTGATTCACGAAGACTATCAGGGTATCCGCCCCGCGCCGGGCTATCCCGCCTGCCCCGACCACAGCCTCAAACCGATCCTGTTCGACTTGCTCGAAGCCCCCGCCAATGCCGGGATCGTGCTGACCGAAAGCCAGGCGATGCTGCCCACCGCCGCGGTCAGCGGGTTCTATTTCGGCCATCCCGACAGCCAGTATTTCGGCGTTGCCACGCTTGGTCGTGACCAATTGGCCGACTATGCCCCGCGCCGCGCGATCGACCTTGCCACCGCCGAACGCTGGCTGCGCCCCAACCTCGACTGACCGGTGTGCAAATCAGACGGGCAATCGCAGCGTTGCGGTCAGGCCGGTGATCTGCCCGGCTTCGCGGCGGTTGGTCAGCGCGAGTGCGCCGCCGTGCTGGTCGGCGATGGCGCGGGCGAGCGTCAGGCCCAGCCCGGTGCCGCCGGTGCCGCTGTTGCGCGATGGTTCCAGCCGGGTGAACGGTTCCATCATACGCGCGATGTCGGCCTCGGGAATGCCGGGGCCATCGTCATCGATGCGCAGCACCGCCCATGCGCCTTCGCGCGCCAGCGTCACGCGCGCGCGCTGGCCATAGCGCAAGCCGTTCGATACCAGATTGCGCAAGGCGCGGCGCAACCATGTCGCGCGCACCGGTGCCACCAGCCGCGGTGCGGCGATCAGCGTGACCGGTTCACCCATGTCTTCGTATTCGCCGATCACATCGGCGATCAGCGCGGACAATTCGGTCGGTTCAACCGGGTCTGACGGGCGACCGACGCGCGCCAGCGACAGGATATCATCGAGCGACCGGTTGATATCGCTGATCGTCGCCGCCATCCGCGCGCGCTCGGTGTCATCCTCCACCGCTTCGATCCGCACGCGCAGCGCGGCCAGCGGGGTTTTGAGATCGTGGCCGATGGCACCCAGCATCACGTCTTTTTCATCGAGCAGCGCGCTGATCCGCGCCTCCATCGCATTGTGCGCCACGATCAGCCGCCGGATGTCGCCCGGTCCTTGCGGAGGCACCTGATTGGCGACGCCCGGTGCGGCGGCAAAGCTGGCCAGCCGCCCGGTCAGCGCGCGCAAGGGCCGCGTGATCCGCCCCACGACCAGCCACACCGCGCCGGTCAGCAAGACATACGTCAGCACCGCCTGCCGCAGCAGACCCAGCAGCAATTGCCGCTCGTCCGATGGCTTGAACGCGCGCACCGTCAGCCAGGTGCCATCGGTCTGGCGGGCTGAGGCAACCACCAGCGGGGGCAACGGGCGGTCTGCGGGCAGCCTGAACCGCATTCGCAATTCGGGCAGGAACGGCTGCATCAGCGGGTCGCGCGTGGCATCGCGTTCGACCACCAGCAAAGCGCCTGGCGCTGCGCCTTGTGCCACCAGCGCATCGCGCAAGGCGGTTTCCACTTCGCGCAAGGGCCGGTCGCCGCCTTGTTCCGGCGAGGCCGCATCGACATGGACCCGGAATGCGCGCGGCAGCCGCAGGCGGTCATCGGGTGGGGGAAGGGGTGGCCGGTCGTCGTGCAGTGCGGGCGTGAATGGGCGACCATCCAGCATCCGCATCGCCGCGCCATTGACCAGCGCGGCGATGTGGCGCTGGTGCAATTGGTGCCAGATCAGCGTGGCCGACAGCCCTTGCGCGATCAGCATCGCCAGCGCGATGGCGGCCATCATCTGCCCTTGCAGGCTGCGCAGCCACATCATGGTCGCACGGGCAATATGCGCACTTGCGCGGCCAGCATATAGCCGCCGCCCCATACCGTCTGGATCAGTTGCGGATTGCGGCTGTCGGGTTCGATCTTGCGGCGCAAGCGGCTGATCTGGTTGTCGATGGCGCGGTCGAACAAGTGCGCTTCGCGCCCTTGCACCATATCGAGCAGCCGGTCGCGGTCGAGCACTTGGCGCGGATGGTCAAGAAACGCCAACAGCAGGCGGAATTCCGCCGACGAGATCGCCACTACCGCGCCTTCGCCGTCAACCAACCGCCGCTTGAGCGGATCGAGCTGCCAGCCTTCAAAGTGATAGACCACCGCTCGCCCGGCAGGAGGTGCGGCGCGGTCGGTGCGGCGCAGCACGCTGCGGATGCGCGCGACGAGTTCGCGCGGGTCGAACGGTTTGACGACATAATCGTCTGCACCGATTTCCAGCCCGACGATGCGGTCGGTCGCCTCTCCGCGTGCGGTGATGAAAATGACCGGCACGTGCCGCGTTTCGGCCAGATGGCGGCACAGCGATAACCCGTCTTCGCCCGGCATCATGATATCGAGCAGCACCAGATCATGATGGTCGGTGGCCAGCAGCGCGCGCGCCGCGCCCGCGCTGCTGGCTTGGGTGACCGCAAACCCCTGGCGCGCCAGATAGTCGGCCAGTGGCTCGCGCAAGTCCGCTTCATCATCGACGAGCAGAATGGCGGTGCGCGCGGCACTGGCTTCGGGTGGGGCGGGCTGAGTCATTGCGTGGTGGCGTCAATCCATGCCGGGCGGGGGCGGCGGCGGGGGGCCATCGCCGGGATGGTGCGGCCCGTGGCCCCAGCCTTCGCCGCGCGCCATCGCAGCCCGCAGCGCCGCGCGCAATTCGGCGCGATCCAATTGACCATCGTGGTTCGTATCGATCCGGGCAAAGCGCGCGGCCAAGGCCGCATCGAAGGCCGCGCGGGTAATCACTCCGGCACTATCCGCATCGTGCATCGCGGCACCGGTCAGCATGGCACCGACCATCGCGCCGGGGTGATGACCCGGACCATGTGGCCCGCCATGGTCATGACCCGGCGGGGGCGGGGGCGGGAGCGGGCCATCAGCACCGGGCGGCGGCGGGGGTGGAGGTCCGCCGGCACCGGGATGATCGCCGTGCCAGCGGGCTTCGCGCGCATGGGCCCAAGCAAGAAATTCGTCTTTGCTGATGACGCCATCGTGGTTGGTATCCGACGCGGCAAAGCGTTCGAGCAGGCGCACATCACGATCGGCAGCATCGATCTTCCCGTCGTGGTTGACATCGAGCCGTTCCCAGATCCGGTCAGCTTCAGCCTTGACGGCGGCAAGCGTGATGGCGGGCGGCGCGGCGGGAGCGGGGGTGGCCGCGCTGCCGGGAAGCGCGAGCGCCAGCATCAGCACGCCGCTACCGGCCAGAACGATGGTTTTCATGGGCAGAGTATCCTTTGCACCAGCGAAACGCCGATGATCGGCGCAGCGGGATGAAAGTCGCAAGACCGGCCGCCGCGCGGGCAGGGAGGGGGGATCGCTACGCCCGGCGCAAGCAGCGTTTCGGTCTCGCGACTTTCAATCACGCTGATACCCGCCAAGTGTCGCGCGACTGTGCCGAAAGCGGCGGTTTTTTGTCGCAGTGTGTCGCGTTTGGGGGGCGAACGATCATGCCGCCAGCGGCGCGGTGGCACGGTCCAGCCACGCGCGATCATCACCGGCCAGCAACGGGCCGATGATCGCGCGCACTGTGGCGTGATAGTCATCGATCCAGCCGCGCTCGGCTGAATCGAGCAGCGCCAGATCGATCAGCCGCCGGTCAATCGGCGCATGGGTCAGCGTGGCAAAGCCCAGAAACGCACCTTCACCCCCGGCAATCGCGCGCGGTTCGACCAGCACCAGATTTTCGATGCGGATGCCATAGGCCCCGGTGCGGTAATAGCCCGGCTCGTTTGAAATGATCATTCCCGGCAGCAGTGTATGGGTCGTGCCCGCTTGCCCGCCTTGTGCTTTGGCAATCCGCTGCGGCCCTTCGTGCACTGCGAGGTAGCTGCCGACGCCGTGCCCGGTGCCATGGGCATAATCCAGCCCCGCCGCCCACAAGAACTGGCGCGCCAGCGTATCAAGCTGCGCGCCGCTGGTGCCCGCCGGAAATACCGCGCGCGCCAGCGCGATGTGGCCTTTGAGCACGCGGGTAAAGCGGTCGCACAGCTCCGCCGGGGGATCGCCCGGCCCGATCCACACCGTGCGGGTAACATCGGTGGTGCCATCGCGGTACTGCCCGCCCGAATCGACCAGATAGACGCTGCCTGGCGTGATCGCACGGTTGGTCAAGGCATCGACGCGGTAGTGGACAATCGCGCCGTTCGCCCCCGCGCCCGAAATCGTATCGAACGACAGATCGAGCAAGTCGCCGCTGGCGCGCCGTTCGGCTTCGAGCCGCTGCGCCGCCGATAGTTCGCTTTGCCCGCCTTCTGGCCCGGCGCGGTCGAGCCAGTGCAAAAACCGCGCCAGCGCCGCGCCATCGCGCGCTTGCGCCGCGCGGTGCCCGGCGATCTCGACCGGGTTTTTGACCGCTTTGGGCACCAGCACCGGATCGGTCAGCGGCACGGCGGTTGCACCTGCCGCATCGAGCGCGACAAAAATCGCCGCGACGCTGCGTTCGGGATCAATCCCCACGCGCTTGTCGGCCAGCGCGCCGAGCGCGGCGACAAACCCGTCACGCGGGGTCAGCCGCACCGCATCGCCCAGATGCGCCACCAATTCGGGCGAAGTTTTGCCGGGATCAAGAAACAGATCGGCGCTGCCATCGGCATGGACGAGTGCAAACGCCAGCGCCACCGGGGTATGATCGATATCGGCCCCGCGCAGATTGAACAGCCAGGCAAGCGAATCGAGCGCGGCGATCACCACCGCATCGCAAGCCGTGCGCGCCAGCCACGCGGCAACATCGGCGCGTTTGGTGGCGGCATCGACCCCGGCATAGGCCAGCGGGTGCGGCACCACAGGCGCGGCAGAAGGCGCGGGCTGATCCGCCCAGATCGCATCGACCGGGTTGGCGGGATGCGCCACCAGCATTGCCCCGCGTGCGGCGAGCGTACGCGCGGTGGCATCGACCCAGCCGCGCGTGTGCAGCCAAGGGTCATAGCCGATGCGTGCGTGATCGGGCGCATGGTCGGCCAGCCAGCCTGCCACGCTCGCCCCCGGGACTTCGTGCACCGCATATGCCGCGCCATCGACCTGATCGCGCGCCTGCAACGTATAGCGCCCATCGACGAACAGCGCGGCGGTTTCGGCCAGCACCACCGCTGTCCCCGCCGATCCGCCAAACCCGGTCAGCCATTCGAGCCGCCGCGCATAAGCACCGACATATTCGCTCATATGTTCATCGCAGATCGGCACGATCCAGCCATCGAGCTGGTCGGCGTTCAGCCGCTCGCGCAAGGCTGCGAGCCGCGATCCATGCAGGGTACCCACCATTCGCCGTGATTCCGTTCGAGACTGGCCGATTGCCCGGCTTGTCCGGGCGCGCGCGGCAGCATAGAGCCGGTCCATGCCCGATACCACCCCCCCCGCCGCCCCGCCGGTCGCCGCCCGCCGCCCGACCCAATCGACTCATCACGATGTCACGCTGACCGACGATTACGCGTGGTTGCGCGATCCGGGCTATCCCGAGGTCACCGATCCCGACGTGCTGGCCCATCTGGCGGCGGAAAACGCATGGTTCGATGCCGCGATGGCGGGGCAGGCGGGGCGGATCGACGATCTGTTCTCCGAAATGCGCGCGCGGATCAAAGAAGACGATGGCTCGGTGCCGCAAAAAGACGGCGCGTACCGCTATTGGCACGCGTATGAGGCGGGCGGCGAATATCGCAAATGGTGGCGCCGCCCGGTTGCGGCGGGCGAGGATAGCGGGGCGGATGAGCTGATCCTTGACGAAACCGCGCTGGCGGCGGGCAAGGACTATTTCGCGCTCGGCGCGCTCGCGGTGTCGCACGACGGATTGCGGCTGGCCTGGTCGGTCGATGACGACGGGTCTGAACGCTATGTCGCCCAGATCAAAGTGATCGCCAGCGGCGAAGTACTGCCCGACCGCATCCCCGACACATCGGGCGGGCTGGTCTGGGCGAGCGATGACCAGAGCCTCGTCTATGCGCGGGTCAACGACCAGTGGCGCGCCGATACCGTGCTGCTGCACCGCATCGGCACGGCGGCAAGCGATGATGTGGTGCTTTTTCACGAAACCGACGAAGGCTTTCGCGTCGATGTCGGCCTGTCGGCGAACGAAAACTGGCTGGTGATCGCGACCGGCGATCATGCCACGACCGAGGCATGGCTGGTGCCCGCCGCCGATCCGCTTGCACCGCTGCAATGCGTGCGCGCGCGGCAAACCGGGGTCGAATACGATGTCGATGTGCTGGATCGCGGCGATGGCAGCGCCCCGCTGCTCTATATTCACACCAACGATGACCACGAAAATTTCCGGCTGGCGACCGCGCCGCTGCATGATCCGGCGGCATGGACCACGCTGATCGCGGGCAGCGATGATGTCTATCTGACCGGGTTTGAACTGTTCCGCGATTTCTGGGTGGTTGAAAGCCGGGTGCGCGGGCTCGACCGGATCGAATTGCGGTTTTACAATGATCCCGCGCGGGTCGAACCGATCAGCTTTCCCGACGTCAGCTATCAGGCGGAACTGGGTGACAATCCGGAATGGGCGACCGATCGCCTGCGGCTGACCTATCAGTCGATGATCGCGCCGCGCACGGTCTATGACTATCATGTCGCGACGCGCCGCCTTGAACCGCTGAAAGTGCAGGAAATTCCGGCGGGTTATGACGCATCGCGCTATGTAACCGAACGAGTCGAGATCGTGGCGCGCGATGGCACGCGGGTGCCGGTGTCGATCATGACGCGCAAAGACCGCACCGGGCCAGTGCCGTTATACCTTTATGGCTATGGCGCTTACGGCATCGCGATCAGCCCCGGATTTTCGACCGTGCGGCTTAGCCTGGTGGATCGCGGCATGGCCTTTGCCATCGCGCATATTCGCGGCGGCGATGATCTGGGCCGCGCGTGGTACAAAGCGGGCAAGCTGGACCGTCGCACCAATACCTTCACCGATTTTGTCGATGTCGCGCGCGGGCTGATCGCGCGCGGGCTGACCGAACCGGGGCGGATCGCGATCAGCGGCGGATCGGCTGGGGGCGAATTGATGGGTGCGGTGATCAATTCCGACCCCGATCTGTGGGGCGCGGTGGTCGCGCACGTGCCGTTCGTCGATGTGCTGAACACCATGCTCGATGATACGTTGCCGCTGACACCGGGCGAATGGCCCGAATGGGGCAATCCGATTACCGATCCGGCGGCGTTTGCGCTGATCCGGTCGTATTCGCCCTATGAGCAAGTGCGCGCGCAGGCCTATCCGCCGTTGCTGGTGACCGCCGGGCTGAACGATCCGCGCGTTACGTATTGGGAACCGGCGAAATGGGTGGCCAAATTGCGCGCGGTCAAGACCGATAGCAATATCCTGCTGCTCAAGACCCATATGGGCGCGGGCCACGGCGGCAAATCGGGGCGGTTTGAATCGCTCAAAGAGGCTGCGGAGGAATTTGCATTTATTCTTTGGCAGTTGGGGATTGATTGACGGGTCTCGTCCGTAGCGCGTTGATCGCCTGATGCACTGCGGCCTCGATCTTGGCGCGCGGCAGGCCCGGCGGCAGTTCGGCCCCGATGCGATAGCGGATCACCCCGGCGCGTTTCCAGCGGCGGTGGTACAAGCGCCCGCTGTCCACCGCCACCGGCACCACTGGCAGATCGATCATCTTGTATAGTCCGGCAAATCCCGCTTGCAACGCGGGGGCGCTGGTGTGCGCGACGCGCGTGCCTTCGGGAAAGATCACCAGCGGGCGCGGCCGCCCGGCGGTCAGCGCATTGGCGCGCGCGGCGGCGATCATGCCGCGCAAGGCGCGCGCACCCGCGCTGCGTTCGACCGCGATCAGCCCATAGCGCCGCCCGAGCAGCCCCCACACCGGGATCGCGAGCAATTCAGCTTTGGCAAAGATCACCGGGTCGGTCATCAGCATCGGCAGGTCAATCGCTTCGAACAGCGATTCATGGCGCATCGCATAAAGCACCGGATGGTCGGGCAATGTGCCTTCGACCACCACGCGGATGCCCAGGATATGGCGGCAACACCAGCGGTGCCACCCGCACCACACGCGCACCATCGTGCGCAATGCGCCGACGGGCAAGACCAGCGTCAGCACATTGGTGGCGATCATCACCACGCTCGTGCCATAAAACAGCGTGTAAAACGCGCCGCTGCGCGCAACCTCTGACCAGCGGGGGCGGGGGTCAGGCGTGGTCATGGCCCGCTGCCGGATCGCTTGGCACAGGCGGCCAGCCGACCAGCCAGGCGGCCATGCGCGCGAGCAGCTTGTTGTATTCGACAAACAGCATTTTCATCGCCGGTTGCGAGGGCACGGCATCTTCGATGATGGTCAGGCCGCGTGGCCCGGCGACTGTCAGATCGAAGGCCGCGCGGCGCATGTGCCAGTCGGTCGTGACCAGCCGTACAGAATGCATCCGGTGGCGCACAATCCAGTCCGCCGCCTCTCGCGCGTTGGAACGCGTGTCATACGCGCGATAGCCCAGCGTGACGCAACAGGCGAACTGCGCCGGGGGCACCGCATATTCATTGGCGAAACGGTCACGCGTCACTTGCGGATCGACGCCTGATACCAGCAGGCGTTGCGCCTGCCCCGCACGCAACACCTCAAGCCCGCGCGCAATGCGTCCGGGGCCGCCGGTCAGCACGATTACGCCGTCGGTATGATCTGGGCCGGCCGGGCGCGGCAGCAGCAGGGCAAACCACAAGAATCCCAACAGCCACACCAGCACCAGCGCCAGCACGGCGCGCAACAGACCGGACGGCTTGAACAGGCGCATTGCGACTATCCTACACCATCCGCCGCAGCGCGGAAAGCACGGTCAGCCGCGCGGTCAGCAGCGCCAGCACGACCCCGCCCAGCGGGATCGCGCCGACCGCCAGCCAGTCGGTCCAGCCCAGCACCGCACCCGCGCCCATGCCCGAACCCAGCGCGCTGAACTGTTCGGCCAGCGCCAGGATCGCGGCAATTCCGGCGATCAGCCCGATCAGGCCGCCAACCGCCGCCTCGCGCGCGGCGCTGCGCTGGAACACCCGCGCGATCTGCGCGTCGGTCGCGCCCAGCAAATGCACAATCGCAATCGCCTCGCGCTGATCGACCAGCGCGGTGCGCGCGGCCAGCACCACCGCTGCAACTGTGGCCGTGGCCAAAAGCGCGATCAACCCGCCCGCCAGCCATTGCAGCGTGGAAATCGCGCGGAACACCGGGATCAGCCACGCCGATTGCGCATCGACCCGCGCCGCCGGGGCCACCCGCGCCAGCGCCGCGCGCAACGCCGCCACGCGTTCGGGCGTGGCCGCGCCGCTCAACCGCAAGTCGATCAGCGCGGGGATCGGCAATTCGTCGATGGCATCGCCCGGACGCGTTCCCAGCCACGGTTCGAGCAAAGTTTCCAGTTGCGCCTGTTCGACACGGCGCACTTCGACCACCCCGGCGCTGCGGCGCAGCACGGCCAGCGCGGCTTCGGTCTGCTGGTTGCGCGATATCGGCGCGGCGCTGATGATCTGCACTGTTACCCCGCCGTTGAGATCGGCGCTGGCGCGCATGGCGGCATTGCGCAAGGCGAGCCCGCTGGCCGCTGCGATCACCGTCAGCGCGATCACGATGGCGATCACCCACGGCATCGGACTGCCCCGGCGGAGATTGGGCAGCAAGGCGCGATCGCGGTTGCGCGCACGACCGGCGCTGGACGCTGCGGTCATGCCGGGGCAAACCCCAGCGGCGCAATGCCCCCGTGGTTCCCCGTGGGGCCGGTGCGGCGCGGCGGATAGCGCAACGCGCCGGTCGGATCGGACAGCCGCCCGTTATCCAGCCGCATAATCAGCGAATCCGGCACTTTGCGGATCAGGTGCACATCGTGCGTAGCCACCACCACGCTGGTCCCCAGCCGCCCCAGGCTTTCAAACAGACGCAACAGTTTCAGCGCCATGTCGGGATCGACATTGCCGGTCGGCTCGTCCGCCACCAGCAGATCGGGCCGCGCGATCACCGCGCGCGCAATCGCCACGCGTTGCTGTTCCCCGCCCGACAGCGTGGCGGGGCGGGCATCGCGCCGCTCGGCCAGGTCAACCCATTCGAGCATTTCATCGACCGGTTTGGTGATTTCGCGTTCGGGCACCCCGGCCACGCGCAGCGGCAGGGCGATATTGTCAAACGCCGACAAGTGCGCCACCAGCCGGAAATCCTGAAACACCACCCCCAGCCGCCGCCGGAACCCCGGCAGCCGTTCGCGCGGCAGTGTGATCGCATCGGTGCCGAACATGCGGATCAACCCGCGCGAAGGCCGCTGGGCAAGATAGAGCAGGCGCAACAAGCTGGTCTTGCCCGCACCCGATGCCCCGGTCAGGAAATAGAACCGCCCGGGGAACAGCGTGAACGAAATATCGCTCAGCACTTCATTGCCGGTGCCATAGCGCAGCCCGACATTGTCGAACTGAACAATTGCGGCGTCGGGCTGGTTCATGGGCGCGGCGTTCGGCTTGATCGAGGGGCGGGGCAGGGCGGATCGGGTCGCATCCGGTGCATAGGCGTCAATCCATGTGGAAAAAAGGGGCGTGAACGCGATTTTCATCCACCATCGCCCTTGTTTATCGCGCGGTTGCCATGCTTAACCCGGGGCCATGATTATTGCATGCCCCGCTTGTTCGACCCGCTATGTCGTTCCCGACAGTGCGATTGGCGTGGACGGGCGCACCGTGCGTTGTGCCAAATGCCGCCATAGCTGGTTCCAGGCCGGGCCGGAACTGACCCCGCGCGCAGACTTTGAAACCCCCGTTCACGAAACCCCGGTTGAGGCGGAACCAGCGCCGCCACCATCACCACCACCATCACCACCACCGCCCACACCCGCCGCTGATCCGGTCATTGCGGCAGACACTTCGGCCGAAGAACCGCCGCCGCTTTACACCCGCCGTCCGGTGCCGCCGCCCGCCCCCGCCGCCGATCCGCTTGACGAAGGCCCGTCGCCGTTTGCCCACGAACCACCGTTTCGTCCCCGCCGCAATGCCGCCCGGCTGTGGACGGTGGCGGCGCTGGCGTTCGCGTTGGTGGTGGCCGCGCTGATCGGTGCCGCCACCTGGCTCGGGGTGCCGGATTGGCTGCCCTTTGCCAACCCGGTGTTCGGCGCGGGACGCCCCGATCTGGTGCTGTCGTTCCCCGCTGACCGGCAATCGCGCCAATCCGCCAATGGCCGTGACTATTTCCAGATCAGCGGTACAATCACCAATCGCGGCAAAGACGTGCGCGAAGTGCCCCCCATCGTGGTCGTGCTGCGCGATGCCAGCAACCGCGTGGTCGATACCCCCCGCACCATAATCCCGCCCAAAGACGTGCTGAACCCGCGCGAAAGCCAAACGATCAGCGAAGCGATCAACGATGTTCCCAAATCCACCAAAGCGATTGAAGTCGGCTGGAAACGCGAATAGCCGCGAAAAATAACGCGGCCAGCCCGCGCAAACACGGTTGCACGCAGCATGGTGCTTTGCTAAGCGCCCGCTCCTACCCCGACGGGTGCGTTGGCCTTATGGCTGCAACCCGTTTGCGACGTGCGGTCGTGGCGGAACTGGTAGACGCGCAACGTTGAGGTCGTTGTGGCCGAAAGGCCGTGGAAGTTCGAGTCTTCTCGACCGCACCAGTCACGCGACCCAGCCCTTGCGCGATGACCCAAAGGCCGCACCATCCCGGCCAAACAATCCCCGAAAGCAGGATGCGATTGAATTAGAGCGTGATGCAAAAAAGTGGGTACCGGTTTTTTGCAATAAATCACGCGAAAACAAAGACTCTATAGCGTGATGCAAAAAAGTGGGTACCGGTTTTTTGCAATAAATCA
>CAINGT010000012.1 GCA_903848655.1 uncultured Sphingomonadales bacterium
CCCGCAACTTCGCGAAACCCCACGACATTTTGCGCGTCACACCCCCTCCGTCAGCCCTGCGGGCTGCCACCTCCCCCAGTGGGGGAGGACCTAGGGTAGCGCCCGCCGAATTGTCGGTCAGTGTGCTCCGTATCATTGTGTCAGACTTCATATGCGATAGCCCTGCCATGAGGGCGAGTGCTCAAAGGAGCATTGTTCTGGCTTGATCGGGCGCGTTCATCTTGATCGATTAGCATGGTCAGGGGTCTCTTTCTGCGCAAGCTCGCGCGCCCACCGCCTCAATCGCTGATATCGCCCAGATTGTCGTGGAGCCGGCCGAGATGGCGGATCATCTGGTCGAAATCGCGCGCGGAAAATCCTTCGATAACCGCCTGATAGATCGGCGCGGTGATCGCGCGCGCCTCGTTCAGCTTTGCTTCGCCCAGCGTGGTCAGGAACACTTCGGTCACGCGCGCGTCGGTTGGGCTGGGGGTGGACGTGACCAGACCGGCGCGTTTCATCCGCCCGATGATCCGCATCATTGTCGACAAGTTGATGACGCAGGCTTCGGCAAGCTGGCCGATGCTGCGCGGTGCGCGTTCGCCCAACACCATCAGGACGCGCCAGTTGGGAATGTCGAGGTCAATCGTGCGAAGGCGCGCCTCGATCACGATCGTGTAACGGCCCACCGCGCGGTTGAGCAGATAGAACGGGTATTGATCGAGCTGAAACGCGGGTGAGCCCGGATCGCCCAAGCGCCGGTTATCGGTGTCCTGAAGCTTTTCCTGCATGGCAATCGCCTAACTCGCCACACCCGCAGCGGCAAGCAATATAACTTGCATGTGCAAGTAAATCGGATCATGCTCCGAATCGTCCGGTCGCGGTCAGGCGCGGGTTGATCAGGGGGCATTGCCATGAGCCAAGAGGTCTTGAATTCTTTCGCAGCGCTGGTTGCCAGCGGCGCGATCCGCACCGTCGATTTGACGCAGACGCTGTCCGAAGATACCCCTGTGCTCGTGCTGCCGCCCCAATTCGGCCAATGCGCGCCGTTCAGCCGCGAGGTGATTTCGCGCTATGATGACCGTGGAGTGGCGTGGCACTGGAGCAACTTTACCGTAGGCGAGCATACTGGCACCCATTTCGACGCGCCGGTGCATTGGATTTCGGGCAAAGATCTGCCCGATAACAGCACCGATACGATTGCGCCCAAGGATTTCGTTGGCCCGGCAGTGGTGATCGACTGTTCGGCGCAATGTGCGGCCGACCCGGATTTCGTGCTGACAGTGGCACAGATCGAGGCGTGGGAAGCGCGCCATGGCCGCATTCCGCCGCGCTCGTGGGTGCTGTTCCGCACCGACTGGTCAAAGCGGACGGGCGATGCATATACCAATCGCGGCGCGGATGGTGCGCATACGCCCGGCCCCGATCCGCAAGCTTGCCGTTTCCTGATCGAGCAGCGCGACGCGCACGGCTTTGGCGTGGAGACAATCGGCACGGATGCGGGGCAGGCGCACAGTATGGACCCGGCCTATCCGGCGCATACATTGTTCCACGGTGCGGGTCGCTATGGCCTGCAATGCCTCGAAAATCTTGATCTGCTGCCGCCGACTGGCGCGGTGCTCGTCGCCGCCCCGCTGAAAATCCGCGACGGATCGGGCAGCCCGTTGCGCGTTCTCGCCTTCATCGCGGGCTGACCCCATGGCTGAACGGTCGTTCAAGCGCGAAGTCGAACATTTGCGGCTCGGCGCGGGCGCAGAGTTCGAAGGCGAAGGCATTCTTGCCGTTACCAAGGCGCTGCTGCAAGCGGGGGTCGCCTATATCGGCGGCTATCAGGGATCGCCAATCAGCCATTTGATGGACGTGTTCGCCGATGCCGATCCGCTGCTGCGCGAACTCGGCGTGCATTTCGAATCCTCTGCCTCCGAAGCGGCAGCGGCGGCGATGCTGGCAGCGTCGGTCAATTATCCACTGCGCGGCGCGGTCGCGTGGAAATCGGTGGTCGGCACCAATGTCGCGTCCGATGCATTGTCCAACGTCGCCAGTGGCGGGGTCAAAGGCGGCGCGCTCATCATCGTGGGCGAGGATTATGGCGAAGGCTCGTCGATCATGCAGGAGCGTACGCACGCCTTTGCGATGAAGTCGCAGATGTGGCTGCTCGATCCGCGCCCCAATTTGCCTTCGATTGTCGCGATGGTGGAACATGGGTTCGCGCTGTCCGAAGCATCGAACACGCCGGTCATGCTCGAATTGCGCGTGCGCGCCTGTCATGTGACGGGCAGCTTCATCGCCAAAGACAACCGCCGCCCGCCGCTGACGGTCGGGCAGGCTGCGGCCTCACCCGTGCGCGATCTTGACCGGATCGTGCTTCCCCCCGCCAATTTTCTGCACGAACATGAAAAGATCGAGCAGCGCTGGCCAGCCGCGATCCGTTTTGTCGCGGACCAGCGCCTGAATGAACATTTCGGCGCGTCCACCGGTGATGTCGGGATCATTGTGCAGGGCGGGCTGTTCAACATGCTCAACCGCGCGCTCGAACTGGTCGGGTTGTCTGACGAACATGGCCAGGCGCGCGTGCCGATCTATTGCATGAACGTGACTTATCCGCTGATCCCCGACGAACTGGCCGCGTTTTGCGCGGGCAAGCGCGCGGTGCTGATGGTTGAGGAAGGACAGCCCGAATTCATCGAGCATGAACTGAACACGCTGCTGCGCCGTGCCGATCTGAACACGCGGGTCGTGGGCAAAGATGTGCTTCCGCGGGCAGGGGAATATACCGGGCAAGTGCTGGTCGATGGCATTGTCCGCTTCCTTGCTGCTCATGCGCCCGCGCTCGCCGTGATCCGCCCCGCCGCGCCGGTGGTGGACGAGCCGATTGCCGCGCATGTGCCGCAGCGCCCGGCGGGATTTTGCACCGGTTGCCCGGAGCGTCCGATCTTTTCGGCGATGAAGCTGGTGCAGCGCGAACTGGGCGAACATCACGTTTCTGCCGATATCGGCTGCCATTTGTTCTCGATCCTGCCGCCGTTCCACATCGGCAATACGACAATGGGCTATGGTCTTGGCACTGCGGGCGCGGCGGCCTTTCGCCCGAGCGCGGGCACTGGCGGCAAACGCGCCATCGCGATGATGGGCGATGGCGGTTTCTGGCATAATGGTTTGACGTCCGGCATCGGCAATGCCGTGTTCAACCAAGACGATACGGTGACGATCATCGTCGATAATGGCTATTCGGCGGCGACTGGCGGGCAAGACATCCTGTCATCGCGCGCCGACAATGCCGTGCGGCAGACGAACAACCCGATTGAACGCGCGGTGCGCGGGATGGGGGTGCGCTGGGCGCGGACACTGACGCGCACGTATGACGTTGCCGCGATGCGCGACACGCTGAAGGCTGCGCTGACCACGCCTGAACACGGGCCGAAAGTCATCGTCGCGCAATCCGAATGTATGCTCAACAAGCAGCGCCGGATAAAGCCCTTGCTGGCCAAAGCCGAACGCGACGGCCAGCGCGTGGTGCGCGAACGCTTTGGCGTCGATGCCGATACGTGCACCGGTGACCACGCCTGTATCCGCCTGTCGGGTTGCCCGTCGTTATCGGTGCGCGCCAATCCCGATCCGCTGCGGCAGGATCCGGTGACTCATATCGACAACACGTGCGTCGGCTGCGGCAATTGCGGCGAAGTGGCCCATGCCGCGATCCTGTGCCCATCGTTCTACAAGGCTCAGATCATCAGCAATCCGGCATGGCACGACCGGCTGCGCCACTGGGTGCGGCGCGGGTTGATCGGCTTTTTGCAGCGCCGCCACGCCCGCGCCGTGCAGGCGAGGGCGTTTTGATGGCGCTGCCCCCGCTCGACGCGGCAGAGCCGGATCGTCGCCGCATCACCATCGCGATCCTCGCGCTCGGCGGACAAGGCGGTGGTGTGCTGGCCGACTGGATTTTGGATACGGCGCGCACCCAAGGCTTTGTGGCGCAAGGCACGTCGGTGCCGGGCGTTGCGCAGCGCACCGGATCGACGGTCTATTACATCGAAATGGTGCCGCGCCCGACCGGCGACAATCGCGATCCGCCAGTGCTCGCGCTCAATCCCGTGCCGGGCGATGTCGATATCGTGATCGCGTCGGAATTGATGGAGGCGGGCCGGGCAATCTTGCGCGGATTTGTGTCGAAAGACCGCACGACACTGATCGGATCGACCAACCGTATTTATGCGATCTCCGAAAAATCCGCGCTTGGCGATGGTACCGGCAGCAGCGAGCGGATCATCGCCGCCGCGCATCGCCGCGCGGCGCGGTTCATCGGCTTTGACATGGAGGATGCGGCGGTCAAGGCGGGCAGCCTGATCAGTTCGGTGATGCTTGGTGCGCTGGTCGGCAGCAAAGCCTTGCCGTTTGACGCCGCCGCGTTCGAAACCGCGATTCGCGCCGGTGGCAAAGCGGTCGCGGCCAACCTCAAAGGCTTTGCCGCCGGGATTGCGGGCGCGCGCATGGAGGCACCCGCGCCTCTGGCCGATGCCCCAGCGCCGCAACCGACATCGCCCGCCGGGCACCGGCTCGCCGCGCGGGTCGCCAGCGCATTGCCGGGCGCGGCGCATGGCTTTGCCATCGAGGGTGTGCGCCGCCTGATGGACTATCAGGATGCCGCCTATGCCGAGCATTATCTAGATCGGCTGGAAGCGGTGCGCTCGCTCGACGATGGGAGCGATGACTGGGCGCTGACCCGCGAAACCGCGCGCGCGCTGGCGCTGTGGATGGCCTATGACGATGTTGTGCGCGTCGCCGATCTGAAAATCCGCGCCACCCGCAGCGCGCGGCTGGCGCAAGAGGTGCGCGTCCGCCCCGATCAGGTGCTGCGCGTGACCGAATATATGCACCCCCGGCTGCGCGAAGTGTGTGAGACTTTGCCGGCCCCGATTGGCCGTGCGATCTTGCGCCGCCCGATGCTGCGCCGCCTGCTGGCACCGCTGTTTGCAACCGGGCGGCATGTTGAAACGACCAGCCTGCGATGGTTTATCGTGCTGCGTTTGGCCGCCGGTCTGCGCCGTTTTCGCCGCACGAGCTTGCGCTATGCCGAAGAACAAGCGCGGATCGAAGCGTGGCTTGGCGCAATCCGCACGGCGGCGGCGCGCGATGTCGCCTTCGCCACCGAACTGGCCCGCAACCAGCGTATTATCAAAGGCTATGGCGATACGTTCGACCGCGGGCTCGCCAATTTCGGCAAAGTGATGGCGGCGGCGGCTGAGCTTGGCGGCGGCCAAGTTGGCGCGGTGCGGGTGCGGCAGTTGCGCGAGGCAGCGCTTGCCGATGACACCGGGTGCGCGCTCGATCAGGCGATTGCCGCGCGGTGAAGTGCTGCACCTGAGCGAACGCAACCCCTGACCATTGCCCCTGCGGGCCGGAGCGCGGCCCGACGACCGCTTGCGATCTGCGCGAATATGCTTTAGACCTAAAACATGTAGGGAGAACGTCAATGCGGATCGCTTGTCTCGGAGGAGGCCCGGCTGGGCTGTACTTCGCTATCTCGATGAAGCTTCGGGACCCGGCGCACGATATTGTCGTGATCGAGCGCAACAAGGCGGGCGACACGTTTGGCTGGGGCGTCGTCTTTTCCGACCAGACGCTCGCCAATCTGACCGCGAATGACCCGGTCAGCGCCGGAACGATTGCAGATAGCTTTGCCCATTGGGATGATATCGAGGTCGTGGTTGGCGAAAACCGCATCCGTTCCACCGGGCATGGCTTTATCGGGATCGGTCGCAAGCGCTTGCTCAATATTCTGCAAGATCGCGCGCGCGAACTGGGCGTCAGTCTGCTGTTCGAGACCGAATTCGACGATGACGTGGCGGCTTATGCCGATTACGATCTGGTGGTCGCGGCAGACGGCATCAACAGCCGCATTCGCACCCGCTATGCAGACAAGTTCGCGGTCGATATTCAGACGCGCGCCAACAAGTTCATGTGGCTGGGCACCGCGCGGCTGTTCGATGCGTTCGAATTCATTTTCGAACAGACCGACGCGGGCTGGATCTGGGCCCATGCCTATCGCTTTGACGATACGCGATCGACCTTTATCGTCGAATGTTCTGAAAGCACGTGGCGCGGGCTGGGGTTTGACACGATTTCGCAGGCCGAAGCGATCGCAGCGGTCGAGGCGATCTTTGCGAGGCATCTGGCGGGTGAGGCGCTGTTGACCAATGCGGCGCACCTCAGCGGGCCGGCGTCATGGATCAATTTTCGCCGCATCATGTGCGGACAATGGTCGTTCGACAATGTCGTGCTGCTGGGCGACGCCGCGCACACCGCGCATTTTTCGATTGGATCGGGAACCAAGCTGGCCTTGGAAGATGCGATCAAGCTGGCTGCCGTGCTCGATGCCATCGACGCGCGCGATCCAGCGGCGCTGGCACGCGGCCTTGCCGACTATCAGGCCGAGCGCCATCTCGAAGTGCTGAAGATTCAGAATTCGGCGCGCAATTCGACAGAATGGTTCGAAACGCTCGACCGCTATCTGGGTTTTGAACCGATTCAGTTCGCCTATTCGCTGCTCACCCGCAGCCAGCGGGTCAGCCATGAAAATCTGCGCTTGCGTGATCCGGTCTGGCTGGGCGAAGTCGAACGCTGGTTCGCCGGGAACAAGCAGCCCGCGCCGCCGATGTTTCAGCCGTTCACGCTGCGCGATCTGACTCTGCCCAATCGCATCGTGGTATCACCGGTGCTGACGTATCAGGCAGACGCGCAAGGCCGTGTGGGTGCGTTCCACCTTGTCCATTATGGCGCGCGGGCGCAAGGCGGGGCGGGGCTGGTGATGGCCGAAATGACCGCGGTAACGCCCGATGGCCGCATTACCCCCGCGTGCCCGGGGCTGTGGCACGATGACCAGATCGCCGGCTGGCGCGTGATTAACGATTTTGTTCATACTGCCACCCACGCGAAAATCGGCGTACAGCTTGGCCATGCCGGTGCGCGCGGCGCGACGCAAGTGCCGCAAGGCAATCGCTATGACGTGCCGTTGACGCATGACGCTTGGCCGCTGCTGTCCGCTTCGGCGTTGCCATGGCACCCCGATGGCCAAGTGCCCGCCGCGATGACGCCTGCCGATATGGACCGGGTGCGCGATGCCTTTGTCGCCGCCGCACGGCGTGCCGATGCAGCGGGATTTGACCTGATCGAATTGCAGGCCGGACACGGGTTCCTGCTGTCGTCATTCATCACGCCGCTGATGAACCGGCGCGACGATGCCTTTGGCGGAGACATCAGCGCGCGGCTTGCCTGGCCTGTGTCGGTCGTTCGCGCGGTGCGCGCCGCTTGGCCCGCGCACAAGCCGCTGGCGATGCGCATTTCCGCGCACGATTGGCAGGACGGCGGGATCCACCCGGCAGATTCGGTCGCTATCGGCGCTGCCTTTGCTGCTGCGGGGGCGGACATTATCGATGTCAGTTCGGGCGAAACCTCGTTCAATGCCAAGCCAGTCTTCGGCCGCATGTATCAAACGCCGTTTTCCGACCGAATCCGCAACGAGGCCCATGTCGCGACAATGGCGGTGGGCAATATTTACGAACCCGATCACGTCAATTCGATCCTTGCCTCGGGCCGCGCCGATCTGGTCGCGCTGGGCCGGCCGCATCTTGTCAATCCGATGTGGACGCTCCATGCAGCCGCCGAACTCGGCTATCGCGGGGTGCATGTGCCCGCCGCTTATGCGACTGGGCAGATTCAGCTGGCGCAGAACAAGAAACGTGCGGCCGACGCTTTGATCGGGTGAAAGACATGGACACGACGATCGCGGACGATGCCGATCTGAACACGGCTGAAAAGCTTGGCGCGCACTTGCACGGGCCGATGAGCGTGCGGCTGTGGTTGCGGATGTTGAGCTGCACAATGGTGGTGGAAAAGCGGCTGCGTCGCCGGTTCATCGAACAGTTTGACACGACGTTGCCCCGGTTCGACGTGCTGGCCGCGCTGGACCGGCAAGATGCGGGCATCTCGATGGGTGAACTGTCGCAGCTGCTGCTGGTGTCCAACGGCAATGTCACCGCGATTGTCCGCCAGTTGCAAAGCGACGGGCTGGTCGATGTCGATGCCGCCAAGCATGATCGCCGCTCCCTGATCGTCACGATGACCGCGCGCGGGCGGGCCAGCTTTGCCGACATGGCGGCGGCGCATCACCTCTGGCTTGGCAGGATGTTTGGCGGAGTGCCAGAGGATGTTCTGGAACAATTGTTCGCGTTGCTGGCCAAAGTGAAAAGTTCGATTGCGCAGGAGAATGCCCGGTGAGCTTTGTTCTCGAATTGCCGGTGCGCTTCGCGCATGTCGATGCCGCCGGAATCGTGTTTTACCCGCGCTATTTCGAAATGTTCAATGCCGCAGTCGAAGAATGGTTCGCGGCGCGGACCGGGGTCAGCTTTGCCGATCTGCACATCACGCGCCGCCACGGCGTGCCCACGGTAGCCCTGCAAAGCCGGTTCATCGCGCCCAGCCGGATCGGCGATGTGCTCGAAATCGAAGTCGCGCTGAAAAAACTGGGCCGCAGTTCGTGCGACCTTGAATACCGCATCACGTGCGGCGGCGCGGACCGGGTGATCGCCTCCGCCGTGCTGGTCTATATCGATCTCGATAGCGGGCAATCAGAACCGTGGCCGGATGATCTGCGCGCGGGCCTCGCGCAGACCAACCCGGTCAGGCATTCCGCCGCCGCGTGAGGCGTTAGAGCGTGATGCGAGCCGCTGGCCACCGAAGGTCAACAGTGGGACCCGGTTTTTACCTTCGGTGGCCTGCGGCTCGCCATAAATCACGCGAAAACAAAGACTC
>CAINGT010000013.1 GCA_903848655.1 uncultured Sphingomonadales bacterium
CCACCTCCCCCAAAGGGGGAGGAACGAGTTTTCATATGCAATAGCCCTGCCCTTTGGGGAGGGGCTTTCATCGCCGCTGCGCTGAAGGGTTTTGAGAAAGCTGTATAATACTGATTTATAAATACAATATTCTGTCTAAATGTTGCGTACATCCCGTAGGATGGCAAGGGAGCTATGGTTGGAGCATCCTCCTCACGTTTTATAACCGCCGCACCAGCATTTCCGCGACTGCCAGCCACGCGGGGTGGTCGATAACCACTTGACGCTGGCCGATGCCGGGGGGCAGCAGCGCGATGCGGTCGCCGTCGCGGTCGATCATGCGGCCAAAAGCAAACCGTCCGCCGGGGCGCGGGGCGAGCACATCGCGGTTGAGCGCGCGCGGATAGTCGGCGGGGCCGATCCGGCGCAGCCAGATCTGATCGCCGGTGCGGTATTCGCCCGCGCTGGCTTCGACCGCGACTATCAGCAGCGGGTCATCGCCGCCCGGCACTGTCGGCATCGCCGCTTCGACCGGGCGGGCCAGCGCTTCCACCCCATGGCTGCCAAGGCGCGCGATCAGCGTCGGGCTGGTGGCAAGGCTGGCCTTGACCAAGACTTGCGGATCGACCTCCAGCGCGTCGGCAATGCGGTTCATCCATGCCAAAGACAGCGAACGGCTGCCGGTTTCCAGCCGACCAATCGTTTGCGCGGTGGTCGGCGGGGTGCAGCGCGCGGCCACGTCGGCAAGCGTCAGGCCCTGCTGGCGGCGGATATCGCGGATGCGGTTGATCATTGCGGGTTCACCCCTCGACCCGTTCCGCCAGCGTCAGCCAGCGCAGTTCGGCGCGCTCTTTGTCGGTGCGCAATCGCTCGATCGTCGCGGTCAAAGCGGCGAACCGCGCCGGATCGCGGCCATAGAGCGCCGGGTCGGCCAGATCGGTTTCGGCTGTGGCAATGGCCGCATCAATCGTTTCGATGGTCTGGGGCAATATCTCGTAATCGCGCTGATCCTTGTATGACAGCCGCGCCTTGCGCTGGGGCGGCGGCGCAGCGGCAACCGGGGCAGCCGCAGCGGGCTTTGGCACGGCGCGCGCCTGCTGCCGTTGCTGGCGCATCCGGTCCCAGTCGGCATAGCCGCCCGCGACAATATCGACCCGGCCCGATCCATCGAGCCCGAGCGTGATCGTTACCGTGCGGTCGAGAAAATCGCGATCATGGCTGACGATCATCACCGTGCCGTCGTAATCGGCGATCACCTCTTGCAGCAAGTCAAGCGTTTCAAGATCGAGATCGTTGGTCGGTTCATCGAGCACCAGCAAATTCGACGGGCGCGCGAATTCGCGTGCCAGCAGCAGCCGGGATCGCTCGCCGCCCGACAACGTGCCGACGCGCGCTTCGACCAGCCCCGGATCGAACAGAAAGTCCTTCAAATAGCCCTGAATATGTTTGCGCGTGCCGCGCACGTCGATCCAGTCGCCGCCTTCGGCCAAGACATCGCGGATGCGTTTGTCGGGGGCCATCAGGCTGCGTTGCTGATCGATCATCACGCCTTCGAGCGTTTTGGCGAGCGTGACCGTGCCGCTATCAGGGGCCAGTTCGCCGGTCAGCAGTTTGAGCAACGTGGTCTTGCCCGCGCCGTTGGCCCCGACCACGCCGATCCGGTCGCCCCGCGTGATGCGCAGCGAAAAATCCTTGATAATCGCGCGTTCGCCAAAGCGTTTGGTCACGCCTTGCGCCACGATCACCGCCTTGCTTTTGGCATCGTCGGTGGCAAGCGCCAGCTTGGCCGCGCCTTGCGGGCTGAGCATTGCGGCGCGCTGGGCGCGCATTTCGCCGAGCTTGGCCAGCCGCCCCTGATTGCGTTTGCGCCGCGCGGTCACCCCGCGTTGCAGCCAATGCGCCTCAAGCTTAAGCCGCGCATCGAGCTTTTCAGCCGCGCGCGCTTCTTCGGCATAGACGGTTTCCATCCACGCTTCATAGCCGCCAAAGCCGATATCTTTGCGCCGCAAGCTGCCGCGATCCAGCCACAGCGTCGCGCGCGTCAACCGTTCGAGAAAAGTGCGGTCATGGCTGATCGCGACGAACGCGCCGTTATAGCGTTGCAGCCACGCTTCGAGCCATTCAATCGCCGCCAGATCGAGATGGTTGGTCGGCTCGTCCAGCAACAGCAGATCGGGTTCGCTCGCCAGCGCGCGTGCCAGCGCAGCACGGCGGCGCTCGCCGCCCGATGCGCTGATCGCGGGGCGTGCGAGATCGATGCCGATCTGATCGGCAATGGCTTCGACCGCGTGGCGCGGCGGCGCGTCTGGCCCGTGCAGCGCAAAATCGAGCAAGCGGTCATGCCCGGTAAAGAACGGGTCTTGTTCCAGCGTGATAATGCGCGCGCCGGGCTGCACCGCGCGCTTGCCGCGATCCGCCTCGATATCGCCGCCGATCAGCTTCATCAGCGTGGTCTTGCCCGCGCCGTTGCGCCCGATCAGCGCCAGCCGGTCGCGCGGGCCAATGGCGAGGTCAATATCCTGAAACAGCCAGCCATTGCCCTGGATCAGGCCAAGGCCTTCCCAGTTCAGGATCGGTGCAAGTGCCATGGCGCGCGCATAAGCCACATCGGGCTGGCGATAAACCCTTTTTGCGTGGTTGCAGCCAATCGGGTTGCCGCACGAATCCGGCGGCGGCATTCACGATCCGTTCAAAGCCCGATGGGTAATACCACCGCTATGCACCCGATTCGCCTTGCCCTGCTGACGCTCGCACCGCTTGCTCCGGGGCATTTTGCCGACGCACATCCCGCCCCGCCGCGCGCGCATGGCGAACAGGGAGAGGCGCGGCGCGATCTGCGCGCGGGCAATGTCCACGCTTTGCGCGATATCGAACGGCAGATTTTGCCATCGATGGCCGATATGGAATATCTCGGCCCCGAATATGACCCCGATGCGATGGCCTATCGGCTGAAATTCATCCGCGACGGGCGGGTGATGTTCGTCGATGTCGATGCCCGCACCGGGCTGGTGCGCGGGCGCAGCCGCTGACTTTTGTCTAACCGCAAGCGCGGCTTTGTGCGATGCACAAAACTTGCGCTCGGCACGGAATGCCGCGCCAAAAAGCCCTCCCCCCAATAGGGAAGGAAATCGCATGTGGAATCTAGCTCCTCCCCTTTTGGGGGAGGTGGCGGCGCGTAGCGCTGACGGAGGGGCTGCGAAGGGTGAAATTTGTGTTGCGTTTTCAACAAATTGCGCCCCCTCCGTCAGCCCTGCGGGCTGCCACCTCCCCCAGCGGGGGAGGACCTACGGTCGTTCACGCCGCAAGTTCGGGTGGTGTGATCGCTATCTTTGCGTAAGACTTCATATGCGACAAAAGCTGTCATTGCTTTCGCATCGCTACCTGCAAAAAACCGGCGACCCCGTTTTGCGCGACGCGCTCCGTTCCTTGACCGTTCAGGATTGCTTGGGCAAGGATCGGGGCCAGGGTCGGATGCGGCCCGGCGCAACAAAGGCACGGCAAGCGTTATGCGGATCCTGATTGTCGAGGATGAACCCACGCTGGGCCGCCAGCTCAAAGCCACGCTAGAAGCGAATGGCTATGCGGTCGATCTGTCGGCGGATGGTGAAGACGGCCATTTCCTCGGCTCGACCGAAGAATACGATGCGGTCGTGCTCGATCTGGGGTTGCCCGAAATCGACGGACTGTCGGTGCTGGGGATGTGGCGCAAAGAGGGCCGCACCTTTCCGGTGCTGGTGCTGACTGCGCGCGACAGCTGGTCGGATAAAGTGGCCGGGCTGGATGCCGGTGCCGATGACTATCTGGCCAAACCGTTCCAGACCGAAGAACTGATTGCGCGGTTGCGCGCGCTGATCCGCCGGGCATCGGGCAATGCCAGCGCGGAACTGATCGCGGGCGATGTGCGGCTCGATACCCGGTCGGGCCGGGTGACGCTGGCGGGTGAACCGGTCAAGCTGACCGCGCAGGAATACAAGCTGCTATCCTATCTGATCCACCACAAAGGCAAAGTGGTCAGCCGCACCGAATTGATCGAACATATCTACGATCAGGATTTTGACCGCGATTCCAACACCATCGAAGTGTTTGTGACGCGGATCCGCAAAAAGCTTGGTCCCGATGTGATCACCACGATTCGTGGCCTTGGGTACAGCCTCAACGATCCCGCCGACGCGCCGCGCGGCTGACAGCGTGCCCGATAGCGCGCTCGGCGACCCCGCGTCCGATTGCGCCCCGGTAGCGTTGCGTTCGCATACCGGATCGCTGCGGCGGCGGATGCTCTACATCGCCTTTGCATGGATTCTCGTGCTGCTGCTGGGCGGGGGGATCGCGCTCGATCAAACTTTGACCGGGCTGGTCACCCGCAATTTTGATGAGCAATTGGGCACTACGCTGACTGCGATGGTAACATCGGCTGAAGTCGGCCCCGAAGGCGAGATCTATTTCAGCCGCGAACTCGGCGATCAGCGCTTTCTGGAGCCGGGCAGCGGGCTGTACTGGCAGATTTCCGGCCCGGGGCACGACGATTTCCCCTCGCGCTCGCTGTGGGATCGCACGCTCAAGCTGCGGCACGACCATTTCGACGACAAGCCGCATATTTATGACAGCCGCGAATTTCCCGGCGAACCGCTGCGCGTGATCGAACGGTCGGCGATTCTGCCCGGCAGCAGCACCACGTGGCAATTCGCAGTCGCCGCCAGCCGCAGCGAACTCGATGCGCAACTGCGCCGCATCCGCGCGATCCTGCTGTGGTCATTCGCCGCGCTGGGGCTGGGGCTGATCGTGATGGCCATCGTGCAGACCTATTATGGGCTTGGCCCGTTGCAGCGGGTGCGGCAAGCGATTGCGCGGCTGCGCGAAGACGGTGGATCGCGGCTGACCGAGCCGCTGCCGTTCGAAGTGCAGCCGCTGGTGGTCGAATTGAACGCGCTGCTCGCCCATTCCGACCGTCAGGCGCAAGAAGCGCGCACCCATGCGGGCAATCTGGCGCACGCGCTCAAAACCCCGCTGACCGTGCTGACCAATGCCGCCACTGCCGAAGCGGGCGATCTGGCCGAAACCGTGCGGCGCGAAACCGCCGTGATGCGCCGCCAGGTCGATCACCACCTTGCACGCGCGCGCGCAGTCGGCCGCCGCGCCATCGGCCTGTCGCGCACCACCGTCAGCGACAGTGTCGAAGCCGTGCTGCGCGCGGTTGAGCGGCTCTATCCCGCGCTGCGGTGCGATCTGGATGGCAACCGCGACGCGCAAGTGGCGATAGAGCGGCAGGATCTGGATGAAGTGCTCGGCAATCTGATCGAAAACGCTGCCAAATACGGCGGCGGATCCGTCTTCATCACCATCGACGCCCCCAGCTCAGACGCGCTCCACTGCGACATCTGGATCGAAGACGACGGCACCGGCGTACCCGCCGCCGCCCGCGATACCCTGTTCACACGCGGCGCACGGCTCGACACCACCAAACCCGGCACCGGCCTCGGCCTCGCCATCGTGCGCGATGTGGTGGAATTGTACGGCGGTTCGATCTCGCTGGGCGAAAGCGAAGATCTGGGCGGCTTGCTGGTGACACTGCGCCTGCCACGGGCGCGGCAGGCGAAATGAGCCGGGGCGCGGTCGGTTTGATCGTTCGGTTCCCGAAGGTTCGGAAGGCTCAGGGGGCAACGGACTGTACCCTTCCGGGCTAATTTTCTGAAATAGTTGGGAATTATGCAGGCCGTCGCTGGGACTCTCTCATTGAGTTGAGTATGGTTTGCCCGGAACTCTGATGATGACGATTTATGTACTGTATCCCTGGAACGACTGCCACACGCAATGCTGCGAGGGAAGCCAAGCCCCGTGTCAAGCACGGGGCGACGGGCGGGGTGTTTACAGAGGTGTCCGCTCTCCACCATTTCGAGCCGTTGTGGTACACCAAATTGCCATCAAAAACCCACCGTCGCCCCGGGCGGTGTCAAATCTGAAGTGCATCAGGCGCTAATCCTGAACGGCGGTCGGCGCGAAGCAGTAGGCCGGGGTGGAGTGATGACCCGCAATTTCGCCACGGTGAAAATCGCGGCCACGGTGGCAAAATAGGTGGGGGTATAGATCCCGCCATACGTCATGTTGTAACACAGAAACGCCAGCAGCACGGGCAGCACCGGTCGGTTGACATCCGATTTGAACAAGCGCCACAAAAACACCAGCAGCACTGTCGTGCCGACCAGCCCGAAATAGATCAACACAGAGGCAAAAGCGTTGTTGATGCTGTAAAGCCAACTTGTCTCCGCGGCATCGAGCGGCACCCCCAGATCAAGATAGGTGGAAATGACGATGTCCTTGACCGGCAGCAGCGTGCCTGCGCCCGCGCCGAACAAGGGATGCGCCTTCAGCACATTGAATGCCACCACCAGCGCGCCATAGGTGCGATAGGTGGTGCTGTAATCCTGCCCGGAGAGCGCACTGCTAAGCCGGTTGGCGATGACCTCGAACCCCAACAGCGCCACCGCCGATACCACCATCACGGTAATGATCGTGACCCAGAACGCATAGAGGCCGCGATTGCGCCCAAGCGACGGATCAGTATAAACTGCCGCGAAAATTGGCGGAAGTGCCAACGCGACGATCGGACTGCGGATCAGCGCCACCGCCACCACCATGTACCCCGCGGCGAACACATAGCGCCGCACCCCGGCACCGGTCCAGACATAGCCGATCAGAAGCAGCATCGCGCTGGTGGCAACATACGATGTTTCGGATGTGAACAGTTTGGGTCGATACCCGCCCATCGTATTTTCGCGGTCTGCAAGCACATCGAGATCGAGATCAAGACCATAGAGATCATGATAGGCGATCATCAGCGCGCGCATCGGCGGCAGTGCCAGTTCGACCACGATCAGGATCAGGAACACCGGGATGGCAATGGCCAGGAACTTGTGCAGCCGCACCCGCCCGAACCGCGCCAGCGTCCACGCCACGACATAACCGATCAACGCGCTGAACCCGGTTTGGCCAACCCCGGCCACGCGCTTGAACAGCAGACGCCCGAATTGCGGGGCCAGCACGCTGAAAGCCAGCACAAACAGCATCGGTACCACGACAAACCTGACCATGCGCGGCGAAACCAGCCCCGGATAACACAGCAATAGCGCCAGTCCCGGCAGCGCAGACACCATCGGGATGGTTGAAACTTCGGCAAATTTGACACCGATGTTGGTATAGATGCCAAAAAAGAACAGCACCGCGCCGAACCACAGCAACGCCGGAATGCGCGTTGCCGGGGCCGGCAACGGCACCATCTGCTGGCGCGACCGCAAGTGTGCGCCGAGCCAGGCCGGCGCGCGCCAGCCGCGCCGACGCACGCCGATCGGTATTGGCCGCGTCTTGGTCACCATGGCCTGGTCACCACTGCCCGGTCACTGGCCGGGGTGTGCCATCGACTGCCAAAGCCCCCGCTATGCCGCCAGCCATCCTTTTCCCCCATGCCGCGCGCCGAAATGGCGCAGGATGCGATAAAATAGAATCGATTCTTGCGCTAAAAAGTTTGCTTTTGCGTGATGTATTGCGAGCCGCAGGGCACCGATGGTAAAAAACGGTTCCCACTTTTCCGCCGAACGCCCTAAAGCGTGATGCGAAAAAGCGGGCACCGGTTTTTTGCAATAAATCACGCGAAAACAAAGTCGCTAGAGCGTAATGCGATTCAATCTAAACGCATTCCGCTCTAGCGACTTTCCGGCGCTGATTGAACCGGAAAAGCGCCGGATTATTTTTGTATTGCGTGATTTCCGGTCGTCAGGTGGGTCTATCCGGTGCGAATCCGCATGACACCCCATCCCGGTGGCCAAACAATTGTGCCATGCAGCAATCTGTGGAAATAGGCGTTTGGCTTGGCCGACCAGGACGGGTCGTGCCAGCCTGCGCGAAAGGCCAAGGAACCCCTGCGATGCCGCTGACATCCCGCCGATCAATGCAGTCGGCCCGTGCTGCGGTTGGCCTGGCCCGATGGCTGCGCCCCCGCTGACTCGCCGATCCTCGTTCGTGGACAACCCATCAATGCATATCCTTCAAGTCGGCAGCTATCTGGCCCCGAACTTTGCCGGTGGCGCGGAAATTTCGGCGGACAATATCCGTCGCCTGCTCGAACAAGTCGGGCACCGCTTCACCTCGCTGGCGTGGGGGCCAAGCGCAGCATTCACACCCGACGTTGTTATCGATCCGTTATGCGACAGAGATTGGGTGGCGCGCACCTGGCGCCCGGTCGAGCCGATCACCGCGCTGGCGGGGCTGGACAAGGCGCGCTTTTATGCGATGGAACTGGCCACCCGCGCCGATGCTGCAGCGATTGGCCAATTGATCGCAGCGCAGGCCATCGATCTGGTGCTCGTGCATTCGTTTCGCGGGCTGGGCTATGATCTGGTGGACAAGCTTTGTCAGGCCGGTGTCCCGGTCATCTTCGTGCTGCACGATTTCGCGCTGGTCTGTCTGAACAAGGGCATGGCGCGCAAAGGGGCGCTGTGCCGGACGCGGTGTCTGGTGTGCCGCCATGTCGCCCGGCGCAATCGCCGCGCGCTGGCCAAATCCGCCCGGTTGGCGCTGGTGGCCCCGTCGCGGGCGATGCTGAACACGGTTGGCGATGGCCTGAACATTGGCCCGGCCAACCGCCACCACATTCCCAATCCGAACCGCTATACCGTGCTGCCACGGGTGCGCGATCATCGGGATACGCTGTGCCTGGGTTACATCGGACGGCTAGAAGCCGACAAAGGCGTGGCGGGCCTGATCGGCATTGCCGACCGGCTGCATGGCGAATGCGGCTTGCGGCTGGTGATCGCCGGGCAGGGCCGGTTGTCCGAAACGGTTAGCGCTTTTGCGGCAACCCGGCCCTGGGTCGATTTTCGCGGGCAAGTCCCCGCCGAAGCCGTGCACCACGTCTATGATGCGGTCGATGTTCTGGCGATCCCTTCGTTGTGGCCCGAAAATTTTCCGGGGGTGGTGGTCCATGCGCTGGGCAGCGGCCTGCCATGTGTCGGGTTTGACATTGGCGGGATACCCGAAGTGATCGATCATGGCGAAACGGGGTTTGTCGTCGGGTTTGGCGATTTTGCCGCGCTGGCTGATCGCATCATTGCGCTGGATCGGGATCGCGCGCTGCTGGCCGCGCTGTCGCGCGCCGCGCTGGCCGCCTCCGCCCGGTATGATGCCGCCTTGCTGGGCCAGCGCTGGATCGATCTGATCGGCACGATGGCATGACCGCCCCGCACGAACTGCCATCGCTGCTGTGGGTGGGCAAAGCCCCGGTCAACGGCGGCGGCGATGAAATCTATGACCGCAAAGTGCTGGCGGTGCTGGGCCGGCATTATCGCATCACGCGCTTTGCGGTGCCGATCCAGCCGATTGTGCAGCAAGTCCGCGCCCTGCTGTCGGGCGTCCCGCATCCGCGCTTTCGGTATGCCAATCGCTCCACCGGCAGGCTGCTGGCCACAGCGGCAAAGCGCCATGACTACGTCGTTATTTCGCACGAAGCATTTGAGTATTTTGGCAGATATATTGATCGCCCGATCACGCTTGTGATCCACAATGTTGCGCACGATATCCTGAACCAGCTTTATCCTGCGCGGCTGTTCGGCCGGGTTGCCGCCGCGCAATCGCAGCGGTGGGAATGTGATCTTTATGCGCGTGATGCCATCCGGCTGGTCACGCTGTCGCGGCGCGATCAAGCGTTGGTGCAGTCGCTGGCACCCGGACGGCCCGTAGTGATCGCCTGCCCCGGCCTGCCGCCGCTGACCCGGCTGACGAACCGGGCGGTGATTGCCGAGCTGGTCTTGTCGGGCAGCTACGATTGGCATCCCAAACGACGCGACCTGATCGCGCTGGCAGCCGAGGTTGCGGTGCAGCGCGAGATTCTGGCTTGGCGGCATGACTTGCCCCTGCCGGAAATGCCTGCCACCGCGCCGATCGCATCTGTTTCGCGCCAGATCGATGCGGCGGATTATGGTCAAGGTATTCGGTTCGGCGTCATCCCCGATCGCTTTTTGGGCGGGTTCAAGCTCAAGGCAACCTATTTCATCGCCAACAATTGCGTGGTGCTGTCGCGCTGTGACATCCGCGCTGAATTTGCCGGATTGCCATTTGCCGATCAATTTGTGCGTTACACGCCGCACATTGCCGATATCGACGCGGCCATCGCCGAACTGGGCGCCGCCGATGGCGAAACCGTGTGCGACCAGTGGCTGATATTTCAGGCCGCCTGCGCCGAACGTTTTTCCTGGCAATCGGCTGCCAACGCAGTCTGTGGCAGCGATTGACCACAAAAATTCCGCTCTAGAGTCTTTGTTTTCGCATGATTTATTGCGAGCCGCAGGCCACCGAAGGTAAAAACCGGTTCCCACTTTTTCGCATCACGCTCTAGAGCTGATAAGGCAGGTAGCGGCCTTGGTCATCATGGCCGCATTGCGCAAGATTCGCCGCTTGCGGATTTACGAATGCGCCGGCGCCGTGCAAAAGCTGATCGCGGGTTGCCCGGTTTCGGGCAGCGCAGGAGCAATCGTATGTCAGCCTACCAACGCGAGGTTTTGGTCCGTTTCGCGCATTGTGATCCGGCGGGGATCGTCTTTTACGCCCGGTATTTCGAGATGATTAACGGCGTGGTTGAAGACTGGTTCGAGGATGCGCTTGAGGCAAGCTTTTCCGGGCTGCTGTTTCACCGCAACCTTGCCACGCCGACCGTCCATTTCAATGTCGATTTCACCGGGCGCTCGATGATGGGTGACCGCCTGACGTTTGAAACGTCGGTTACCCGGTTCGGCACCAGTTCGTTCGATTTGTGCCACGAGGTGTCCTGCCGGGGCGAACGGCGGATGCGTGTGCACCAGACTTTGCTGTTTACCGACGCGAATGCCAAAGGGTCAGAGCCTATCCCGGACGACCTGAAGCGGCGTATGGAACGCTATTACATGCCCGAAAACGCGCCTGCCGCGCTGGCGGCGCGCCAGAGTCAGTCCGGTTCCGATTGACCAGAAGATAGTCAGCCCGGCTGGCGAACCCCTCGGGCCTCTAGGATCGGCAGCACTGTATCGCGGAAATAGGGAAACTCTGCGCCGTAATCCACGAACGAGAGCGTGGTTCCGCCAAGGCCGAGTGCGTGTAACTGGCACAGCCCATCGGCCACTTGTTCGGGCGTGCCGATTAGCGGAATGCCGCCGTGGCCCATCGCAAACCGGTCGCGGATCAGCGCGAGCAGATCGTGCGGAAAGCTTTGCGCATGAGCGAATTGCAGGCGGACGAGATTGTCGACCGCTTCCCAGTCGGCGTTGTCCTGCGCGAAATGCTGCAAGTAGTCTTGCGCTTCCTGCTCGGTGGGGCGGCAGACGACATGGCTGAAGGTTAGCACATCGACATCGCGGCCTTGCGCTGCGGCTTGTGCTTTCAGGTCGGCGATTTCCTGGCGCGAACGGTCATAATCGATAACCGACGTGAACAGGAAATCGGCATTGCGGGTAGCGAATTCGCGCCCCAATTCCGATCCTGCGGCATTGAGGATCGGGGGCCGCCCATTGACCGGCTTGGGCTCGGCTTCGATGCCCTTCAAGGTGAAATGGTCGGTAGCGATGTCGAACGCGCCGGTTTTGGACCACAGCGTCTGAATGATGTCGAACCATTCCTGCGCATAGGCATAGCGCGTTTCATGGTCGTCGGGCAAAGTCAGGCCGAGGGCTTCGTATTCCGGCTTGTTCCAGCCGGCGACAATGTTCAGCCCCGCGCGGCCTTGGCCGATGGCATCGATCGTGGCGATCTGTTTGGCGACGACGACCGGGTGGTTGCAGGCGGTGTGGATCGTTGCGATCACCGAAATGCGCTTGGTTGAGGCCAAAAGTCCGGCGGCCCATGTCATCGTTTCAAGCACATGGCCGTGGAAATTGGTTTCTCCGCCATAGCCGATCCAGCGCGCGATCGGCAGCATAAAGTCGATCCCGGCATCATCGAGCATGTGCGACAACGCCAGATTGCTGGCCCAGCTCGCGTCCCAGCGTTCAGGGATTTTGGTGACCGACATGCCGCTGGAACAATTGGTCGAGAACGTGCCGAGCTTGAAGTGATTCGCCCGGCGCATCCGGTTTTCAACAGGTGACATGCGTCGCTCCGTGTGCAGGAATGATCGACCCAAAAAACTATTTCAAGGTTAAACTAAGCTTTAAGCGGCGCGTCAAGGCTGTCAAGCCGCTTGCCGCTCTGTCGATAGAATTTCAATTGATATTCGATTAGAGTTCTGGCATTCGCGTATCAGGGCGGCGGCTGGGATCGCCGTGGGCCGGGGAGCTTGCTGCGTGACCATCCATGTCGATCTGCTTGGTACCGAGACCCGCTTTTTCGATACGGGCAAATATGTCACGCGCTGCATCTCTGCGCCGGGCAAGGGGGAGCATGTATTCCTGCTGCACGGTGGCGGCGGCCACGCGGAAACTTATTCGCGCAATCTGACGCGGCTGGCGCACGTGTGCCAACCGCACGCCATTGATTTCATTTGGCACGGCATGTCATCGCGCCCGGTGTTTTCCAACGGCGCGCCCCGCGCGCGGGAAAACTGGCTGACCCAGTTTACCGATCAAGTGCTCGATCTGATGGATCACATGGGCATCGAAAAGGCCGTGATCGAAGGGGAATCGCTTGGCGGGTGGATCGCCTATGACATGGCGATCAATCACCCTGATCGCACATCAAAGGTGATCCTGAACACCACCTGGGGGATGCATCTTGATCCGGCGCATGTCTATGAGGGCGACTCCGATCTTGATGCCTTGCGGCAAACGTCGGTCAATGCCTTGCTCAATCCGACGCCGGAATTGCTGCGCAAGCGGCTCGAATGGCTGATGCCGCTGGGCGGGGTGACCGATGAACTGGTCGATCTGCGCCGCGCGCTGTGGTCGATTCCGCAAACCCGCACCGCGTTGATTGAATATTATGAGCGCCTGTTCGCGCCGAACATTGCCGAATTTTACTGGCAGGAAGCCGATATCGTAAAGATCGCCTGCCCGGCGCTGGTGCTATGGACCGACAAGAACCCGATCCACGGTGAAGATGCAGCGCACCGGCTGGAAGCGATCATTCCCGGTGCCAAAAAGTACATTATGCGCGGCTGCGCGCACTGGCCGCAGTGGGAACGGCCCGAAGAGCACGATGATGTCGTGTCCCGCTTTCTGCTTGGAACGTTCTGACCTTCACTGGCGAAAAGCGCCTGTTACCCCTGAAAGGATCTGCGAGATGAATGAAGCCGCACCCATCCGCCGCCGTTCCACCGTGCGAATGAACACCAGCGACAAGCGCCTCAACGACAGCGCCTCGCAAAGCCAGTATCAGCCGTACAAAGACGCCGCGTGGGGCTTCGTCAACCATTGGTATCCCGCGCTGTTCAGCGAGGAATTGCCCGAGGACAAAGTCGAAGGCATCCAGATTTGCGGCATTCCGATTGTGCTGCGGCGGGTCGATGGCAAGATTTACGCGCTGAAAGACCAGTGCTTGCACCGGGGCGTGCGCCTGTCGGCCAAACCGACGTGCTTCAACAAAAGCTCGATCACCTGCTGGTATCACGGCTTTACATTTGATCTCGCCGATGGCCTGCTTTCGACCATCGTCGCCAATCCCGATGATCCGCTGGTCGGCACCACCGGGATCACGTCTTATCCGGTCGAAGAAGCGGGCGGGATGATTTTCGTGTTCGTGCGCGAAGACGATTACCCGCTCGACGATGTTCCGCCGCTGTCGCAAGATCTGCCGATCCGCTTTCCCGAAAACAACGCACGGTTCCCGCACCCGCTGTGGCCCGATGCGCCCAGCCTGCTCGATGAAGGCGCGGTGGCGCTGGGGCTGCACCGCACTGGGCAGAGCAATTGGCGTATCGCCTGCGAAAACGGGTTTGATAACGCGCATATCCTGATCCACAAAGACAACACTATTGTCCACGCTCTCAATTGGGTGCTGCCGCTCGGCATATTGCCCAATCATGAAGAGCCGATCACGCTGACCGAAGACGAAGATGGCCCCAAAGGCCTGATGCAGTGGCTGTTTACCGACCGTTGGAAGCCGGTGATGGAAAACCCGGCGCTCGGGCTCAAAATCGACGCGCTCAATGGCCGCTTCTATCGCACGTCGGTAGTGCTGCCCGGTTGCCTGATGGTCGAAAACTGGCCCGAAGAGCACATCGTGCAATACGAATGGTATGTGCCGATCACCGATGACTTGTACGAATATTGGGAAGTGATGGTCCGCGTCTGCAAGACCGATCAGGAAAAAGCCGCGTTCAAACACCGTTTCGATCATGTGTTTATGCCGCTATGTTTGCGCGGCTTCAACGATTGCGATCTCTACGCGCGCGAAGCGATGGAAGAATTCTACGCCGATGGTACCGGTTGGGACAACGAACAACTGGCCGCCACCGATGTTTCGGCGATCACATGGCGCAAAGTTGCCTCGCGCTGGAATCGCGGCATCGCCAAGCCAGGCAAAGGCGTGCCGGGTGCCACCAAGACATCGAGCATCCGGTTGCGGCGGCTCGCCGAAGGCAAAGCACCGGGCTACTTTGTCGAAAAGATCGAAGATGTTAACACCTACTGAGCACGATCTGGCGGCGGCTCCACCGGGCGCGGCCACTGTCACGTTCTGCTTCAGCGATGGTGTGGAGCGCAGCGTGGCAGTGCCCTCCGGTGGCAGCATTCTGGCCGCCGGGCTTGAGGCGGGGCTGCCGCTGACGCATCAATGTCGTTCGGGCACGTGTTCGAGCTGTTTGGCGACATTGACGGCGGGGGATACTGGCCCAGTGCCCGGCAGCAATTCGTCGCTGTTCGCGTCTGAAATGGCGGCGGGCAAGCGGCTGCTGTGCGTATCGCAGGCGCGCGGCGATTGCCGCTTTGCGCTCGATTATGCCAGCAGCGGCGGCGAGCAAGTGACCACGGCGCAGACATTCGTCAATACGGTGGAGCGCGTCGCCGCCGATGTCATGCGGCTTGAACTTGAACTGGCAGAGGGCAGTTGGATCGACTTTCGCCCCGGCCAGTTTATCCAGCTCAGCGTGCCCGGTACCGATCAGACGCGCAGCTATTCGATTGCTTCGACGCCGGCGCAATTGCCGAAAATCGAACTGCTGGTGCGGCTGATCCCGGGTGGGGTGATGTCGGACTGGCTGCTCAACCGCGCCGCCGCCGATGCGGTGGTGGAGATTGCCGGCCCCTATGGCGCGTTCTTTTTGCGCGAAGGCGAAAAAGCGCCGCACATCATGATTGCGGGCGGCACCGGTCTGGCCCCGATGATGGCGATGATCGACCAGATCCGCGCCCGACCGGGGCGCAAACCGCAGATTCTGCTCAGCTTCGGCTGCACGAGCGTCGCAGGCTTGTTCCATCGCGAGGCGCTGGCGCTGCGTCAGCATTGGCTGCCGGGTTTGCAGGTGCACCTTTCGGTCGATCACGGTGCGGCGGTTGATGGCGTGCGCGTGGGCAATCCGGTCGAAGTGGTGGGGCAGGGCGGTGCGCTCGATCCCGCCTCGGTCGCCTATTTGTGCGGTCCGCCGGGAATGGTCGAGGCCGCGCGCGGCCATCTCGAAGCGCTGGGCCTGTCACCCGAAAACATCTTTTCGGAACGGTTTGTGGCCAGTTGAAATCGGCGAGAGGGTGAAACAATGGGTGTCGACAGTCTGGGTTATGTCGTTTTCCAGGTCAGCAAGATCGCGCAATGGCGCGCGCTGCTCGAACGCGTGTTCGGCATGGAACCGCGCCCGCGCGATGGTGCGATCGACTACCGGATTGACAGCTATCACCACCGCCTGACGCTGATCCCGGCAGAGACCGACGCCGTGGCCGCAATCGGCTGGGAAGTCGCGACCGTCGCCAAGCTGGAAGCGACCGTCGCCGCATTGCGCGAACGGCACGTCGTGGTGACCGCCGAACCGGCAGAGCTGTGCGCTGAACGCAAAGTCCGGCAGCTCTACAGCTTTACGTGCCCGATGATCGGCAACCGGCAGGAACTCTATTTCGGCCCGTTGGTCTCGCACACCGCCTTTACCCCCAGCCGGGGGATCAGCGGTTACAAGACCGGAACGCTCGGGCTGGGCCACGTGGTCTACTGGGTCAATGATCTGGCCGCTTCGGTGAAGTTTTATGAAGAGATCATGGGCTTTGCCATATCGGACTTTATCGCGTGGGATGATAACGACGCGGTGTTCCTGCACTGCAATCCGCGCCACCACACGCTCGCCTTGATGAAAGCCGATCCGGGGCCAGCGGGCGAACTGATGCATTTGCTGGTCGAGGCGCAATCGCTGGACGATGTCGGCTATGGCTATGACTTGGTGCGCGACATGGGCATTCCGGTCATGATTGAGCCGGGCAAGCACTCCAACGATCATATGCAAAGCTTTTATCTCCAGACCCCGTCGGGCTTCTGGATGGAATATGGCTATGGCGGGCGCGAAATCGGGGCGAATTGGGAAATCCGTCACTACGATGCGCCGATGCTCTGGGGCCACCGGTTCGTCGGAAGCTAAGCCGATGGGATTGCGCCAGTGCCTTGAACGCATCGCGGCGCGCGATCCGGCGGTGCGCGGCTGGGCGTTCCTCGACACTTTGGCGCGCGGCGGCGAAGGGCCGCTGGCTGGCCTCGTCCTCGGGGTCAAAGATGTGATCGATGTGGCCGGGATGCCGACGACACACGGCTCGCCAGCCTTTCTCGGCGCTATCGCGGCTGCTGATGCGCAATGCGTGGCCCGGCTTCGCGCGGCGGGTGCGGTCGTGCTGGGCAAGACAGTGACGGCGGAATTTGCTACTTATCACCCCGGCCCGACAGCCAATCCGCGCAATCTTGCCCACACGCCGGGCGGGTCATCGAGCGGGTCGGCGGCGGTGGTGGCGGATGGGCAGGCCGATTTCGCGCTGGGCACCCAGACCGCAGGTTCGATGATCCGTCCGGCAAGTTATTGCGGGACTTTCGCGTTCAAGCCAAGCTTTGGCCGTTATCCGCTTGGCGGGGTGCTCGAAACCGCGCCGAGCCTTGACACGCTGGGGCTGTTTGCGCGCGATCCCGCCGTGCTGATCGCGGCTGACGCGGTGTTGTCGGGCGACGTGGACCTGCCTTCCGCCCCAGCCAGCCTGACGGTTGGGTTGTGCCGCAGCCCCGCGTGGCACGATGCGAGCGCCGAGATGCAAGCGGCTTTCATGGCTTTTGCCGAACGCTTGCGCGCCGCCGGGCACTGCATTGTTCCGCGCGAATTGCCCGAGCCGTTCGTTCGGCTGAGCGCGGCACAAGCGCTGATCCATCGGCGCGAGGCGGCGATGGTCCTGGGCCACATCCGCCGCGAACACGCCGCCCGCGTCAGCCCGGCCTTTGCCGCGATGATCGATGCCGGGGCAAGCGAGCGTGAAGACGACTACCGCGCCGCCTTGGTGCTCCAGCAGCATTGCAAGGCGCTGGCGGATGAGGTGTTTGCGGGGGCGGACCTGATGCTGGTGCCCGGCGCGACCGGGGCGGCACCTGCCGGGCTGGCAGCGACCGGCGATCCGGCGTTTCAGCGGATCTGGACCGCAATCGGCGCGCCATGCTTCGGGTTTCCGGCGGAATGGCGTAGCGATGGATTGCCGCTCGGGCTGCAAGTCATTGGCGCGCCGGGGCACGACCGGCAGCTGCTTTCCAATGCACGGACAATCGCGGCTCTGGCTGCGCCAAGGGAGTATTGACAATGGAACCGACCACATCCGCGCCGTTCACGCCGGACATGGAGGCTGCATTCGCCCGCGCCAAGGCTCGGCTTGATCCGGAGCGGCTTAAGCACTTGCTGTTCGCGATTACCGATATTCATTCGCCGACTGGCGCGACCCGCACGGTCGCAGAATTCGTCGCGGCGCATATGGCGCGGATCGGGCTGGTCCCGACGCTTGATCCGATGACGCCGATTTCGTCCAATGTGCTGGGCGAAAAGCGCGGGAGCGGTGGCGGCGCGACTCTGTTGCTCTATGCCCCGATCGACACCCACCTCGAAGGCGATGCCACCGATTATCCGTGGGCTGGCCCCGAACAATTCGCCGATTTGCGCCCCTCTGCCACGATGGTCGGCGATTGGGTCTATGGCCTCGGCTCGTCAAACCCCAAGGCGATGGTCGCCAGTTTGCTCGAAGTGGCGACCGCGCTGATCGCGGCGGAGCCTGCGCTGATCGGCAATCTGAATGTCGGGTTTGCCGATGGCGGAATGCCGGTCAACATTCCCCAGCGCGACAATGCGGGGATGAGCCATGGCGTGTTTCACTTGCTCAATCGCGGGATGGCCCCCGATTTTGCCATCATTATGAAGCCGTGGAACTGGGTCTATCACGAAGAACCCGGCATGGGCTGGTTCAAAGTGCAAGTCAAAGGCACTTTGGGCTATGCCGGTGTCGCGCGCGGCACGCCCGGCTTTCGCAGTTCAGTTGTTCCAGCGGCCACCGTGATCCTTGAAATCGAACGATGGCTGATCGCTTATGCGGAAAAAAATCGGTCAGGTGATATCTATCCGCACGGCTGGATCGCGGGTGTGCAGGGCGGCTGGCCGGGACGCCCGGCATTTCCCAGCGCGGTGACCGAAATCTTCCTCGACGTGCGGATCAGCCCGCGCACCTCGCCCGGCGACGTCAAAGCGCAGTTCGAAGCCTTTATGCACGATCTTGCCCGCCGCTTTCCCGACATCGTCTGCGATTGGCAGATGTACGGATCAACCCCCGGCGGCACCACCGATCCGGCCAACTGGATCATTCAGTCCTGCCGCCGGGGGTGGGAACAGATCGAAGGCAAAGCCTATTCCACCCCCGATCCGCTGGGTGGGCAGACCGATGGTGCAGCGCTGCGTCGCCTTGGCGTGCCCACCGCGCGCATCGGGTGGCCATGGCCCGCTGCAGGCTCGCCCGAACCGATTGGGGAAGGGCTGGGCGGCATGGGCGCGACATATGTGCCCGATTTGATGCCCTGCCTTGAAAAGATCCTCTACGCCTGCATCGACACGCTGATGCGCCCGCGCACCGAATTGGGGTTGTAAGGGCGCTTATATTCCGACGTCGATCACCAGCTTGCCGAAATGCTGGCCGGTCGGCAGATCGCTATAGGCGCGCCGCGCGTCGGCCAGATCATAGCGCCCGTCGATCACCGGTTTGATCGCGTTGGCGTCGATTGCGCGGATCATCGCCACCATGTCTTCGCGGTGGCCCACGGTAATGCCGTGGACGCGCTGCCGCCCCATAATCATCAGCGGGATCGACAGCGCCGCCGCGATGCCGGATAGCAGCCCGATGATCGTGATCGTGCCTTCAATCGCAAGGCAGGCCTGCGCATGGGGAAAAGTCTGCGGGCCGCCCAGTTCGACCACCACGTCGGCACCGCGCCCGCTGGTAAAATCGCGCACGGCACGGTCCCATTCCGGCGTCGCGCGGTAATTGACCAGATGGTCCGCGCCCATCGCGGCGGCGCGTTCGAGCTTGGCGTCGCTGCTCGACAAGACGGTTACTGTCGCGCCGATCATTTTGGCAAATTGCAACGCAAAGATCGCCACGCCGCCAGTGCCTTGCACCACGACATGCTGCCCAGCGATCAGCCCGCCTTCGCGAAACAGCGCGGTCCACGCGGTCAATCCGGCGCAGGGTAGTGTCGCGGCCTCGGCAAAATCGAGCGACACCGGCTTTTTCACCAGCCCGCTCGCCGGAATGTTCACCAATTCGGCCAAGACGCCGTCGCGTTCCGAACCAAAGCTGCGCGCCCGGTTTTCCGGCGTGCCACGTCCGCCTTGCCAGTTTTCGTAAAAACAGTTCACCACGCTGTCGCCGACAGTCAACCCGCTGACGCCCGCGCCCAGCGCAACCACCGTGCCCGCACCGTCGGACAGTGGGATAAGGTTGGCCGCAGCGGGATAAGTGCCATCGACCACGCCGACATCACGGTAATTGATCGCCGCCGCTTTGATCGCCACTTGCACCTCACCGGGGCCGGGCGCACCGGGATGTTCGTCACCACAATTGAGGTTGTCGATCCCTCGGCCCGTCAGCCGCCAAGTTTTCATTGTTCACTCCTGTTCGGTCGTGTGATTGAGCGACACTGATGACCGCGCGGATTCTTCATAGATGCCCGTGATAATCGCCAGCAACTCGGTCGCGTCTTCGACACGGCCATCAAATTCGGCGATGCTGCGAAATTTCCGGATCAAAATTTCGCTGCGCATCTGCGAATATTCATTGGTCAGATTTTCACCGATCTTGGTGATCGAATAGCTGTGATTTTTGTTGCCCGGTTCCTTGATTTTCTGGATCAGGCCGATGCTTTCCAGCTTGCGCAAGCTGTACTGGATATTGGGCAGATCGTCGCGGTTGAGCAGCCGTGCGATGGTTGCGCCGCTTTTGGGGCGGTTCTGCATCCGGATGACATGCAGAATGACATGTTCGGCATGTTTCAGTTCGGACAGGCCGACCATTTCATCCGCCGCCGCCACCCAGCGCGCAAAGGCTTCGATCACCCGCATCAGCGCGAATTCAAGCTCGGTTACTTTGAATTCGGTTTCATCTTTGGCAAGGTGCCAGTTGCGGTAATACTTCGATTTCATCGGGGTACGCCTCGTTCCGGACTGGCCTTGATGCCGATTCTTATCGGGCAAGTCCTTCACCACGACAACCGCTGGTCGACAAGCGTCATGCCGAAAGCGCCGCACCAAAGCCCGGAACAATCGGATCAAGACCAAGCACGATCAGTATCTGGCGCACAGTGCAGCTTGATGCGGTAACGACGGGCAAGCCAAACCGATCTTCGGCGGCGGCAATCGCGGCGGCGGCGGGCATTTGCACGCAAGCCGACAGCACGAGCGCGTCGGCACCCGACAGATCAAGCGCGGCTGCCGCGTCAAGCGCATGGAACGGATCGCGCCGACCGACGGCAAGATTGTCAGAGATTTCCAGCGACTGGACTGCGGTCACGGTCAAACCTTCGGCAACGATGTAGCCGACCACGGTTGCGGTCAGTGCCTGCATATACGGCGCGAGCACGGCAATGCGGGTGTGGCCCAGTTGTTTCAGCGTCTGGACCAGGGCGCCCGCGCTGCTCACCACCGGGGCTTGCCCGCCTTCGCGCGCGGCGACGGCGGACAAATTGGCCTCGCTCGTGCGGTGATAACCGTGCCCCATCGCCATGATCGCAACGAGGCAGGCATAAGCCATGACATCCACCCGCGCGTCGGCAAGTTCGGCGGCGCAACGCAGCGATTGCGCGTCCATCGCGGCCAGTTCTTCCTTCACCACGTGCATCATCCGCATCCGGCTGGAATGAAACGTGAAGCGTTCCGGCAAAACTGCTTCGCGCGCGCGCAACATGGCGGGGATTTCGGTTTCCATGGTGGTGTTGGAACTGGGCACGATCTGCCCGATTCGGAACGCTCGGGTCATGGAAACAGCGACGCCACCGGGTCGAGCAAATCGTCTTTGGCGGATTCCGGCGCGAAATATGTGGTCTTTGATTGGGCAAGGCCAAGGTCGATCAGCGTTTCGCACTGTTTGAAGGCAACCAGCCCCGGGTTAAGCACTGGAACTTCAACGCGCGCGGCCAGCCATGCCGCCGATTGGTGCATGGTTGTCGAACCAAGGATCAGCACATCGGCACCGTCTTCATCGATTGCCTTGCGCGCTTGCTGTTCAAGTTTGGCGAAGACAATGTCTTCCTTGCCCGCCAGCAGTTCTGCGGTATCCGGGCGCACGTCGATATCGCGGATCGAGGCGAGGCGCGCGCCAAGCCCGGTTTCCAGCGCAAGCTTGTGGTAGAGCGGGTGCCAACGCTTCCACATTGTCAGCACCGAGAATGTCTTGCCAAGGTCTGCGGCGAGAAAGAACGAGGCGCGCCCCGGTCCGACCACGGGGATCGCCAGACGCGAACGCAAGGCGGCCAGACCGCTGTCGCTCATCGAATTGATGCAAACTGCGGCATAGCCCTGATCTTCGGCGCGCGCGCCAGCCTCAAGCACCCAAGTATCGGCAAGCGTCTGCTCATAGGGTGAATCGATCAGGTTCGCGCCGTGGCGGCAGCCGATGAAATCAATCGCAATATCCGGGCGGATCAGTTCGTGCGGGATCTGCCCGGCAAACCCGGACAAGGCCACAGCCGGAACCGGCACCGGAACAATCATGAGAATGCGCTTGATGGCGGCCACGCGGGGGGCTTCCTTGTCGGGCGGGGAGATAACAATGCGGCGGCCCCCACCCGGTCCGGGCAAGGGCCGCCGCCAATGGTCAGAAGTTGACGCGCGTATGCAGCGAGAATGTGCGCGGCAGCTTGTACGAGACTTCGTTGCACCCGCACAGACCGGCAAGATCATAGCCTTGCAGCCCGATCAGGTGGTTGGTCACATTGTCCACCCGAACGCCAATTTCGAACATCTTGTCGGGCGAAGTCCACGCCAAGCCCAGATCGAGGTTGGCATAAGCGCTGAACTTGTCCGCATCGAAGTTGCGCAAGTTGTAGAAGAACGACGACGAATACGAGACATTGGCATTCGCCGCCATTTCGCCGCCCAACATGTCCCAGCCATAGCGGACGATGCCCGAAGCCTGCGTTTCCGGCGCATAAGTGGGCTTAAGATCCTTGCGGATCGGCCCGCCGACGCGCAGCGGCACGTCTTTCACTTTGGCGTCGAACTGCGAGAATGTCAGCGCCATGTCGAGCCCGGGGATCGGGTTCGCCTGAAGCGAAATTTCGCCGCCGTATGTGCGCGCATTGGCATTGATGACCAGACCCGCCACCCCGGTGAACAAGAACGACTGATAGTTCTTGTAGTCGTAGTAATAGAGCGCGCCATTCAGCCGAACTTTGTTGTCGAGCATCGACAGCTTGAAGCCGCCTTCATACGACCACAGCGTTTCCGCCCCATACTTGATCGCGGAATCGGGGGTGGCAAGCCCGCCATTGAGCTGGGCGTTATAGCTTCCCGCCTTTACCCCACGGTTGATACCGGCATAGAGCAGCGTGCCTTTGGCGGGGCGATATTCAACCTGCACTTTGCCAGCCCAAAGCGTTTTCGCGTCGTTGTCCAGATAGGGTGCGGGCGTGCCGCCCGGGTAGATCGGCCCGATGGTAAGCGGGAAACCGGGCGCGGTCTGCGTTGGCTGAATGGCCCGAGGATCGGGCGAGACAAACAGTTGCTGGATGAAATTGTAGTCTTTCTTCTCACGGATCGCGCGCGCGCCCACGATCACGCGGACTGTGTCGGTCACGTCGTAATCGATCTGCCCAAACGTCGAATAGCTGGTGGTCTTGAGGTGGCCGGTAGAGGCAATGTCGATGGGATTGCCCGGCACAAGCCCGTTGAGCGGGGCCTTCAGCCCGTTCTTCGACAAGTTGTCGATGTGGAGGAAATAGACCCCCGCCGTCCAGTTCAGGCGGTCGGCCTTGCCGTTCAGCCGCAGTTCCTGCGTAAAGCTGTCGGCATCAACATTGCCATAGTTCGCCAATTGGTTGGCAGGGCCGGCATCGACGTCGATGAACAGCAACTTCTTGAAGTTCTTGTAATCGGTGACGGACGACAGCTTGACGCTGTCGCTCAGGTCGATCTTTGCACGCAAGTTCACGCCCCAAGTATCGACATGGCCCTGATTCTTAAAGGCAAAGTCGCTCGACAGCGTGCGCGTTGCGGGATCCGGCGCTTTGTAGCCGAAGAAGTCCGCACCCGGTGCACGGCCATAGATTTCGCCGGGGCCGCCAAACACGCCATCGTTGTTGAGGTCCGACCCGGCATCGCCGTTGACGACGCGCGGCCCACCGGCCACACCGATTGAGGCCCGGGTTTCATTAGGCCCGGCATTCAGCACGTTAATCAATTCGCCCTTTGCGTCGAATTGCGCAATCGTCGCTTTCTGCGTGTAGGGGCCAGTGCTGACTTTTGACCGCGATCCGTTGGCCGAAAGGATGATCTGCGTTGTCGAGCTTGGTTCAGCCAATAGCGTGAAGCGACCGCCCAGCGTGTCGTCGCTGCCAAGATCGGCACCCGCGCCCGCGCCCGGCGATCCGCCAACGGCACCCAGCGGATAGAGGTTCTTCAGGTAAGCATCCTGCTTGTTCCAGCGCCCGGCGACGCGCACCGCGATCTTGTCGGCAACCGGCCCGCCGACTGCGCCTTCGAGCGTGTAGACGCCGGGATGGCCGGTGCTGTCCAGAATGCCCGAGCGGGCATCGGCATAGCCTTCCCACTTGGTAAGCGAGGGCAAGTGGCTGACATAGTGGACAAGGCCGCCGGTGGCATTGCGCCCGAACAGCGTGCCCTGTGGCCCCTTCAGCACTTCAACCCGATCAATATCGAACACCGCGAAAGATTGCCCCTGCGCAATCGCGATATAGCCTTCATCGAGATAGACCGCGTTGGGCGCTTCGACGATGTCGTTGAAATCGTTCTGCACCACGCCACGAATGGTAAACTGGGTGTTCTGCCCGGCAAGGCTGCCAGAGATGAACACGCCCGGCGAATAGCTGGCGATATCCGCGCTTTTCTGGATGCCCAGCGCGCGCAATTGGGTGCCGGAATAGGCGTTGATCGCAATACCCACATCCTGCACGTTTTCGCGCCGCTTTTGCGCGGTAACGACGATTTCGCTGTTCAGCACAGAATTGTCGTGCGGTGCGGCTTGCGCTGCGGTTTCCTCGGCCAGCGCGGGCAAAGTCCAAGCGACTGCCAGCGCGCCAACGCACGCGGCCAGGGTCATTTTCGAAGTGGTTCTCATGATACTCCCCTTTTTTCTCGCCCGACAGAGTGCCGGGGTGCGTCTGTGTTCCGGTTCCTGCGTTCCGGTATCTGCCCGCGCATCTTTGGATGCATCGGAGCTATTATCGCAAAGGCCTTATTGCAAATCTCAATCGAAAGTCAATTAATGGTCGATGCTAAATCTCACCTTATGAGAGCCAGCGGGCCAGTGCGTGTTCGGCGCTGCGCAAGGTAACCGCATGGTTGGTAAAGTTGGGGTTCATTGCCCCGGCCGTCGGAAACAGCCCCGGTCCGGCAATGACAAGGTTGCCGATATCGTGGCTGTATCCAAAGCTGTCGGTTACCGACGTGCGCGGATCGGTGCCCATGATCGTGCCCCCCATCATGTGCGCGGTCGCCATCGGGCCGGACCATGGCGCGGCGGCTCCGCCAGCGGTGATGATTTTCAGCCCGAGTTGTGCCGCCATTTCCGACACTTTTACCGACTCGGGCGCAAAGCTGTGCACGACACGCGGTGTTCGGGTGCCGCCGGGGCCGCTGCGGTCGGCAAGTTCGACGCGGTTTTCCAGCACCGGCAGCCCTTCGCCAAACCCGAACATGACCGCCAGATGGTGCACCGCGCGCGCCATGAATGCGGTCAGATCAGCACCGAACATGTCCGCCCGGGCCATCGCCACGCCCAGCAGATCGTTGGGCTTCATCGTCGGGGCGAGCTGCCATTGCAGGCTGCCGAATGCCCCGCCACCGAGGCTTTGCTTGCCATAGTGGTCCATGTTGGTCGCCTGAGCGCCGGTTACGCCCAGATAGTTTTCGGTCTCTTCGTCATCGAAGAAACCGTAAACCGAGGCGATGGAATGAGTCATGAAATAGCGCCCGACCAGTCCGGACGAATTGCCCGCCCCGCCATGCCAGTCACCGCCCGTGCTGTTGAGCAGGATCGCCGGATTGGAAATGGTCGAAGCGGCAAGGATCACCATATCGGCAAGCGCGGTGCGCGTGGTGCCGGTGCTATCGACATATTCGACGCCACTTGCCAGTCGCGCGGTTTTGCCGGGCAAAAGCCGGGTGACATGGGCACCATGCACAAAACGTGCGCCTGCCGCGATGGCGCGCGGGTGATACGTGACGAGCGGATTGGCAAGCGCGCCGATCGGGCAGCCGGCATCGCACCAGCCATCATAGAGGCACGCCGGGCGGCCTTTGTAATCCTGCGAAAGAATCGCCATCGGGCTGGGCGCGGTCTTCATGCCCAGCGCATGAAAGCCTTTTGCGAGCAGCCGCGCTTGGGCAAATTGCACCAGCGGGGGCAGTGGGTAGGGCGCGCCCGCCGGCCGCCAGATTTCCGCCGCAGCATCGCCCGATACGCCCACGTCGTCCTGAACGCGGTCATAATAGGGGCGCAGATCGTCATAGCCGATGGGCCAGTCCAGCCCTTTGCCAAAGTCCGATTTCATCGTGAAGTCGGACGGCATCAGCCGGGGCCACGTGCCATAATGATGCAGCGCGGCACCGCCAGTGCCCCACCCGGTGTTAAAGCCCGCCCCGAAGGCATGGGCACCGGTCGATTCGATGGCCGGACCGCCCCAGCGCAACCGCCGCGACCAGATCGATGAACTGTAGAGGTCCGAAGCTGTCCAGTCCGGCCCCGGATCGAGCACGAGCACCGATTTGCCCGCTTCTGCCAGCACGGCGGCGAACAGGTTTCCCGCGGCCCCCGCCCCAACGATAACCGCATCGGTCCGGCCCGAAGCTTGCTGGCTGGCCATGCTGTTACCAGTCCGCCGGTGGTTCGATATGGGCCATATAGGGAACTTTCATCCGCGCATAGGCGGCGGGGGTGCCATAGACGAGGTCGGCAGCATCGCTCCGCACCGCGAGGTAGAACAGCGCGGGTGGCGGGCCGTGCCACGGGGAAATCGTTCCGGGCAACATGGCGGCGATCAGCGGCTTTGCCGCAGCGGGCGATAGTTGCGCAAAAGCCGCGCCGCGCAAGGCCTGGCTTGCGGCGTCGAGCGCGGCAAGGCCTGCCCGGTAAAAGGCATCATGCGGCGGCAACACGTCAAGGTAGCGCACCGTGAGCAGCGATGCCGCGTGCGGGCGCGCGAGGTTCGCATCGACAAAATGCGCGATCCCGGCCGCCCGGGCACCCGGTACCAGCGCTTCGCCAAAAGCTTCGAGCAGTGCGGCGTCAGCGTCGGACAGCACGGTGAACCGAGCGCCTTGGGCGCGGGCTTGCGCGGGGGACAGCAGCGTTTCGATTCCGGCCACAGTGTAGGCGAACAGGCCGAGCGCGGCAGACTTTAGCAAAGCCCGTCGGTCTGGCCCGTGCGCATCGAAGGACGTGTGTGTCGGCATTGACCCCGCTCTCCAAACTTTTTTAAGCTTAAACTAGATTGGCGGTCTGTCCAGAAACATTTTGAGCTTCTGGCGCGGACAGGCTAACGGTGCGATAGAATTTCGATTGAAAGTCTATGACAAGGCGCGGGTGGAGATATGGCATGAGCGATAACCCTGAAATTGGCCGGTTCGTGCAAACTGGCAGCTATCGCACCAATGTCCACGATCACGGCAGCGGGCCTGCGATGCTGGTGCTGCATGGGTCGGGCGCGGGGGTGTGCGCGTGGGCAAACTGGCGCAGCTTCATTCCGGCGATGCAGGACAAATTCCGGGTGATCGCCCCCGATCTGGTCGGGTTCGGCTATACCGAAACCCCGGATGACTTTGCGTTTCGCTTTATGGATTCGTGGGTCGAACAGATCATTGCTTTGCTCGACGTGCTCGGCGTTGCAAAAGTGCATGTCGTGGGCAACAGCTTTGGCGGTTCGCTCGCGCTGTGGCTGGCGTGGAAGCATCCGGACCGGTTCGAGCGGCTGGTGCTGATGGGGCCGGGCGGCTGGCCCTCGCGCGTCAACGCCAATCTCGAATTGCTGTGGGATTTCAAGCCGACTGCCGACCATATGCATCAGGCGATGCGCGCGATGGCGTGGAATCAGGCGCTGGTGACAGACGAGCTCGTGGCCATGCGGCTTAAAGCCTGTTCACGACCCGGCGCGCTCGATCATTTCCACCGGCTGTTCCCCGCACCGCGTCAGCGCTGGCTGGATGCGCAATGCCTGCCGATCCACGCGCTGCAAGCCATAACGCACGAAACACTCCTCGTGCACGGGCGCGACGACAAAGTGGTCGATCCGCTGGTGTCGTGGAATCTGCACCAGCACTTGCCCAATTCCCAACTCCACACCATCGCCAAATGCGGGCACTGGACGATGATCGAACACGGGCCGCTGTTTCGCAGGCTGGTGGCGGATCATTGCGCCGAAGCATGATGCATGTCGGAAAGAGCAAGGCCATGAACGAGAACCTGATTGCCATTTTCCTGTCCCGCCACGCCGGGTTCGCAGCCAAGCCCGCGCTGATCTGGCAGGATGACGTGGTCTGCACATTCGGCGAACTTCCCGCCGCGATTGGCCGCGCGCGCGCCGCGCTTGCGGTGCTGGGTGTGAAGCGCGGCGACCGGGTGATGGTCAAAGCAGAAAATTCGCCGGGGTTTGCGCTCACTTACCTTGCGGTGCTGGCCACGGGCGCGATCTTTGTCCCGGTGAACCCGGCCTATACGGCAAGCGAAGTGGCGCTGCTGATCGAAGACGCAGCGCCGGCGCTGCTGGTGCATGGGTCCGCCACAGCGGTTCCACCCGAGGGTGACGGACTGACGCGCGCCACGCTGAACCCGGACGGCACGGGTTCGTTCAGCGAACTCGCCGCGCGGCTCGAACCGGACTTTGCGGTCGAAGCAATGGCCGCGAGCGACCTTGCCGCGATCCTGTTCACCTCCGGCACCACGGGTCGGCCCAAAGGTGCCATGCTGATGCATCGCAATCTGTCGTCCAATGTGGCGGCGCTGCATGATGTCTGGCGGTTTTCGGATGCGGATGCGATCCTGCACAGCCTGCCGCTGTTTCACGCGCATGGCTTGTTCGTGGCGCTGCACTTGGGGCTGTACAGCGCCGCAACGGTGCATCTGTTGGGCAGGTTCGATGCCGCGAAAGTCGTTTCCTTGCTGCCGACGGTCAGCGTGTTCATGGGCGTGCCGACATTTTATACCCGGCTGCTGGATCGCGCCGATTTTGACCGCGCCGCCACGGCCACCATTCGCCTGTTCGTCTGCGGCTCCGCGCCTTTGCTGCCATCCGTGTTCGCGCAGTTCGAAGCGCGGACCGGGCAGCGCATCCTTGAACGCTATGGCATGACCGAAGCGGTGATGATTACCTCCAACGCCTATGACCGCGATGGCCGGATCGCGGGCACAGTCGGCTATCCGCTGCCCGGCGTGGAACTGCGGGTGGTGGGCGGCGAAGCGCGGGCAGAGCTTGGTGTCGGAGAAATCGGCGACATCGAAATTCGCGGGCCGAACTTGTGCGCCGGATATTGGCGCCGCGCCGAAGCCACAGCGCAAGCCATCGGCCCCGATGGCTTTTTCGTGACCGGCGATACCGGCTGGCGCGATGCCAGCGGGCGCGTAACGATTGCGGGGCGATCAAAAGACCTGATCATTTCCGGCGGTTTCAACATCTATCCGGCTGAATTGGAAATGGTGCTTGCCGAAGTCGATGGCGTGACCGACGTGGCTATTATCGGCGTGCCGCATCGCGATTTCGGCGAAGCCGTGGTCGCGGTTGTGACCACGGATCGCCCCGACATGGATGCCGCGCTGATCGCAGCGGTGGCGCAAGAGAAACTGGCACGGTTCAAACAGCCCAAAGCCATCCGCATCGTCACCGAATTTCCGCGCAACGCCATGGGCAAAGTGCTCAAAGCCGAACTGCGCAACCGGTTTGCGGATATCTTTGCGACGTAAGGAACGTTGCGAACACGCCGAGTTTGTGTCTGCGGAGGTTTCGCGCAAAAATGGCGTCTCGTAGCTCCTCCCCCTTTGGGGGAGGTGGCAGCGCGTAGC